>JBKPPU010000014.1:0-41358 GCA_046733695.1 Acidobacteriota bacterium
TTATCTGCCACTAGCGGCTGGTTCCTTCCTTTGAGGCTCCTATTGACAGACGAAAGGACGAGCGTTAGACTCACATCTTCCTATCGTCTGACTAGAGGAGACGATGAATAAACAACAAGCCGACCTGTTCAAGCAGGGGACACTCGAACTCTTAATCCTGCGCTTGCTGAACTCCGGCAGCTTGAACGGCTGGGACATCATGCAACGCATTCAACTTCTGTCTGCCGAGGTGCTCACCGTCACGCCCGGTGCGCTCTACCCCGCACTGCATCGCCTCGAAGCGCGCGGGCTCATCTCCGCCGTCTGGCGTCCGTCAGACAACAATCGTCGCGCGAAGTTCTACGGCCTAACGACACGCGGGCGAAAGCAACTCGAGGCGCAACGAAAGCAATGGGAGCAATTCTCTGACGCAGTCGCACTGGTTTTACGAGATGCGTGAGGTCTTCAATGAATTTAAGTAATTTACTCCGCGGCTGGCGCGCGCTGACTCATAAAAACGAGATGGACCAGGAGCTGGATGAAGAAATGCAGTTCCACGTCCAACGCGATATCGAGCGTAACGTCAAAAACGGCATGAATGCGGAAGACGCACGCTACGCTGCCCTCCGGTCGTTCGATCGTCTCGAACAGTCAAAAGAAGAATGTCGCAGCGCACGTGGTGTCGGACTGATCGAGAATATAGTCCGCGATGTGACATATAGTCTCCGCGTGTTGCTCAAGAGTTATGCCTTCACAATCGTCGTCGTCCTGACTCTGGCTCTCGGAATCGGCGCGAACACCGCGATCTTCAGTTTCGCGAATGGAATCCTGCTGCGGCCACTTCCGTATCCGCAAGCCGATCGTTTGGCTGTCCTCGAAGAGATGTCGCCGGGCATCCCAAACATAGGTGTCTCGTACCCAAACTTTCTCGATTGGCGCGATCAGAACACTATGTTCGAAGGCATTGCTGCATACGGCCAAAGCAGGTTTTCTATGACGCTCGGTGGAGAAGCCACCGAGATTCGCTGCACGCGTGTTTCTTACGGACTATTCGAAGTGCTGCGTGTGCAACCCCAACTGGGGCGCACTTTCACGATCAACGAAGATCGGCCCGAAGAAGACGGCGTCGTGATGCTGGGATACGATCTCTGGCAAAAATATTTCGGTGGCGACCCGAACGTCGTTGGGAAACAGGTCTCCGTTAGTGGCCGAACGCGGACAGTCATTGGAGTGATGCCGCGCGATTTCAGATTTCCGGAAGTGTCTCAACTCTGGGTGCCACTCGCCCTCACCACGAAGATCTATACGCGTAATGATCATGGTCTCGAAGCGATTGGACGCCTCAAAGACGGCGTGAGCGTTGCGCAAGCTCAGTCGGAGATGCACAGCATCGCAGCGCGTATTGACGAACTGAATCCGCTCACGAATGACGGGCTTGACGTCAGAGTGACGAGCTTGCACGAGAATCTTTCGGGTAATTACCGCGATGCGCTCTTGATACTTCTAGGTGTTGTTGGTTGCGTGCTGCTGGTGGCGTGTGTGAACGTCGCGAATTTGATGCTTGCGCGCGCAACGGCCAGGCAGAAAGAGTTCGCGCTGCGTGCGGCACTGGGTGCAAGCCGTTGGCGAATCGTGCGCCAACTGCTCTTCGAAAGCTTGTTGCTCGCCGTAATTGGCGGCGCGCTCGGTTTTGTCCTGTCAGTCGGAGCACTTCGCCTGTTGTTGAGTGCGATTCCGTTCGACCTGCCGGTCTGGATGAATTTCAGCATCGACTTGCGAGTGCTGGGCTTCACTCTTGGTATCACTTTACTAACTGGCTTGATCTTCGGGGTCGTGCCTGCCTTACAGACTTCGCGCGTCGATCTCAACGACACATTGAAAGAAGCCGCTCGGGGAAGTAGTGGTCGCAGCCGTGCGCGCAGTTTGCTCGTTGTTGCAGAGATTGCAATGTCGCTGGTGTTACTCGTCGGCGCAGGCTTGATGGTGCAGAGTTTCCTGCGTCTGCGAAGCGTCAATATCGGACTGAATACAAAGAATGTGCTGACGGCGGCGTTGATTACACCACGTGCAAAATACAAGGAGAGTGAGCGCGCCGCATTGATCAAGCAGATTGTGGCACAAGTGAGTAGTCTGCCGGGCGTGGAGTCGGCGAGCGCCACCGCGACCCTTCCGCTGAACGGCAACAACTGGGGACGCGGCCTTACTGTTGAAGGATATGCAGGCGCCGATCAGACGCCGATCGTGCAACACACGGTCGTCACTCCGGGTTACTTTCGGACCATGGGCATCACAATGCTTGCCGGTCGCGACTTCAACGATTCAGACACAAAAGACTCACCTGATGTGACGATCATCGACGAGCGACTCGCACGAATGTATTGGCCCAACCAGAGTCCGATCGGCAAGCGGGTGCGGTTTGGACCGCGGGAGGATAACGAACCCTGGCACACGATCGTGGGAGTCGTCAGTAAGATTAGACATCAACGCATGCAGGAAGAAACGGATCCGAGCGTCTATCTGCCGCATCAGAAGATCCCGACAGGTGGCATGACCCTGGTCGCGCGCACATCTTCAAACCCGCACGACTTTATCCGCGCGCTGCGACATGAAGTGGCGCAACTCGATCCTGACGTGGCCGTCACCAAAGTCGCGACGATGGATGAAGTGGTCGGCGCGTCAATCTGGCAACCGCGACTTTACGCAATGTTGTTTGCGGTCTTCGCCGGCGGAGCGTTGCTGTTGGCATTGATCGGAATCTACGGCGTGATGGCGTTCCTCGTGCAGACACGCACGCACGAGATCGGTATCCGCATGGCGCTCGGCGCCAGCGCGCGCGACGTTTTCAAACTCATTGTGGGACGTGGAATGACATTGACGGCAGTGGGCGTGGCGATCGGTGTCGGCGGTGCGATCGCGTTAACACGACTCATGCATAGCCTGTTATTCAACACGAGTGCAACCGATCCATTTGTCTTTATCTTGATATCGACGCTTCTCTCCCTGGCAGCCTTCTTCGCCTGCTATCTCCCCGCGCGCCGTGCGGCGAAAGTCGACCCACTGATCGCGTTGCGCTACGAGTAAAAATATTCAAAATTGCCTTGATTTTCGCTGAAATCGATTGATTTTCGTCTGTTCAAGCTGTGTGACTCTGGCTATTCCTCTCCTATTCAAGTCTGGATACTACCTTTGCAAATTCCGTGATCGAGGTGCTGCACATCATGCAATTCCTGTATGGCACAGCGCAACAAATCTAGTTGGCAATGTTTCACAATAAGATCAGAATCCCGCCAACGGCAGTTGGCGGATCCTTCAAGTCCTTTCTACATACCGATCCTAAAACCAAGTTCTTAATCCCGCTCACGGAAGTGGGCGGATACTTCAAGTCCTTTCTATTTATTCAAACCGGGAATTAGCGGTGTTGATAAATAGTACTAACTTGAAGTATCCGCCCACTGCCGTGAGCGGGATTAAGAATTTCGTTTTAATTACGAGTTTTAGAAAGGACTTGAACGATCCGCCCACTGCCGTGAGCGGGATTAAGAATTTCGTTTTTAATTACGAGTTTTAGAAAGGACTTGAACAATCCGCCCACTGCCGTGAGCGGGATTAAGAATTTCGTTTTTAATTACGAGTTTTAGAAAGGACTTGAACGATCCGCCCACTGCCGTGAGCGGGATTAAGAATTTCGTTTTTAATTACGAGTTTTAGGAAGGACTTGAACGATCCGCCCACTGCCGTGAGCGGGATTCGCGATCACTTGATCCGCTTGCCGTTCGTCACTCGGCCGCCCTGGTCGATGCGGAGGGAGTTGACTTTGCCGTCGGCGTCTTTGATGAATGTCAGCTTTGCCGGGAAGGCGCCGGGGTGGAAGACCGTCTCTGACTCAGCAAAGATTTCAAACGGGGGCTGACCGGTTGCTTGCGTCATGAATTTGTCGCCTTCACGGAAGATGCGCATCACGAAGCCTGGTCCAACTTCGTACTCACCGACATAAGCGTCAAAAATCTTCGGGTCGATGGTAACGGTCGGGGTATCAAGTGTCTTGAGAACCGCCACAGCATTCGTGTTGTTTGGATTGAGTTCGAGCGACTTCTTGTAGTTCTGCTTCGCAAGTTCGCGCTCGTTGACCGCAACATACGCTTCACCGAGACTATCGTACGTGTTAAATCCCTGCGGGTACGCTTCGACGTTGAGTTTAAAGATCTCAATCGCTTCCCTGAGTTTGCCGGTTCGCAATAACTGGTAGCCGAGCTGGTTCAGTTCGGCCTCGGCGAAGTTGTATGTCGCAGACTCCTTCGCTTTTAGATCGCGATACTGTGCGACGCCGGCGGCAATTCCCTTTTCGCTGATTGTCTTCTCGAGTACAGGAACGATCGATATCTTCGGCTGCTCGTAAGGCTGGTTGTACAGAATCTTAGCGATCGAGTCGCTCAACGGATCGAGATAACCGGTGCCCGTGTTATCCAGCATCACAATCAGATTCTTTTCCTGCGGAAAGCGCACGATGGTAGTCGTGAACCCATTGATGCCGCCGCCGTGCCTGATGACTTGCACGTCGTTACCGTTTTGCTTGAACGGCGCATTCTGCACGACCCACCCGTAGGCATAGTCGTTAAGAAACGGTTTGTACATCGACGCTTTCGACTGAGCTGACAGCAACTTGTCCGTGTACAGCGCCTGATCCCAAAGGTAGAGATCTTCGACGGTCGAGTACATCGAGCCGGCTGCGTACGGGATCGACATGTCGAGATAAGCAGCATTCGTGTAGCCAGCGGGTGTCTTGCTGTAGCCCGTAGCTCGTTTGGGAATGATCGTGTCGTGATGATCGTAGCCGGTGTTCTTCATGCCGAGTGGATCGAAGATGTTCTCCTTCAACACCTGCTCGTAAGGCTTTCCGGTGACGTGTTCGATAATGGCGCCGAGAAGAAAGTAACCTGAATTGTTGTACGCATACTTCGAACCAGGTTCAAACTCGAGATTACCGCTCGCATACTTCTTCACGAAATCGTCGACCTTGTAAGGATTACGACTCACATTCTCTACAAATCCCGGCTGACCCGTGTAACTCGGAATACCGGAAGTGTGCGTGAGCAGATGATGAATCGTCACCTTCTGTCCGATGTCTTTGCGGTAATCGGGCAAGTAATCAGAAATCTTCGCATCGAGCTTGATCTTTCCCTGCTCGACCAGCTGCATCGTCAGCGTCGCCGTAAACTGCTTCGTGATCGAGCCCAGCCTAAACTTCGTTTCAGGCGTATTCGGTATATTCCACTCCATGTTCGCGAGCCCAAACGCGCCTTTGTAAACAACCTTTCCATTTTCTGCCACGAGGGCCGAGCCATTAAACTGCTTGTACTTGTGCGCGAGGGTCAGCACCTCTTGAATTTTCGCTGCATGGTCCTGGGCCAGTGCCGCTCCCTGGAAACTAAATAGAAGGATTGTGGTAACGATTGTCAGTTTCAGTGTTACGAAGTTCTTCATGGTGCGTGATTGTATGCGACGACTATTGCCAAACGAAAATCGGGCGATTAACTTTCGCAGATGAATGCAATCGGCTTTGCGCCAGTGTCATCCGAAAATGACGAGCTCGACAAGCTGCGCGAAGCCTGCAAACGCTTGAACTTCACCATCCGCGCGATCAAAGATGCGCAGTCGTCTCTGAGTCAATTGAACATGGGACAGGCGCGCGAGCGTCTTAACAACGCTCAGTGGCAAGCCCGTGAAGCGAAAAAACTGCTGGCAGAAGTCGGCAAAGAACTGAACGGAACACGAGTTGAGCAGCAGCGCCGCCGTTCCCCACGCTTTTGAAGCCACAGGCTCCTGTTCATCCTGAAAATCTTGTAAATCCTGTACAACTAACCTCCGCTTTTAAGCTCGACCAACACCAATCGGATTGTCGTGGTGCCGGTGTTCTCGGCCCAGTGCGTGACTGGCTCGCGATAGATCACGTCGCCCGTTTTGAATTCTCCGTCCGTGACAGTCCCGTCAGTAGCGTGGTTGCGGAATTTGCCGCCGGCGATGACGTAGATCACGTACGCTGGATGTGAGTGTGTCTGTTCCTTATCGCCGGGTTTGAGAGTGGCTTCGAGAACACGGACGCGAGGGTTTTCGAGTTTCAAGGCAATCGTCTTTGCATTGACGACGAGCGGGTCCTGTTCACGTGTTACACTCGCATCACCACGAACAAATCCAGTAACGAGCAGAACAAACATTACGACGTAAATTCGCTTCATCTTCAGCTCCTTAAATGGTATTAGTATGGTCCACACGCTACTACTACACAACCAATAACACAGATGAAAACAAACCGCAGGCAGTTTCTTACTATTGGAACAGGATTTGTAATTTCTCAGGCGCTACTCAGCCGTGTCACTTTTAGCCAACAGAAGAAGCCGACGCGAATTATTCTGCTCGGGACAAAGGGTGGGCCACGAGTCGGCGAGATAGGTCGAAGCAATCCTTCAACCTTGCTACTGATTAATGGCGTTCCTTATGTAGTTGACTGCGGTTACGGAACGTCAAAGCAGTTGTTAACAGCGGGCATCGCACTAAACCAGGTTCGCTACATCTTCATCACGCATCATCATTCCGATCACAATCTGGAGCTCGGACCACTCTTCTACAACGCATGGATAACGGGTTTGCCTGTCACCGTAGATGCTTTTGGTCCACCAGGAGTAGCGAATATGACGCGCGACTTTTTCAGTTATCAGAAATTCGACATCGACACACGCATCGAAGACGAAGGTCGCACAGACCCGCGCACACTGCTGAAGACGCATGAGTTTGATGAGCCGGGCGTGATTATGTCGAACGACGATGTGAAGGTTAGTGCTTTTCTGGTGCGCCACCCACCGATCAAGCAGTCTTACGCATTTCGATTCGACGCGAGCGATCGTTCTGTAGTGATTTCCGGAGACACCGCATACGTGCCCGAGCTCGCGACGTTTGCGAAAGGTGCTGATGTGCTTGTGCACGAAATCATGTACCTGCCGGCCATAGAAGCCCTGTTGAAGCGTTTACCGAACGCAACGAGACTCCGCGAACATCTCATGGCCGCCCACACTCTGCCGGAAGATGTAGGCAAGATTGCTGCACAGGCTGAAGTAAAGACACTCGTGCTGTCACACTTTGTTCCCGGTGATGATGCGTCGATCACGGACGAGATGTGGGCCGCAGGAGTGCGGAAACACTTCAAAGGACGGATTGTAGTCGGGAAAGACCTGCTCGAGATTTAGCCACAAAAAGGCACATAAAGCACAAAACGGAATGAATCATTTTGTGGTTTATGTGCCTTTTGTGATTTATGTGGCTGGTTTCTTTGAGTAGCGTTTGAGAATTAGCTTCACGTAGTTGCGCGTTTCGGCATACGGCGGAATAGTGTTGCCGTATTTCATCACCGCGCCTTCCCCCGCGTTATATCCGGCGAGAGCAAGATCCACACGGCCATTAAACATCCCGAGCAGGTCCTTTAAATAGCGGGTTCCACCCATGATGCTCTGCGCGGCGTCGTAAGGATTTTTTACTCCGTAGCGAGCGGCTGTGCCCGGCATTAGTTGCATCAATCCCTGAGCGCCTTTCGAGCTCGTCGCAGACGTGGTAAAACCCGACTCCTGCGACATCGTGCAATAGATTAGGAAGGGATCGACGCCATACTGTTTCCCGTACTGCCGAATCAAGCCATCGATCCTGCTGTTGCCCGTCGACCATACTTGATTACCCGCGGCAACCATTTCTGCCACAATCTCCGGCATTGGGACAGGTTTATTTGCGGTGGCGATTTCGCTAGCGACTTGATCGACTTTCGTGCGGGCGTCGGCTAGCTCTTTCTCGCCCTTTTCGAATTCGATACGCGAGATTAGTCCATCGTTGTAGAGTGCCTGGGACTGTTGGTGGCGCTTTTCAAGTCTTTCAACCTCATTTTTATAGAGTGTTGAAAGATCATTAAGACTGTTTTTAAGTTCGGCCTTGGGATCCTTGGGAGCTTCCTGGGCTTGAACAGATACGGCTGAAAACGTCCCAAACACTAGAAAGCCGAGCAAAAGCACGGCTTTTGAGAAACGATTAAGAATAACGCTAAAACTCAAACGGCGATCCTCCACAACAAACTAGACACCCTAACGAGCGAGCCGGTTACGATGTTCACCACTTTATTCAAGTTGCCGAGAATGACGCGGATTCTTTTCAGATTTGTGCGGATCAGCCTATTATTCCCGCACCAGCCACGCCACTTCGCAGGAGGAAAGTCGATGTTTATTAGAGTTCGGTCTTTTTGGTTTGTTGTCGCGTTCGCTCTCGTATCGATCGCGAGCACCTCAGTCGACACGCGCGCACAGAACAAAGTCCCACTGACTCACGAGTCAATGTGGATGATGAAACGCGTCGGAGCGCCGGTGCCGAGTCCGGACGGCAAATGGGTCGTGTTTTCACTCGTCGAGCCTGCTTATGACGAAAAGGATCAGGTTTCGGATCTCTGGATCGTCCCGACTGATGGAAGTGCAAAGCCCAGGCGCTTGACCTACAGCAAAGGTGGCGAGGGTGGTGTGGCGTGGAGTCCGGATAGTCGCCGGATTGCTTTCTCGGCGCGACGCGAAGGCGATGAGGTTGGTCAAATATACGTGCTCGACATCGCCGACGGCGGCGAAGCAGGGCGTATCACTTCCCTTTCGACTGGAGCACGCGCGCCGCAGTGGCGACCTGATGGTCAGGCGCTGCTCTTCGTGAGCACCGTCTATCCGGGTACGACCGATGACGACGCAAACAAGAAGATCGCGGCTGAACGCAAAGCACAAAAATATCGCGCGCGTGTCTACGAGAAGTTTCCGGTTCGCAACTGGGACAAGTGGGTCGACGACATGCAGGCTCACCTGTTTGTACAAAGCACCCAGCCGGGTTCGAAGGCCAAGGATTTACTTGGTGGAACGAAGCTTGTGAGTGAACGTGGATTTTCAGGCCGCCTCAGCGATTCAGGCGCAGAGCTCGACGCTGTTTGGACTCCGGACGGCAACGAAATCGTTTTCGTTGCGTCGATCAACTCGGACACTGCGGCATATGCAAATCCGAACACCGACCTATTCAAAGTGTCTGCAAGTGGCGGCGAGCCAGTTCGTCTTACGAAAGGCGGCGACGCCTTCGGCCGTCCTGCATTTCGACCCGACGGTAAAGCACTCTACGCCGGCAGTGAAGTTGAAACCGATAACAAGACTTACCATCTCGAGCGACTGGCGAAGTTTTCATGGCCCAACGTCAGCCAGCCTGAAATCATTACTGCGAAGTTCGATCGTTCAGTTGGCAGTTTCGCGTTCACACCTGACAGCAAGTCGATCTACCTGACAGCCGAGGAAGCAGGAACCGAAAAGCTTTACACGATGCCTGCAGACGGCGGCCCGGTAACACTCGCGACGCTCGCGATGGACATGACCCGCGGCTGCTACACGAACCTCAGGATTCCCGCGAGTGCCGGGTCAACAATCCTGATTGCAACGTGGGAGAGTGCAACCAATCCACCTGAGATCTTCCGGTTGGATCTGAAATCCAAAACTCAGGTCCCGCTTACTAACTTCAACGCCGATCAAGTCGCGAAGATCGACTGGTTACCGCTCCGTCATTTCTGGTTCACCAGTAAGGCGGGCAAACGCATTCACAACATGATCGCGCTGCCGCCAAATTTTGACGAGCACAAGAAGTATCCGCTGTTCGTTGTGATGCACGGTGGACCACACAGTATGTGGCGCGATAACTGGGGACTTCGCTGGAACTACTTCATGCTCACACGACCGGGCTACGTCGTGTTGTTGACGAACTACTCCGGATCGACCGGATTCGGCGAAGCGTTTTCGCAGAGTATTCAGGGCGATCCATTTAAAGGACCGGGAAACGAGATTAACGAAGGAGCCGACGAAGCGATCCGTCTTTACCCATTCGTTGACGGTTCAAAACAGATTGGGGCTGGCGCCAGTTACGGCGGACACATGGTCAACTGGATGCAGGCAACGACTACTCGTTACAAAGCCTTGATCGCTCATGCCGGTTTGATCAATCTCGAGTCGCAGTGGGGCACGAGCGATACCATCTACTCGCGCGAGGTCAACAATGGCGGCCCCGTATGGGAACAGGCGCCAGTATGGCGCGAACAGAACCCGATCAGGTATGCGAAAAATTTCCGCACGCCGATTCTGTTGTCAGTTGGAGAAAACGATTTTCGTGTGCCGCTGAATCAGACGCTCGAAAACTGGAGCGTGCTGCAGCGGCTCCGCATTCCGAGTCGCCTGATCGTCTGGCCCGACGAGAACCACTGGATCTTGAAAGGCGAGAACAGTCGTTACTGGTATCAGGAACTCTATGCCTGGTTCAAAAAATATCTCGACGAACCCGGTGGCGCTTCAACGTCAGATACAGTCGGGAAGCCTTAAGGAGCTAGCGTCACTCATCTCTTAAAGCCACTACCGGCTCAACGCGGCTCGCACGCAATGCAGGTACCAGACATGCCACGCAGGCGACGACAAGCAACAGAACGGCGGTGCCTCCAATCGCATAACGATCCATTGCGCCGACTCCGTACAACGTCGCCTGCATCGCGCGGCCAACCAGGTATGCGCCACCTACTCCAATGATTGCCCCGACCGTGGCGACAATCGCGCCTTCTCTCATTACCATTCTTAAAATCTGCAAGCGCTGTGCACCGAGAGCCATACGCACACCGAATTCCTGCGTGCGTTGCGCGACGCCAAACGCCATCACACCGTAAATGCCTACTGCCGCAAGGATCAATCCCAGCAGTCCAAAGCTCGCGAACAAAACCATGCTGAAACGATCGATTGCCAACGACTCGCTCACGATCTCGTCGATCGTTTTCACGCCTGCAAGCGGCAAATCAGGATCGACGGACAATGCCGTTCATCTCCTGCTGCGCCTGCTCGATCGAAACGCCGTCTTTCAAGCGGCCCATCACGAGAATGAAATGTGCATCGTGGTTGTTCGTTTGCTCCGGAGGAAACGCGAGCGGAACCCACAGTTGCATTGGAAGACGATCGTACATTCCCGGCGGCAGCACGCCGACAATCCTGTAGGGTTCACCATTCATGCGGACATCTTTACCGATGATGTCGCGGTCTGCGGCAAAGTGTTTGGTCCACATTCGGTTGCTGAGAATGACGACGCGGTCATTGCCCGGCTGACCCTCTTCGGGAAGAAAGTCGCGACCAAGCATCAAGGGCAATCCCTCCATCTTGAAGAAACCTGGTGTTCGAGGTGAGCCGTCGATCTGTTCGGGCCGTTCTCTTGTCGCGACGTTGTATGACCCACCGCTCCACGCATTGATGTCCTGGAACAGCGTGTTTCGCCGTTTCCATTCGAAGTAATCGCCTGGCGCGACGGAGTTTCGCTCTCCCTGTACTTTGGACCATAGCATCACGAGCTGGTCAGGCTTTGGATAGGGCATCGGCTCGAACACGGCGTAGACGACACTGAAAATGGCAGTCGTCGCGCCGATGCCTAAGGCGAGCGTCAAGACAGCGGTGATGGTGAAACCAAGGTTTTTGATTAACGTCCGGGCACTCAACGTTAGATCTTGTCTCAGGATTCCGCGCATGTTGGTCTCCTCGCAGTCCTGTAGGTGATGTGATTTAAGAGTACCCAGAAGTTGGACGTGATCGGTTTCGCTTGTGGAACTTTGAAATCCCACTTTCGAACAACACTGGACCTTGCGGACGTACTGTAGGGGCAGCCCTCCGTGGCCGCCCGGCGTGGAACTCGATATTTTGCAACACCGTCGATCGGTCATTTCACAAAGAGATCGATTCGACGCCGGGCGGCCACGGAGGGCCGCCCCTACAGTACCTACGACAGCGCCAGGAAGATTGATGAGTTTCCTGGAAGCGGCTGTTTTATTTTCAGGAATTTAATAGTTTTATTTCCAGCGTATCTTCGCTTGCATGACTCTTTCTTTGTGGCATAATGGCCGAGCCCTTCCTTACTAGAAATAGTTTCCCGAGACCACAAGAACAGGAGTCTTGCTCCTATAGAAATCCAGTAGGAGAGCACTAATCCCGACTAGTTCACACCCAACGCTCCCGAAAGGAATAAATTTAAATGAAACGCCTCCTTGCTTCCCTTTTCTTGATCTGCATGCTTTTGACGAATAGCGTCGCATCAATGGCGCGACGCAATCATTCCCCACGACAAAAGCAAAAATCACGTGTCGAACGAAGCGAATCTAAAACGTCCGACCGTGAGAGAGAAGCTCGTACAAAACGCGAATCACGCAAAGAACTCGCAGCGAAGCGCGCTGCCATAAAACGCAATCCGCGGCTCGCCGCTCTATTCAACGGTGAGAAAGATATCGACGGAGAACGCACCGACCAACCACGCGAAGCACTCGAGTGGTATTTGCAAAAGCGCCTTCCTAAAGGTGCGAAGGTCCTGCCCGTCGAACGTTACTTCCAGGCTAAAGAGAAGATCAAACAAATGAAGCGCTTCTCTACCCGGAACAACAAGAACCTGCCGTCACAGGCGGAGAGCAACGAAGCAGAAGAGATATTTGACGATCCCGAATTTCCGGCGGGCACCGGCGGCGCGGGAGCGGGCGATGGTAGCGCGTCTACAAGCGGCGCACTCGGCACGTGGCAGTCGATTGGACCAGGCAACGTCGGTGGTCGTACACGCGCATTGGTCATCAACCCCATCAATCCCAGCACGATGTACGCAGCAGCAGTTGCCGGCGGCATATGGAAAACGACGGACGGCGGAACAACGTGGGCGCCGCTCAATGATTTCCTCGCTAACATCGCCGTGACCACCATGGCGATCGATCCTTCAAATCCAAACGTTCTCTACGCCGGAACTGGCGAGGGATTCTTCAACGCAGACGGTGTGCGTGGCGCGGGCATGTTCAAGACGACTGACGGCGGCGCAAACTGGACGCGTCTGCCAGCCACGATAAACAACGCTGACTTCTTCTTCGTCAACGACATCGTCGTCAGTCCGTCAAACGGTCAGCACGTCTATGCTGCCACACGCACTGGCGTCCTTCGCAGTCTCGACGGCGGCAGTACCTGGACTATGCAGATCGTCTCGAACGTACCAAACGGCGCAAACGGTGCGATGGACCTCGTGATGCGCACCGACCAGTCAACCGATTACATCTTCGCCGCTGTCGGCACGTTCGCGCGATCACACATCTTCCGCAACGTAGATGCGGGCGGCTCCGGCACTTGGGAAGACGTCTTCTCCGAAGTGAATCAGGGTCGCACATCACTCGCGATTGCGCCGTCAAACCAAAACGTGGTCTACGCCCTGGCCACGTGCATTAACTGCGGCGCAGGAACAAATCCAAACTTCCCCACGGCGAATTACACCGATGGCTTGCTTGGTGTTTTCCGTTCTACCTCCGCCGGAGCAACAGGAACATGGACCACGCAAGTTCGAAATAACAGCGCCAACCTCCAGGACACTCTGTTGCTCAGCAACCCGGTCAACGGTGCGTTGACACAATGCGGACTCGGAACCAGCCAGTTCCTGAATCAGGGCTGGTACGACAACGTTATCGCAGTCGATCCAAGTGACCCAGATAAGGTCTGGGTCGGTGGCGTCGACTTATTCCGTTCGGACAATGGCGGCGCTAACTGGGCGGTGGCATCGTATTGGTGGTTCCAAAACAACGGTATTCCACCAAGTAACGGTTTCCCCCAACTAGTCCACGCTGACAATCACATCATTGCCTTCCATCCAGACTACAACGGCACTACTAATCAGACCATGTTTGCCGGCAACGACGGCGGCATCTACAAAACTGATAACGCCAGGGACGGCAACGTCGGTTACGCGACCGGGACCACCCCGGGTGGCGGCGCTATCACTCCGACCAGTCCGATTTGCGGCAATTTTCTTCCTGGCACCTCCTTCACAGTTCCTTCACCTGTTATCTGGGGTCCGTTGAATAACAACTACTCAGTAACGCAGTTCTATCACGGCCTGCCCTATCCGAACGGACAAACCTACTTCGGCGGTACGCAGGACAACGGTACGAATCGCGGAACAGACGCCGCTGGTCCAAATGCATGGGCACGCATCAATGGCGGCGACGGCGGATACGTGGCCGTAAATCCTGCCAACACCAACACCATCTTCTTCGAAACAACCGGTCTGTCATTACGCCGATCGACGAATGGTGGCGCGAGCTCCGCGTCCGTAATCAGCGGTATCACGGGCGACGTCTTTCCATTCATCACGGTCTTCCGAATGGATCCAAACACGCCGACTCGCTTGTGGATCGGTGGCCGCTTCATGTGGCGCACCGACAACAACGCGACTAACTGGACCAGAACCGCTAACGCGCAACTTACCGGCGGTTCAATCACGGCCATGGCGATAGCTCCCGGCAATTCAAACATCGTGATCAACGGTGCGGCTTCAGGACAGTTTCGTCGCACGACGATAGGTCTTACAGCAAATGCCGCGAGCGTGTTGGCCAGCACCTGGCTGCAAACATTCACGCCACGCGGTAACGGCAACGGCACGATCTCGTGGGTTGAATACGATCCGTCCAATATCAATAACGTTTGGGCCACGATCTCAAACTTCAACGGCACACCCAACGTCAACGGTACCAGTGCGGGTCACGTGTTCAGGAGCACTGACGGTGGCGCAACCTGGACGCTCGCTGACGGAACGCAAACACCTGGAAACGTGAATGCGATTCCTGACATTCCGGCGCACAGCGTGGTCGTCGATCCAAATGACAACCAACGCATCTACGTCGGCACAGACCTCGGCGTGTTTGTTTCGCTCGACGGTGGCGCAAACTGGGCGCGTGAGACAACCGGCTTCTCCAATACAGTTGTGGAGTCGCTCTCAGCAGTTAACAACAACGGCGTGACTACCTTGTTCGCATTTACACACGGTCGTGGTGCTTTCAAGGTGACGATCCCAACATCGTGCGCGACGGTGTCGCCACTGAGTCAGGCGTTCTTCTCACCAGGTAATACCGGCAGCGTTACTGTGACGAAGAACTTGTCGGCAACTGCTCCGTGCGATTGGAACGCAGTGAGCAACAGCTCCTTCATCACTGTCGACTCCGGCACACCTGGCAGCAACAATGGGACTGTGAATTTCACGGTCGCGCCAAACACAACCGGTGCGGCTCGAAGCGGTTCACTAACCGTTGCCGGTCGCAACGTCGTGATCACGCAGGATGCAGCTCCTGTCGCGAATAACGACACGGCCACCACCGATGAAGACACACCAGTCGACGTCAACGTGCTGGCTAACGACTCGGAGCCTGACGGCGACACGTTGAATGTCACGTCCGTCACGCAGGGCACGAACGGCACCGTCTCGATCAATCCCGACAAGACGGTCCATTACGCACCCGCGTCGAACTTCTTCGGCAGCGATTCATTCACTTACACGATTGACGACGGACACGGCGGCACCGCCACAGCGACAGTCAACGTAACGGTTAACGCTGTAAACGATGCTCCGACGTTCACGATCAATCTGTTGTCGCAGACGGTTCAGTACAGCGATCCGATCACGACGGTGAATGTTTCTGTTTCGGACGTTGACGATCCGGTAGCGGATCTCACGCTGCAACTACTCTCTTCAGTACCTGCAGGACTGACCGTCACACCGGGCGTCGGCACGTTGACCATCTCGGGTAATCCCCTCGTGGTGGCCGGCGTCTATCCGATCGATCTGAAGGTCACTGATCCACACAATGCCTCGTCGACTGCAACCGTTACGATTACAGTCAACAAAGAGACAGCGGAGACGACATACACCGGCGATTTGGGCGTGATCACTTCTGGTCCATCCGTGACTACTGCAACGGTGCGTCTCGCGGCACACCTTACACAGGATGCGGACGGAGCACCCGGTGACATCACGCTTGCGAAGGTGACGTTCGAGATCTTCAAGTCGAGCAATATGGGCAGCACACCGGATATGACGGTGGCGGGCGTGCCGGTTGATAGCAACGGCGACGCAGTCACGTTCCTCGGGGGTGTTCCGGCTGATACTTACGTCGTGAAGGTCAAGATCGACGCCAATAACGGTTATTGGACCGCAAGTCCGGTTGGTCTCGGTACGATTAACGTCGCTGTCGGTACCAACGATCAGCAGACGAGTGGTGGTGGCTGGATCCCCGATCCTGAAAGCGTCAACGGTAAGGGGAACTTCGGCTTCACCGTTAAGGGAAACAATGGCAGTCCGAAGGGGAACTCGATCTACGTCTTCCGTGGTTTTGATGGTTTCAATTACATCGTCAAGAGCACGAGTTGGGCGGGTGGCTACCTGAACTTCTCCAACGAGCCCGGCACGAGCATCTCGAATCGCTCGTCGTTCAAGGCCAAGGCTGTGGTCCAGAAAGTCGATCCGCAGACTGGTGTAGTCGTACAGTCGTTCGGCAACTTTAGCCTCATCGTCGACACGCGCGATGGCGATTTGTTAACGCCACGTTCATACGACGCCTACGCGATCACGATCCTCGATAACAACGGGCTGATCTGGCGTCGTGTTGGCACCAACCTCGCGCTGCTGCCCCTCGGTGGCGGCAACGTGCTGGTGAAGGCGAAGTAAGCCACAAGAAGAAGTAGCCACAAAGAGGCACAAAAAGCACAAAAGGAATATGTGCTTATGTGCCTTTTTGTGTTCCTCGCAGTACGTCATTGAGAGTAACGATAGGTACGATGACGTACCAACATTTGGCCCATCGTGACAAAAACGCGACAACGTGTTGATGTTACCTACACGGAATTCATCTACAAACACTCTTCCCCTTTTCTTCCCCGACAAATTTACAGAACGAGCACAGGGAGGTCCCCATGTCGATCCGACGAATTGTGGTCCCACCTGTAATCCTGCTTGCAATCGTTAGTAGCTAGCAACGTTCGTGATGACCTCGGATGCGGCGTCGTCATTCATGATTCAAACAAGGTAGTGATAAGTGGGCCTCGGCTCGAATTGCCCCGAGCCCTGGGTTGCATTCGAATAGCAGAGGAGTGCCGGTTTGTAATTTCGAACTGGGGATCAAATCGCGAGGACAAACCTATGAAGAACTTCAGACAAGTCTTGATGCCACTGCTGGGCGCCGTGATTTTGATGGTTACCACAGCGGTGGCCCAGGCTGATCCAGTGACGTTTAGTACGACTGGTGTTTTCAGTATCAGTGGGACGAACGTTGTTAACTTTTCAAACGTTAATGGTACGTCGACGATCACTTTCAATGGCACCACGAATTCGGTGAACACACCGGCGGGGACCAGCTTTGGCGATATCGTCGTTACGACAACAGTGCCAGCCAACCTGCAAGGTCCGGCAATAGGCGGGAATTTCACGTTGAATATTATTCAGGTTTCACCTGCGGGGACGAGTAGCTTTGTGGGGACGCTCGCTGGAAACCTTGGGTTCAACACTGGCATCGCTACCCTGACTTTTACAACTACATCAATGACGATTGGTCCCTTTACCTACACCGTAAATCCAGTGTACACGATCGCACTGCCGGTAACGGGCGTAGGCGGAGGAGCAGCAACAGGTACGACAACGATTCAGGGTACTGTCACCGGAGGCGCTGTTCCTGAACCTGCCAGCTTGGTGCTTCTGGGTACCGGAATGCTCGGTATTGCAGGCGTAGTGAGGCGCCGATTTAAACGTTAGTGAATCGTCCGGAAGTAGTTATCTAGACATGCATTGATCTGAATTGTCCATGGCCCAAGTCGCGGTGAAGGGTCGCTCTCTGAGCGACCCTTTGCCGATGTAATCGATTTCGGAAGCAATTGCTTTAGGCGTTTGGAAGGAGGTACCGAAAAGAGCAATCTTAGTTTACGAAGTACGGTTGAAGACGTAGCGAAATTTTCCCATCCGTACGCCACCAAAAGTAAGGTTGAGAGTTAACGTTTTGCCATCGGCCGACAGTTCCCATTCTTCAATGGTGACAGCCTCGATGGGTAGATTGTCGACCATTTTGGTTGCTATGCGTCTTACGAGTTTGTTGCCACGCCAACGTGTTGTAGACCCCTCGACTTTCCGGCCGGTGCGTAAATCAATCTCGGGCCGTCCATCGGTGTAGTAAGTCGACTTTTCTATGACGTTGCGCCCCTCTTTCTGGTAACTTGTTGTCATCCGGATTTCCGATTCCTTCTGAACAATCGTAACGACGTAATCCTTTGTGATTTCCGCAACACTCGGGTCAACCTTGCTTCGGGATTCATCCAACCTCCACACACCACTCAGATCCGGTTTCGCCGTTGTCTGCCCCAGGCAGACCCACAAGACACTGACGATAAAGATCACACTGCCTGCAACCTTCATTTTTGATCACCTACTCGAAAGTTGAACGTCATTAAGATAATTTCTTACTCGCTGGACGCCGAAACGTTATGCGGGAGATTGCAGCGTCACGGGTTTCGGACTTCCCTGGAGCTGAACCGGCAAAACCGGGGCGCAGCAAATCTTGACGAGACGATTTCGATCCTGCTGCATAGTGGGATCTTTCACGAGCCACTCGCGTACGTCATGAAGCACTCTTGCAGCGTTCTCATCCTTCGGTGTTGCAAGGCGGTAGTGCATCCAGAGTCCTTCGCGACGCGCCGAGACGATGCCGGCCCGACGCAAGTAGGCAAGATGTCGACTGATCTTAGGCTGATTCGTCTTCAGTATCTCGACAAAAAAACACACGCACACTTCCTGATCGCCGATCAGGTTTATGATCCGTAAGCGCGTGCGATCCGCCAGTGCGCGAAAGAACAGTTCCCGGTCAAAGACTTCTTTTCCTCTCTTCATAGCGAACTCATACTAGCACAGTATATTTGTCTTGACATATATGGAACCTCAAACTAGACTGCAACTTATTCGCTTACGCGAATATAGTTTTGGACAGGAGGTTTGTGAATATGAGTAACAGTCTGGAGATTAAAACACTCAAGGCCCATTTGGCTCTGAACGTTAGGAATGTTGATGAAAGTATCGCCTTTTATCGGAAGATGCTCGGAATCGAGCCGAGCAAAGTAAGAACCGGCTATGCGAAGTTTGACGTACAAAACCCACCGCTGAACCTGACTCTCAATCAAGGTGAATTCGACAACCAGGGCGCACTCTCGCACCTTGGAATTCAGGTCCAGGACACGAACGACGTTCTCGCCATGCGTAAGAAATGGGAAGAAGCAGGATTGCTGATGCGAGATGAGATGCAGACAAACTGTTGTTATGCGTTACAAGACAAGACGTGGGTCCGAGATCCCGATGGCAACGAGTGGGAAGTGTTTGTGGTGCTCCAGGACAATCTGGCGGAAACGACGCCTTGTGAATGTGGGATGAAGTTAGAACAGGCTACTGAAAGTCAACCAGTTGAAGCGGCATCTGCCTGCTGTGCACCAACGCCGATCGGAGTGACTGATGCACCTACCGCTAAAGAAGCGAGTTGTTGCTGAGGCTTTAGGAACGTTTTTCCTGCTTGCTGCAGTTGTTGGGTCGGGCATCATGGCTGAGAGTCTCGCAAACGGGAACTCGGCGGTGGCGTTACTGGCCAACACTGCGGCAACCGGCGGCGCACTTCTAGCTTTGATCATTGCTTTTGGATCGCTGTCCGGCGCGCACTTCAATCCGGTTGTAACGTTCGCGTTCGCGTGCAGAGGAAAATTGCCGTGGAGCGAGACGCCTTTGTATTTCCTCGCGCAGTTCGTAGGTGCGATCGGTGGAGTGATGGCGGCAAACACGATGTTTGGTTTGCCGGTGGTTTTTCTGTCTCATCATACGCGGGCCGGTCTGCCGCAGCTATTCAGCGAATTTATTGCAACGCTCGGATTCTTAGCCGTGATCCTCGGTGCGAGCCGGCTGCACGTCGGAGCGATTGCACTCGCGGTCGGCGGGTACATCAGCGCCGGTTACTGGTTTACGGCGTCGACATCTTTTGCGAATCCCGCCGTGACGCTAGCACGTGCGTTTAGCGACACGTTTGCAGGGATACGACCCGCTGACGTTCCTGGTTTTATGGTGGCCCAGTGCGCGGCCGCCGTGGTGGCCACGTTCATATTTCTGTGGCTCGTGCCACCTAATGAAGAGACTTAATTATGGGGAACGACTCTTACAAGTTTTTGTTTCTGTGCACAGGCAATTCTGCTCGCAGCGTCATTGGTGAGTACTTGTTAAGATGTTTGGGCGGAGAGCGCTTTCAAGTCTTTAGTGCAGGAGCTTTTCCATCTGGAAAAGTTAATCCGTTCGCGATCCAGGTGCTGAGAGACGTCTACAACATCGACGCTTCCGATGCGCGGAGTAAGTCGTGGGAAGAGTTCAAAGACATTCAGTTCGATTTTGTAGTGACGGTTTGTGATAACGCACGCGAAAGTTGTCCGGTATGGCCGGGCCAACCGATCGTTGCGCACTGGTCGAGCCCGGATCCTGCAGCCGTCGAGGGCACTGATGAAGAGAAATACCGCGCGTTCAAAGAAGTTGCTTTTCAGATTAACCGGCGGCTCCAGCTCTTCACTTCTCTACCGCTGGAGAAATTGGGTCGCCGTGAATTGATCAAAGCAACTCGAGACATCGGTGAGCAATAGCAGCTAAAGCCATCGCCGTACACGTCGACAGTAATCGGAGTAAGTTTTTGAATGCACCCGGGCGAGATACTCCTCCTCCAACCGAACCTGGACCCCGACCAATACGACTCCCAAGACAAATGTAAGCAATGTCACCGCATTCGGAAGTGTGAGATACAGGCCCAACAGCGTAACCATCATTCCGAGAAAGATCGGATTTCGTGAGATGGCAAAAACTCCGTGTTGGACCAATGGTGTTCGGTGTTCAGTGTCTATTCCGATTCGCCACGCCTCTCCCATCTGAGCCTGAGCGAGTGCGATCCAAACCAGGGATAGCACCAACAATAGAACTCCGATCGATCTCAACCACCTGGTTTCGAGCCACCGCATTGGCGCCATGTAAGTGTATGCAGAAGGAAAGAATGAGTACACAAATACAACCAGAAGGATTAGAACGAAAAGCAATTTGAAAACGCGGCCAACAAAATCGTGAGCGTTGTCAGAGCCTTTGAAAGTAACCGGATTGACACGCGTGTGTTTCCAGACTACATAGGAGCGCCAAACGAACGCCGCGAGGACATAGACGAATAGATAAAGCGGAAGAAAGTATCTTAAGGACATGAAAGTTCAGAGCCGCTATTCGCGGCATCGGAACCAGTAGAGGAGGAACCAAATACCAGTCACGAATGAGACTGACCAGATGATCATCTCACGCAACTCTACGCCTCTAAACGGAACGAGCCCCACACCTATCAAGGAACACCCGAAGATTACTGCGAGGGCGAGGAGTTTAATAGATTTGTGAGTCATTAGATCTCCTGACTTCTTAGAGTGAATCTGGGCCAAGAATTCTGCGCGCTTGATTGTAATAGAAGAACTTCTTTGACCAAAGATCTGTACCGCGATCGGGTGGGACGTTTTTGAGCGAAACGAACGGAACCGCGTCGTAAGCAACTTTGCAGAAGAGTTTCGAATCCCGCCCACTCCCGTGCGCGGGATTGAAACAGCGTTGGGTGCTGGGGTCTGATAGTTTACGAAGTGCGATTGAACACATAGCGTTGCGTCGCTATGAATCCGTGCTCGTGACTGATCGTTCTAGTTAGTGTCTTGCCATCGGCGGAAAGTTCAATTTCCTCATACGTCGTGATGGGAAGGTTTGTGAAGATTCCGGCGCTGCCACCGTATGGAGACGCCACGACTTTTCTTACCAGCTTCTTACCGCGCCAACGTGTCTCGGGTTCAGAGTCATATCCAGTACGGGAATGAAATTCCGGCCGGCCGTCTGTGTAATAGATGGTTTCTTCTGTGAACTTTTTCCCGTGCCGCTCGAAGGTCCTGGTCAGACGAATCTCCGGTTCTTTGTGAACAATCGTAAGGACGAAATCGTGCTCTGGAACAAGCCGAGGGTCGATCTCACTTCGCGACTCATCAAGGGCCCACACACCACTGAGATCAGGTCTCGTCGTTGTTTTAGAGCCATTCTTTGTCTGCGCGACCGATGCTCCAAAAACCAAACACAGTAACAAAATGCTTCTCAATACAGTCATCCAAAGCCACCTAACTCCAAAATTCGAAGGCGTAAGATACCGTCTACCCCCGTTGCGTTGCAACCGGAGCCCTAATTTTGTGCTTTTGTCCCTCTTGGTGGCCGACGATTGGTCTTACCGTTATTGACAAGGTAACTGTATCGGAAGCAAAATAGCCCGCCTACTAAGACGAATCACGCTAATTGGTCATACCAATGGCCTGAAAGGATTAGCCACAAGAGGCACATAAAGCACAAAAAAATGCGTTTGAAATCATCGCTAATCTTCCTGTGCTTTGTGTGCTTTTTTGTAGGCGAGGCCAGGGCATCAAAGCGCATTGTGGTCGCTGCGGATGGTTCGGGTGATTTCCGAACTGTGCAGCAGGCGTTGGACTACGTTCCCGCCAACAACAAGCAACCTGTCGTGATCCAGATCAAGCCTGGTGTTTACAACGAACAGATTCGAGTGAGCGCTGGGAAGAATCAAATCATTCTTCGCGGTGAAGATCCGCTGAAGACCATCCTCACTTTCAAGCTCAGCGCGCAACAAGCCGGCAACACACGACTCGCCTTCAGCACTCTAGTCAATGGAGATGATTTCCGAGCTGAGAACCTGACGTTCGAAAACACTTTCGGCACCGGTTCACAGGCGGTGGCGCTGTTTGTCGATGCCGCGAGCGCGTCGTTTCAGAATTGTCGGTTCCTCGGTTGGCAGGACACGTTGTTTGTTAACGGCAGCCGTCACTACTTCAAAAACTGTTACATCGAAGGACACGTCGATTTCATTTTTGGAACGGCGTCAGCCGTCTTTGAAGATTGCACGATTCATAGTAAAGGTCAGGGTTACGTAACCGCACATTACCGACTTAGCAATGAAGAAAATACTGGCTTCGTTTTTATTCGTTGCCGATTGACTGGAGAGAACACGGGAAACGGCGTCTATCTCGGCAGGCCGTGGCGTCCGTATGCGCGTGTGGTTTTCATAGACTGCTGGCTGGGGTCACATATCAGACCGGAAGGTTGGGACAACTGGCGCGATCCGGTGCGAGAGAAGACTGCGTGGTTTGGTGAGTACAGGTCGAAAGGACCAGGCGCGAATCCAACAGCGCGAGTGGCATGGTCCAGACAATTGACTGCCGCGGAAACTGTACAATTCTCGCGCGCACAATTTTTTAACCAACCAGTTCGTGGCCTCCAAGGTAAAGCCAATCAGGCCGTGGGAACAATTGCGTGGGCCGACGCGCAGAATAAGGCTGACGAGTGGTACGGGAGCGCTGAAGCCGTGCGGATTGCCGATATTGTTCTCATTTATCAACGCGACTCGGGCGGCTGGCCCAAGAACATCGATATGGGTAAGCCGTTCGACGAAGCCGAACGCCCTGTTCTTCTCGGTCAGAAGAAAGAGACTGATTCGACGATCGACAACGGCGCGACGTACACGCAGTTATCATTTCTCGTACGCGTCTACACCAAAACACAACAGGAACGTTACCGCGAATCGTTTCTGAAAGGGCTCGACTATTTGTTTAAAGCACAGTACCCGAATGGCGGGTGGCCGCAGTTTTATCCGGATCTTTCCGGATACTACAAGCACATCACCTACAACGACGATGCGATGATCGGCGTGATGAAACTGCTCACGGATGTAGCAACAGGAAAGTCCAAGTACGCGTTTGTTGACGAAGCACGACGCGCGAAGGCTGCGAGCGCGGTAGAAAAAGGGATTGATTGCATCTTGAAGACGCAGGTGATTGTAAACGGACGAAAGACTGTGTGGTGTGCGCAGCATGATGAAGTCACATTTGCGCCCGCGCCCGCGCGCAAGTATGAACTCGTTTCGTTGAGTGGCGGTGAGAGTGTCGGAATTGTTCGCTTTCTGATGTCGATCAAGAATCCATCGCCCGCAATCATTGAGGCGATCGAGTTTGCTATCGCATGGTTTGAGCAGACACAACTGAAGGGCATCAAGTGGATAGAAAAAGCGGATGCTTCTCAGCCCGGTGGCCGAGATCGCGTGGTAGTTCAAGATCCGGAAGCTGGTCCAATCTGGGCACGGTTTTATGAGATCGGCAGCAATCGGCCCGTCTTTGTTGGTCGTGATTCGGTGGTGAAATACAGTGTGGCGGAGATCGAACACGAGCGACGTGTCGGCTACGCATGGTATGTCGAAGAACCCGCAAAACTCTTGAAGGACGAATACCCAAAGTGGAGAGACAGGATTAACAAGATTAAGCAGGATTGACATGTCCATCCTGTTTCATCTTGTTAATCTTTATGAAGCTAACTGATAAATGCAAACACGCCGAGTCTTCATTAAAGAACTCTTGCTGAGCAGTGCAGCGCTTGCTATTGCACCACGCGTCTTCGCTGCCGACGATCCCTGGAAAACGGTATTTCCATCGATCGTCAGTCGTATCAAGCCACCGCGTTTCCCAAAGCGCACGCTTTATCTCGACCGCTTCGGCGCAAAACCTGATGGTAGCACCGATTGCACCGCCGCTTTTCGCAACGCGATAAATCAGTGCTCCAAAACCGGTGGCGGCAAAGTTGTCGTTCCTGCGGGCACATATCTCACCGGCGCTATTCACCTGAAGAGCAACGTGAATCTCGAAGTCGCCGAAGGCGCGACAATCAAGTTCAGCACGAATCCGGACGACTACCTGCCGGTAGTTTTTTCACGCTGGGAAGGCACTGAGTTGTTCAACTACTCGCCATTCATCTATGCATTTGAACAGCAGAACATCGCCATCACCGGCAAAGGCACGCTCGACGGCCAAAGCAACAACGAGCACTGGTGGCCATGGAACGGTCGCCCGCAATACGGCTGGAAAGAAGGCATGGGCCAACAGCGCCCGGATCGAAACGCCCTCCTCGCGATGTCCGAAAAAGGCGTTCCGGTGAAAGAACGCGTCTTCGGGGAGGGTCATTATCTGCGCCCGCAGTTTATTCAGCCCTATCGTTGTCAGAACGTTTTGATCGACGGCGTGACGATCCTGAACTCGCCGATGTGGGAGATTCATCCGGTGCTCTGTCGCAACGTCATCGTCCAAAACGTGCACATCAACAGCCATGGTCCAAACAATGACGGTTGCGATCCCGAATCGTGTTCCGATGTCCTCATTAAAGGCTGCATCTTCGATACCGGGGATGACTGTATCGCGATCAAGTCAGGCCGTAACGCCGACGGGCGCCGTCTCAATGCTCCGACAGAAAACATCGTCGTTCAGGATTGCGTTATGAAGGACGGACATGGAGGCATAACTGTCGGTAGCGAGATCTCAGGCGGCGTGAGAAATCTCTTCGCCGAGAACTGCAAACTGGATAGTCCGAATCTCGATCATGCGTTGCGCGTGAAGAACAACGCGATGCGTGGCGGACTGCTGGAGGATCTTCATTTCCGCAACCTGGAAGTGGGCCAGGTGGCGCACGCGGTGATCACGATCGACTTTAACTACGAGGAAGGCGCCAGGGGTTCATTTACTCCAGTGGTTCGGAACTACACAGTCGACAATCTGCGCAGTTCCAAAAGCAAATACGCGCTCGACGTTCAGGGTTTTCCATCCGCGCCGGTAATGAACCTGCGACTCCGGAAATGCACATTCGATAACGTCGCCGACGGCAACATCGTCAAGAACGTCAAAGATGCAACGCTCGACGACGTCAAAATCAATGGGAGAATCATCGATGCGCTGCCGTAAAAGGTAGCGGAACGTTTTCTATCCACAGATTACACAGATTAATATAAGCACAGCAATGAGCGACTCAATCTTCAAGACTATCGATGCGGAACGCCGTGGAACGACTTTCGAGGAAGTGGTTTCACAGCTTCGCGAAATGATTCATAACGGCGAGCTGAGGCCGGGCGATCGACTGCCACCGGAACGAGATCTCGCCAAGCTACTTGGCGTCAGCCGGCCAACGTTGCGAGCAGGAATCAGTTCGCTTGCGGCAGTCGGCGTATTGCAACCGCGGCGTGGCGCGGGCACGTTCGTGGTTGAAGCTGAAGGACCTCCGTCACTCGACAGCAGCCCGCTGCGTTTGATGGCCTCGCTGCAACGGTTCACACCGGCGGAGATGTTTGAAGCGCGACGTTCGCTCGAGATGGCGATCGCAGGTCTCGCAGCCGAACGCGCAACTGGTGAACAAATGACTGAGATGTCTGAAGAAGTCACCGGAATGTTCGCGTCGCTTGACGAGCCGGAACAGTTCCTCGTTCATGACATGCGGTTTCATCAAACTGTCGCCGCCGCATCCGGCAATCGCATTCTCACGGCACTCATGAACATGGTCGCGACCATCCTCTTCGAAGTGCGCAGCAAGACTGTTCGACGCGCCCGCGACTTGAAAGAGTCGGCCGAGATGCACCGCAAGATCTACCGCGCCATTCGCGATCGCAACTCCGAAGCCGCGCGCGATGCCATGCGCGATCACCTGATGCTCGCTCAAAAGGCTCAGGAACAGGAAGAGGCAGACTAGCCACAGATTACACGGATGAAGAAGACGGATTAGGTCGGATCAGGCTAAAGATTATTCCGACGACCAGACCTATTCCCGCGCCCATCATCATGTATTTGAACAAAACGTGGGCGGTAACGTGAGAGAGTAAGCCGACACACCACCCGCCGAACGAACCAAAAACCAGGCCAACAAACCCGAAACCAATGAGCGATCCGTAAAAAATCCGCCCAGATCCGCGTTCCACATCTTCTACCGGGTCCAGATTCGGCACGAGCAAATGAATCACGAATAGGGCGAGCAGGTAAGCGGTTCCGGCGATCATGAAGACGAGCGAATAGTTCTGGCCGGTGCTCTGCAGTATGTAACCCGTAGCAACCGCCATCGTGGCGCCGCCGAGTGCTCCGGCCATGCCGCCGATACCGACTACTGATCCAACTGCCTGGCGCGGGAACATGTCGGATGTTGTCGTGAAAAGATTACAGGACCAGCCTTGATGTGCCGCCGCTGCCAGACCAATCAAAGCGACCGCTGCCCAGAGATTCTTCACGTTCGCAGCAAAGATGATCGGTGTAACAGCGAGGGCGCAAATCAACATCGCCGTCTTACGCGCGCGATTGATGGTCCAACCACGCTTAATGAACGTCGACGAGAGCCAGCCACCGCCGATGCTGCCGATGTCTGCGATCAAATAGATTACGATTAATGGTGGACCAATCGTGGTGAGATCGAGTCCGTGATTGTCCCGAAAGAAGTTTGGGATCCAGTAGAGATAGAACCACCAGATGGGATCGGTTAGATATTTTCCGATCGCAAATGCCGACGTTTGCCGGTGCGGGATCAAACTCAGCCACGGCACGTTCTTCGCCGGTGGATCGGGAGGATCACTGTGAATATAGTCGAGCTCCGCCTGCGACACTTTCGGATGTTGTTCAGGCCGCCGGTAGAGTGGCAACCAGAACAACAGCCAGCACAAGCCAATCGCACCCGTAAGTATGAATGCCCAGCGCCAGCCGAGGTGCATCGCGATCCAGGGCACTGTTAATGGGGCGACAATCGCGCCGACATTTGAACCAGCGTTGAAGAGGCCGGTTGCAAACGCACGCTCCTTCTTCGGAAACCACTCGGCAACCGTCTTGATTGCGGCCGGAAAGTTTCCCGCTTCCCCGACGCCTAACGATGCACGTGCAACACCAAAACCCAACGGAGTGCGCGCCAGCGCATGGGCCATGGCAGCCAGACTCCACCAGACGATCGCCACAACATAGCCGACCCTCGTGCCTATGCGGTCCATCAGCCGCCCGGCGAGTAACAGTCCAAATGCATACGCAGCATTGAAAGCCGCGACGATGTTGCCGTAATCGACTTCAGTCCAGCCGATCGCGATCTTCAGATCTTTTGAGAGGATGCCGAGAACCTGGCGGTCGACGTAATTGACCGTGGTGGCAAAGAAGAGCAAGCCGCAGATAACCCAGCGATAACGACCGACCTTCTCACCTAAGGTCTGTGCGGCCACCTCTTGCGTTTTTGGCAACGCAGCCGCAGTTGCAATCTCGCCTGCATCGTCCATGTTTCGACTCCAGGATTAATTGGGCCACGGATTACACGGATGAACACGGATTGTTCTTATCAGTGAGGATCCGTGTAATCCGTGGCTATTCAACTTATTGATTCACGCCGCTCGCCAAAAACCCACCATCCACCGCGATAATTTCGCCACTGACAAAACTTGCCGCATCCGACGCGAGGAAGATTGCGGCGCCGGCGAGTTCTTCGACGTTGCCGAAACGCTTCATCGGCGTGCGGATGAGAAACTCGCGACCGCGTTCAGTCTCGTCCAGCAACTTCGTGTTGAGCGCAGTTCGAAAAACACCCGGCGCGATCGCGTTCACGCGCACACCCAGACGCGACCATTCAATTGCCAATGTCTTCGTGAGCGAGCCGACTGCTGCTTTGCTCGCCGAGTAAGCCGCGACTTCATTCAGCGCTACAAACGTCGAAAGCGATGCAATGTTGATGATGCTTCCCGACTCGCGCTCGAGCATGTGTTTCCCGAACACCTGGCACGCCCGCAGCGTGCCCGTCAGGTTGGTATCGATGATGTCGTTCCAGTCCTCTTCTAGAAAATCGATTGTCGGCGCTCGCTTCGTCCGACCGGCCGAGTTGACCAGGATGTCGACTTTCCCAAACGCCTGCACGGCTTCATGCAATACGTGCTCGAGAGACGCACGGTCGGAAACGTCAGAAGTAACCCGCAGCGAACGCCGGCCAAAATCCTCGATCTCCCGCGCCGTACTTTCCACCTGTTCCTGCCGCCGCGACGTGGGAATGACATCGGCGCCAGCCTGCGCAAAACCGTGTGCGATGGCGCGTCCGATTCCGGAGGTTCCGCCGATGACGACGGCCACTTTGCCGTTCAGCTCCAATTGCGAATAAGTCATAGTTTTTAACCCGGAGCGATCCGCTGATTACGCCGATTCGAATCTGTGTAATCTGTGGATTTGATTTGGAAAGGTTTGACCACTTCGAAAAGTGCGCCTACTGTGTAACACCGTAAGTCTCTCACGGTCAAGCAGAATCTTGCTTGTATAGTTACCGCCTGCGTGTTAAAGTCTTGCATTCTTTTGGGAATTGGTATTACCAAAATGTCCGCCACCAGCAAACAAACTATTGGACGTCGTTCGGCCGCAGGAAATATTTGGCTGTCCCATGACGTGGCGGACCACGAGTATCTCGCAAAGCTGTCAGGGCACGATATCAGATGTGAGGTCTTGCCGTCCGAAGAAGCGGTGGGCCGTGCCATGTTCGACGAAATCGTGGACGCCGCAGCGGGCAAGGAGGGGCCACTCGTGGTCGTCATTCTTGGCGGGCGCGGCGGACAGGCATTACACCGGTTGCTGGGTGAACTGGCAAAGACGAGTGAGCACGATACGTTGTTGAGTCGTCTTCATGTGTTCACTCAGGACGCACTCGCACCGCTGCGAATGGACAATGGTTTGAGTTTCGTCCGTGATTTCGAACGACTGCTGGGCGAAGATTTCTTCCGCAAGGTGAAGAGCTTTACTTCGATTCGCACTGACGCCGGCGACCTCGAAAGCGAACTTGACGGTTACGTCGAACGACTCGAATCACTCGGCGGTATCGATCTATTCTTCCTCGGACTTGGTCCGGAAGCCGGTGGCGCGTCGCACCTCGCTTACATCAAACCCGGTTCGGGCGCGCGTTACAACGACGTCGCCGGACTGATCCCGATCTCTGAATCGATTCTCGAGCACCATATCAACAAGTTCAAAGCCGGCGGATCGATTGTTACCGAAGCTGACGAAGCGGAGTGTCGCGCTGCGAAACAAATTCTGACACTTGGACCAGCAGCGATTCTCGGTGCGCGCCGGATCGTCCAGTCGATCGTGGATGCTGATACTGCTCCGGCAAAGGTCGAGAGTTACCGGCAATTGTTGACGACGAAGATTGCAGATGATGCCCCGACACGCGAAACGCAATTCGATCAGAACCCGGGACTCTGGTTGCGAGTGCACCCAAACGTCCGTTCATTAATACTCCCAAACGTTTTAGCAAACTAAATATGTCGAGCGTCCAAACGCCCCCAGCCTCATTACTCAGCGAGTTCGCGATCATTGTCGATCCGAACGACAACGTTGCCGTGGTCAAGAAAGTCACGTCAGCGGGACTCGAGTTGCTTCTGCCAAATGAAACGGTAATCGAGATCCTCGGCGAGGTTCCTCCGGGTCATCGTTTTGCGACGCGTGACATTCCCACGGGCGAGTTTGTGCTTCAGTTTGGTCAGCCAATCGGAACTTCGCTCGGCATCAGACAGGGCGAACAGATCACGCACGACAACATGACTGACGACGTTCCAATCGTGCGCGAGCTTCCTGAAAACCTGCATGCTGCTGCGCCCGATTATTTCCCTGTCAGCGAGCGCGCAACGTTTATGGGTTATCGACGGCCGGATGGCCGCGTCGGGACACGCAACTACGTTTTGATCGTGCCGACGAGCATGTGCGCCAGTCACGAAGCGCAGCAGATTTCGACGATTGCTGAGTTCACTCTTTACGATCGAGCCAAATATCCGAACGTCGATGGCGTTGTAGCTATTCCGCACAACAAAGGTTGTGGCTGTCAGGAAGGTTCGACCATCGACGTCATGCTGCGCACCCTCTCGAACTACGCGGACCATCCGAATGTCGGCGGCGTGATTCTGATCGACCTCGGTTGCGAGAAGACAAACCTATCGCAGGTCGAGAAGTATCTGCTCAAACGAGACAAGGCATTCGACAAGCCGGTCGCAAAAATCGGGATCCAGGAAGTCGGCGGGACACAGGCGGCCATACAACGTGGACTGCAGGAAGTTGAGCGGCTATTGCCGGTGGTCAATGAAACCAGTCGTGAAGTTTGTCCGGTGAGCGAGCTCTTATTGGGCGTGAAGTGTGGCGGGTCAGATGGATTCTCCGGCATCTCTGCCAATCCATCGCTCGGACGCGCAGCGGATCTGCTCGTTCGTTCAGGCGGAACGGTGCTGATAACGGAAGTGCCGGAGTTCTGCGGCGCCGAACATCTGCTGGCCTATCGTGCGAAAGATGTGGAGACAGGTCGCGCCGTCTATCGCATGGTCGACTGGTACAAGGAATATGCGTCAAAGTTTGGCGCAGTGTTGAACAACAATCCCAGTCCGGGAAATGTGACCGGCGGACTGCTGAACATTACGATCAAATCTCTCGGCGCGATCGCAAAAGCCGGAACGACTCGTGTCGAAGGCGTTATCGAATACGCCGAGACGCCGAGTTGCCGAGGTCTGAACCTGATGCAGGGTCCCGGTTACGATCAGGAATCGACTCCGGGCCTCGTCGCCGCAGGAGCGACAGTAGTCGTTTTCACCACCGGGCGCGGTACAACGATCGGCAACGCCATCTCACCAGTTATCAAACTCGCTTCAAACACTCCGATCTTCGAACGCATGTCCAATGATTTGGATCTTTCGGCCGGAGGCGTCATCGATGGGACTGAAACTATCGATGACGTCGGTAAACGCGTGTTCGATCACATCGTCAGCGTCGCCAACGGGACTCAAGCCAAAGCCGAGATTCACAAACATCGCGAGTTCCAGTTCTGGGCCGAGCAAACCGTCTCACTCTAGCCACAAAGAGACACAGAAAGCACAAAAGAAAAGGATTTACTATTTGTGCCTTTTGTGCTTTTTTGTGGCCATGGAGACATTGATCAAAGACATTCGCTTCGGCGTTCGCAGTCTCGTCAAGCGGCCGGGGTTTACTGCGCTCGCAATCATCACACTCGCACTCGGTATCGGAGCATCAACGGCGATCTTCAGTGTCGTCGATGGAGTGTTATTGCGATCGCTGCCTTACCCGAATGCGGATGAGATCGTGCAACTGCGTGAGGTCAACGCACGTGGAGTTCAGATTGCCGTTGCAGAGCCAAACTTTCGTGATCTCCAGGCACGTAGTCACTCGTTTCAGGGAATCGCGCAGTACTCTGGCCAGTTGACTACGGTTATCGGCGGCAGCGAGCCTGTGCGGGCACCGTCGTTCGTTGTCTCGGCGGACTTCTTCAACATACTAGCGGTCAAGCCGATCCTTGGGCGTACTTTCTCTGCCGACGAGAGCAAGCGTGGCGGCACGCCAGTTGTCGTTGTGAGTTATGGCTTTTGGCAACGGCTACTGGGTGGTAAGACGGATCTATCGGAAACGACCTTGCGCCTTATGGACCAGAGCGTGAGAGTCGTAGGCGTAATGCCACCGGGGTTCGCGTTTCCGCAAAATGCTGAGATCTGGATTCCCCGAGAATTGTTTCCGCAACAAACTTCACGTACAGCTCACAACTGGAGCGTCGTCGCTCGTCTCAAATCAAACACCAGCCCCCAGCAGGCTTACGCAGACGTGAGCGCGATCGGCAAACAGCTCAAACAGGAATATGGCAAGGACGTCGATGCGATCGATATCGCTGTAGTGCCGCAACAGGAGTACATGGTCGGCAACATTCGGAGTGCCCTGTTGATGATCTTCGCGGCAGTCGGATTCCTGCTGCTCGTCGCGTGCGCGAACGTCGTGAATCTATTGTTGGCCCAGATATCCGCACGACAGCGGGAGTTCTCCGTGCGTTCCGCTCTCGGTGCCACGCGCTGGCGACTTGGCAGGCAGTTCATTACTGAGAATCTGCTGCTCGCGCTGGCCGCGGGCGGCTTGGGCGTGCTGATTTCCTATTGGGGCGTAAATCTCATACTCAGTCTGAATCAGCGATACTTACCACGCGCGACGGAGATCGGCGTCAACGGCCGAGCCATCGCGTTCACTTTTGGTCTCTCAGTGTTGATAGCGGTGGTGCTCGGTGTTGTCCCTTTGCTTCGTTTCTCAACACGAGATCTCGAAACCAATTTGAGAGAAGCAGGAACCGGCACGCCCGGATTCGCCGGCCAGCATTCAAGAAACGTGCTTGTCGTGGCCCAAATGGCGTTGACGTTGATCCTGCTCGTCGGCGCCGGCCTGCTCGGAAAGAGTTTCTATCGACTGTTGCAAATCGATCCCGGGTTTAAAACTGAGAGCGCGGTGGCGATGGAGTTATCGTTGCCGAGCACTGGCGAAGATGAGGACCGCTACAAGAAGTTTATGGACTCGTACAAGCGCCTCGTAGAACACGGCGAAGCTCCTGCCAACACTACCAGGTTCAATGCGGATGAAGAACGCCAGAGACTCTTCCAACAGCAACTCCTCGAACGACTCGGCACAACGCCCGGCGTCGTCGCAGTGGGGACGATCGATCACCTGCCGTTAGCCGGCGGCGGGCCTGACGGAACTTTTTTGATCAACAACAATCCGGCGCGAAAAGGAAATGCAGAATACCGTCTGGCCACTGGTGGTTATTTTGCCGCGATGGGAATTCCCGTTTTGCGCGGGCGCAGTTTCGATCAAACCGATCAAGTGAATTCACCGAATGCAGCGGTTGTGAGCCAGGCGTTCGTGAAGAAGTATTTCGCCGACGAGGATCCGCTCGGTCAGGCGATTCAGTTTGGAAACATGGATGGTGATTTGCGGTTGTTGCACGTCGTCGGCGTTGTTGGTGATGTGCACGATTACGGCGTCGACGTGGCGGCTGGTCCGACAGTTTATGGCAATGCTCAGCAACGTCTGCCGTCGTCGAGTTATAGCGTCGTGGTCAGAGCGCAGGCTGAGCCGGGGTCGTTGGTGCCGGTGATGCGCGAGACGGTTCGTTCGCTCGATTCGCAACTGCCGTTGAAGTTTCACACGCTCGACCAGGTGTTTTCGTCGTCGCTCGATCAACGCCGGTTTAGTCTCGTGATTTTTGGCGTGTTCGGCGTGGTGGCGCTGGTGCTGGCTGCGATGGGGATTTACGGCGTGACGGCGTATGCAGTGACGCAGCGAACGCGCGAGATTGGCATCCGAATGGCGCTCGGCGCGCAGATTTGGGATGTGCTGAAGATGGTGTTGCGATATACGATGTCGCTGGTGGTGATTGGAACACTCGTGGGGTTGGCGGGCGCGTACGCGATCACGCGCGTCATGTCGACGTTGTTGTTTCAGGTTACCCCGACCGATCTCGCCACCTTCGTCATCGTCCCTCTTCTACTGTTGCTCGTCGCCCTGATCGCCTCCTTCATCCCGGCACGTCGAGCCACCAAAGTCGACCCCCTCATCACCCTCAAAGCCGAATAAAGAAGTATAGGTCCTATAGGACATATAGGACCTATACCGTCCTCAAAGGTGGCCTGTTTCTCTAAGCGTTCGCGCGTTTAGAGTTGGAGGGCTTACTTGGATGTACGACGCCATTATCGTTGGTGCACGTTGCGCGGGTTCTCCATTAGCAATGTTGCTCGCCCGCAAAGGTTATCGGATTCTCTTACTGGACAAGGCATCATTCCCAAGCGACACGATCTCAACACATCACATTCATCAACCCGGTGTGGCATGCCTGAAGCGGTGGGGCCTGCTTGACAAGGTCCGCGCCTCAAACTGTCCCCCCACCACACAGATCAAATTCGATCTCGGCCCGTTCGCACTCGTCGGTGCGCCGCCACCTGCAGGCGATACGGCCGAATCGTACGGTCCGCGCCGTCGCGTGCTCGACAGGATTCTTGTCTACGCAGCCGTTGAAGCCGGCGTTGAACTACGCGAACGATTTACAGTCGACGAACTGACAACAGACGGCACGGCCATCACCGGCATTCGCGGACACGACGCGAACGGCGCAACCGTTACCGAACATGCTCGAATCGTGATCGGCGCAGACGGCGCGCGCTCGATGGTAGCCGACGCTGTTAAAGCTCCAATCTACTTCGATCGTGGCATGCTCACCTGCAACTACTACTCTTACTGGAGCGGCGTGCAGCATGAAGGTGTCGAGCTCTACCCGCGTCCAGGCCGGACCATCGTGGTCGATAAGACCAACGACGGCTTGAGCATGATCTGTATCGTCTTTCCGAAAGAAGAGCTCGATAGCATCAGGTCAAACATCGAAGGCGAGTACTTGCGCACGATCAAGGAAAACGCTCCCACACTCTTCGAACGTTTGCGAAGTGCCAAACGCGAAGAACGCTTTGCGGGCACTGGTTTCCTGCCAAACTTTTTCCGACGGCCCTACGGCAACGGTTGGGCGCTCGTCGGCGACGCCGGTTATGTGAAAGATCCTATCCTGGCGCAGGGCATCACGAATAGTTTCAGCCATGCCGAGATGCTGGCCGAAGCTTTGGACGACGCATTCTTAGGACTGCGCGAGATAGAAGACGCGCTTGCCGACTACGAACATCGCCGGAACAACGAAGTGATGGCGATGTTTGAGCACAACACTCAGCTCGCGATGCTCGAGCCTCCGCCACCGGAAATGGCAGCTCTGATGAATGCTCTTCAAGGCAACTCGGCTGAGATTAATCGGTTTCTCGGAACGGTGGCAGGCACTGTTTCGCTGACGGAATTCTTCGCGCCCGAAAACATCGAGCGCATCATGGAAAGGGCGGCACTAAAAACGGCAGCATAACTAAGCCGCGGACCTGACCATCGACCGATACCCGAGCCACAAACTCACTGTTGCGATGAGACACGCGAGCGGGCACAGCAACATTGAGTAGCGCATGTTGAGTGGAGTCGTGGTCGCTCCGAGCCAGTCGTTTAGCTGCCCGATGATGAGCGACCCGATGCCGTAGGCAATGATGACGGCGAAGAAGTAAACACCAATTCCGAGTCCGCGCAGTTCCGGCCCGGCGATATCGTGAACATCCGCCGCAGCCGGACCGAGCCACACGAGCGAAAGCGCCAGCAAGACAAGATTCGCAACCAACAGCAGCAAAAGATTTCCGGAAAAGATAAACAACAACCAGAACGGCACCGCAATCAATGCTGCCGCTGCACCAAACAACATCCGGCCACCACGTCCAAATCTCTTGAACTTGTCTGCAAGATAACCACCGAGAATCGTCCCCGGCACACCTGCAATCAACGTCAGCACACCGCCATAAAAACCGATGGTCAGGAGATCGAGTTTGTAGACGCGTGTAACGAACGTGGCGCCCCAGAACGAAAGGTTGTTTGCGGCGAGACCGAAACAGCCGTAGCCGAGATAGTGATAACGTAAGGGAACGGAGTTAAATAAAATCTTCCAATCACGCGCGGTGTATTTCGTGGCAGCGACTTCCGTCGTGCCGCGTGGCTCCTCGCGCAAAAGGTAAACGAGGACGGCGATCACGAGTCCTGGAAACCCCAACGCATAGAACGCGACACGCCAGCCGTAGTATTGGCCCAACCAGCCACCGAGAAAGAAAGCGAGACCCGCGCCAATCGCAATACCTGACGAATAGACGGCCTGAACAGTCGCTCTCACGCGCGGCGGAAAGTAGTCGCTCAACAAAGACAGCGCGGCTGGTCCAAGCGTCGCCTCGCCAACACCGACCATCATGCGGCAGATCAATAACGACCAGAAACCGTTTGCAAATCCGGTCAGACCTGAAAACAGACTCCAGACAGCGAGTCCGACCGCAATCATGTTCTTTCTGACAACGCGATCGGCGAGACGTCCAAACGGAATTCCGAGCACAGTGAAAAAGATGACAAATGACATGCTCCCGAGTAGCGCGAGCTGGAGATCGCTGAACGCCATCTCCTTCTTAATGAGCGGCAGCAGAATGTAGATTATGGTGCGGTCGAGATAGTTGAAGACATAGACGAGCGTCAGCAGTCCGAGCGCATACCAGGAATAACGGGGCACATCCGTCTTCATCTGCTTTATCCGCGGCCCAAAACAGTCGCCTCACCACGAATGACTGTTTCGCCGCGTTGGTTTAGACAAATGGTATCGAGCTTTATGATCGGCTTGCCTTCACGAACCTCTTTCACAGTCACTCGTGCTGTGATCTGGTCTCCCGGAAAAACAGGTGCGACGAATTGAAGTGTTTGACCAAGATAGATGCTTCCCTCACCCGGCAACTTATTGGCAAGCACCGCAGAGATGAGCGAGGCGCTCAGCATTCCATGAGCAATCGTGCGCCCGAAACGCGTCGTTTTCGCAAACCCTTCGTCCACGTGAACCGGATTGTGATCGCCAGTGACTTCCGCAAACGCGTGGATGTCGGCCTGCTCGATCGTTCTGGTTAATTCCGCGCTGTCGCCGATCTTAAAATTCATCTTATTGCGCGCCTTCGCCGAGGAATTTGAGCACTGCCGCATTAAACTCCGCCGGCTTCTCGATTTGTGGCATGTGACCACACTGATCGAAGACAACGAGCTTCGACCCCGCGATGTCTCGATTAAAGTGTTCGCCTTCGGCGAGGGGGACGAGACCATCCTGGCGTCCCCAGATAAGCAACGTAGGTCGTTTGATTGTTTTGACGGCGTCGTCGAGGAAGTCTTCACCGCGGATGATTGACTCGGTGATACTGTTGATGGTGTAACCGTCGCCTGCCGCAAGCCGAGCAGCAATCGACTGGTCGATCGCAGCGTCAGTCAAAAACAGCTTGTTATAAAAAACCTTCGCTACCAGCACCTTCATACCCTCTCTCGTCGTCGGGTTCAGTCCATAGAAAGTGCGCGTATCGAGATCTTTCGGCGGCTTGTAACCCGCGGCATCGACCAGCACAAGCTTGTCGACACGATCCGGGAATGCAGCAGTGAAGGCGGTTGCGATCCATCCACCCATCGAATTCCCAACTAGCGACGCGCGTTCGATTTTCAATTGTTTACAAAACTGATCGAGGAAGTCGACATACGTTCTGATGCGGTAGTTAACCAGCGGCTTATCGGATTTCCCAAACCCGATCTGATCCGGCACGACCACGTGGTACTTCTCAGCCAGCGCCGCCACGTTTAGCTGCCACACCTGCGACGAGCCACCGAGCCCGTGCAGGAGGATCACGGTCGGCCCGGACCCCGCCTCAACGTAGTGGATCTTCTGCCCAAAGACAGCGATCTCTTTCGCCGTCTGAGCACTCGCCAACGTCGCTACACAAAACGTGATAGCTATAAGAAAAACAATCCGTGTCTTCATCTGTGTCCATCCGTGGCTAAATAGAGTTCGTCAATCACGTCCCGAAATTCCCTCGCGACCACATCGCGCTTCAACTTCCCTGTCGGCGTGATCTCATCTCGCGCAATCTCGAAATCGCGCTCCAGAATCGCAAAACGTTTAATCGCTTCAGTCGACGACACGCGCCGGTTCACGTTGTCGACAATCTCCTGCACAGTCTCGCGCGAAAGGACCGCATTCAGTGTGATGAGCGCCACGAGGTAGCTCCGTCCTTCACCATAGACCATCGCCTGGCTGATCGCGTGATGCTCCTTCAACCTGTTCTCGAGCAACGCTGGTGAAATCTTCTTCCCTGTCGACGTGACGATCAGTTCCTTTTTGCGACCGATGATCTTCAGAAAGCCGTCTTCATCGAATGCACCGAGGTCACCAGTTAGCAACCAACCATCAGAGAAGACCTTCGCCGTTTCCTCAGGCGCTTTGTAATATCCGCTGAACATCATCTCGCTGCGCACGAGAATTTCATTGTCAGCCGCGAGCCGGACTTCGCAGCCAGGCATTGGGGGACCGACAGTGCCGAATTTGTAATTGTCAGGACGATTGAACGCGACACAAACGTTTTCGGTGAGTCCGTAGGCTTGCAGGATCGGCAAGCCAGCTTCAGCAAAGTACTCCGAAACCTCCAGCGGTAAAGGCGCGCCTCCAGAGGTTACGAGTCGAATTCGTCCACCGAAGTAATCCTTGAGACTCGTCGACTTGTTCATGACAGCTTGTGCGTGAATCTTTTCAAAGAAGCGCGGCAGACTGGCAAAGACGGTCGGCTTCACTTCGAGCATGTACTCGCCAAGGCGCGTGAGATCGTCGACAAAGTAAGCCGAAGCACCCGCGTAGAGACGGTTGTAAAGACCGGAAATCCGCTCCGCCACATGACAAAACGGAAGATAAGAAAACGAGACGTCGGTGTCGTAAATCGGGATTGTTTGTCGCAACGATTCGACACTGTTGATGATGTAGCGATGGCTCAGGCACGCGCCTTTCGGTGGTCCAGTCGTGCCCGACGTGTAGACCATGATCGCAATGTCGTCGGAACTCGCAGCTTCTGCACGTTCTTTCAAAAGCTCCGCAAATCGAGACCTTTCTGACTGCCCGCGCGTAATGAGATCTCGATAACTGATTGCATCGCCAGAGGTCTCTGCATCGAGCGCAACAATGTGTCGAACGTTGGCAAGCTGATCGCGAACGCTGAGCACTTTCTCCAGTTGCGCACGCGAATCGACAAGCACAAACTCGGCATCCGAATGATTAATGATGTAAGCAATCTGCTCGGCCGAGCTGGTCGGATAAAGACCGACACCAACCCCACCGGCCATAATCGTCCCGATATCGCTGATGGGCCACTCGGGAACATTCCCCATCAAAATACAAACCGATCCACCGCGCTTTAATCCAAGCGACAACACCGCTGTGCCAAAATCAAACGCCTCCTCCTCAAACCGTCGCCACGAAATCCCCTGCCACCGATCACTCGCACGAAAATAGAAAACATCCCCCGAGTATTTCTTCACGCGATCGATAAACAGCGAATAGACCGTCGGATATTTCATAAATAGTTTGGCCACAAAGAGGCACAAAATGCACAAAAAGATTCAATCAACCATTTTGTGCTTTTTGTGCTTTTTTGTGGCTGATCTCTTTCGCGGCTACCATTTGAAAGCAACACACGCCATATTGAGGCCACCACCCGAAGCACACATGATCACGTTGTCACGAGGCTCCAGCTTGCCGGCACAGACCGCATCGTGAAGCACCATTGGTATACACGCTGAACCCGTGTAGCCCCACTTCTGCATGATGGTGTGCGTGCGATCCATCGGCAGCTCGAGCTTGCTCATCACTTCCTTGATCGTGCTCAGGTTCACCTGCGTGAAAAGAAAGAGTTTGATGTCACTCAGCTCGAGCCGCGCTTTCGCAAGCACCTGTTCCACGATCGCCGGCCAGCCTTCCGTATTCACTTCTGCCGGATACTTCTTCGCGAAGCGCACTTTGTTCCAAATCCCCTCGTCGATCACTTCTTTCGTAATCGGCAGATGTGTTCCACCCGCATAGATACCCATGTGATCGTGGAAGCTGCCGTCAGCATGAAGCTTCCCCGCGAGGAATCCGGGACGATCGTCTCTGGCCTGCAGCACGAGCGCTCCCGCACCGTCAGCAAAGATCGTGGCAGTCTTCTTGTCGTGCAGATCGAGATACTTACTCATCGCATAGGCGCCGACCACGAGTACATTTCGATACGCTGAATCCGCGATGATGAACTTCGAAGCAGTATCGAGCGCGGTTACAAAACCGGCGCAGGCGCTGTTGACGTCGAAAGTACCGGCATTCTTCGCGCCGAGTCGATACTGAACAACGACCGACGTTGCGGGCGAGAGTTGTTCGGGTGTGTCGGTGGCCAGCACGATTAAATCCAACTCGCCGGCATCGAGACCGGCACCTTCAAGCGCCTGGCGGCCTGCGTTAGTTGCGAGATCGGCGGTGCTTTCGTTCTCGGCACAAACGTGTCGTTCCCGGATACCAAGAATGTTGGTTACAAACTCATCGATGTCCTCGCCGAGAATCCGGCTCAGATCGCCATTCGTGACGATCTTCTCGGGAACATAAATACCCGTACTGACAATGTTGGCGAACGTCATTTTAGCCACCGATGAACGCGGATAAGAGCTGATTGAATTCGTGTGGTTGTTCGATAAAGAATGTGTGACTGCCGCCCTTGACGATGTGCAGTTTGGCGCCCTGGATTTTGTTAACCAGATTGAATGAGTTCTGCACGGGCACAATCACGTCCGCGTCGCCACTTACAACGAGGGTCGGACTCGTAATCTCCGAGAGTCGCGACTCCACATTAAAATTCATCGCCGCCTGCAACTGGCTCAGGTAAATGTGCTCGGGCACGTCGTTCGTCGCGCGCAGGTGAACGATACGATCAACTTCAGCTTCTTCGCTCCGGACAAACTCCGGCGTGAATGCAAGCAGCAGATTCGCCCTCATGCGCTCTTCGCTATTGAGCCCTTTTGTCGACGCGAGGGCCATGAGTGTTTCGGGCGCCGGAATGACGTGGTTTGGACCACCAAAGCTCGTGCAGCAGAGCATCAGCTTTCGTGTCATTAACGGATACTTGAGCGCAAACTCCTGTGCGACAAACCCACCAAACGAAGCGCCAACGATGTGCGCACTGTTAACCCCAATTGTTCGTAACAAGTGCGCGACGTCGTCAGCCAGCAAGCCGATCGTCTGCGGACCTTCCGGCTTGTCGGAGGCAGATACACCTCGCGGATCGAAGATGATGACGCGGAAGTTGCGCGACAATTC
>JBKPPU010000015.1:0-4789 GCA_046733695.1 Acidobacteriota bacterium
GCTCGATTCGACGCCGGGCGGCCACGGAGGGCCGCCCCTACAAAAAATCTATGCGTACTCTAATTCTCCTTGTAATCGCTCTCTTATTTGTTTCATCCACCTCTTTAGCCCAAACACCGCAGCGCTCGCCGACCGAAACGATGCGCCAATTCTACCGAATGATGCGTGAGAAGAAGTATCAGGAAGCGTTTGGCATTTCGATCTACCGGCAGGCGATTGAAGGACTATCAACCGAGGAATATAACGATCTGAAACCCGACTTCGACCGGATGGCGATTGCCGTTAGCGAAAAAATTCCGGAGAAAGTCGACATAACCGGCGAACAGGTCAGCGGCGACGTTGCCACCGTCTTCGTAAAGGTGATTGGCGCCGACGGGAAGGAAGGTGTCGAGCCGGCTTCTCTCATCAAGATCGACAATGCATGGGTAGTTGGTGATAAGGAAAATCTCGAACTCGTTCGAAAAGCCGGAAAGAAGTTTTTCTTCGAGGCTCGCATTAACGCTCACCACGACGACGTGCAGGAGATGTTGACGCGCATCTCGCTCGCGGAGGTGGTCTATAGCCAAGGCCACAACGGCCAGTTCGGCAACACGGCGGAGCTCATCGCCGGTGGGCTGATTCCCAAGGATCTCGAAGGTGTCGAATCGACTGGCTATCGCTTTCAGGTGGTGCGCCCCGCCGATGGCAAGTCGTGGTACGCGACGGCTGAGCCGGCGCAGTATGGCCGCACGGGCCGTCTTTCGTTCTACCTGGACGCTTCCGGCGTGCGTAGTGGCGACGCCGGCGGAAAACCGCTGGTCGTTAAGAATTAAACTGTTGCGCCAATCCAAGCAGGTTTTTTAGAATGTGGTTTGCGACAGGCCCCCCATCGCTTCCCGATCTGTGCCCTTCCTCAACTGTTAGCGGCTTCAAGCAATGTCGGAATTGCCCCGCAGAATTGTGTCACGTCTCCGCCGTTTCGTCGGCAACCGGCGGCACTCTAAGCGTGTGCAAGCCCGGCTCAGTTTTACTTTGAGCCTGTCAGATCCGCGGATTAGTTCGAATGGACATCGTCGTTTGCCGTCGCTTGATGGGCACACGCTTGACGTTAGTGCGACCGGACTGGCGCTGCTCGTGCCGGCAATTCGTATCGGTGGGCACTACCTTGCGGGCGAAGATCGGAAGCTGCATATCAGGCTGGAGTTGCCGAATGGACCAGTGGAGATGATGGTGGCGACCGTGCGGTACGAGAGTTCCGAGGATGATGCCGGATACTTGATCGGGGCCCGAATTCTGGAGATGAGCCCGACCGACCGAGCCAGCTTCGATACCTACATCGCGAAAGTGATGACCAACCACTCCGCCGCGTAACATTATTCGAAGCGCAACGTTCCGAACACTTCGGGGACGTGAAAGTTGGGTTCTTCGGTGCCGGTTGGTAGCCAGGCAAGATAACGTTGCGGAGATTCGGGGCCAACGCAGCGAAAGAGATTCACGCGCCAGGAGTCGCCGTGCTGCGGTTTTGGAATCGCTTCACTCCACGGAATTCTCATCCCGACCAGCAACTGTTCCTGCTCGAGTTTTGCCGCCGTCTTAAACCCGGAAGCGAAGTCCCAATCGGTTTCTCTTCCCGCCGGCCGCACCTTGATTCCGAGATCGATCCACTCGCCTGTTGGCGCCGCCTCAAACTCAAAATAGCTTGAAGGATGCGCTGGATCAGGCGCGAGGAAGATCTCGCACACATCGCGGTCCCATAGCCCAAGCGTTTTCTTATCGGTTTGCGGGTTATCTGAGACGATCAGCGGTTCGCGCTGCACGCCAACAAAGCGCACGTGAAGCGCGTCATCAGACCAGCAAATCCTCGCCTCAGCGTGACGATCCGGTGAGGCCGGTTCGCCAGACCAGTAATGCTCGATCGTGATTGGTTGGGACTCTCGCCAGAACGGGCTGTCGAAATCGGATTCGCGTAGTGGTTGGCTCGTGTGGCGAGCGACGATTAGGGTCATGGTAACTGAAGATCAGCTTCATAAAGATTCACAAGATTGAACAGGATTTACATGTTAATCCTGAGAAATCTTGTAAATCCTGTGAAGCTAACCGTTGAAATTCAAGCAATCATTAATCAATTTTTCCGGGTCGTCGTTGTGGAAAACTCGTGCTGTCGTTCGTTTCCCGAAGTGTTGCAGCAAATACTCCGATTCATCCGCGACGCCGCCAGTTCCAGTGAGACAGCCGATAACCTTTCCTTCATCGTGCGCGATCGTGAATTCATTGAGCGAGCCCATCGCGCCGGCGACGAACAGCACGATGTCGCACGACCTCACCAGCACGACATTTCGTCCTTTCAACCCAAATCCCGTGTAGATCAACGCGTCGCATGCGTCCGTCGGCAACTTGTACAGGTCGCTGTGTTCGCGTTCGTTGCTTCCCGGCGAGACCCCAATGTGAAACGCGCCAGCGTCGTGAGCTGTCTTACCAACCACATAAACAATGCCCGTAGTCGCACCGGTAAGAAGCACGACGTCCTTGCTTGCAATCGCTTGTGCGAGGCGCTCGGCCCTGGCTACGAGCGTGTTACCAGTTTCAAGCCGCGCACTCTCCGACGCCGCCGATCCCATAACTCCGACCTTGATTCGCATATCAGCCATTACTCTACTGAAGTATGAACCACTTGTTGCTCACGCGCATCGTCGAGCCGTAGCGTGCGTGCTGTCTCACGCGTCGATCGGTTCCACCAGCGCCGCGTCAAAAACCATGTGATACCAGGCAGCAGAAAAATGATCCCGATGCCGACAGTAACCGTTCGCGGCGACAGGTTGAAGCGTGTGAGCAATTCACCGGTGACGTAGTTGGACGCCGCCATAGTGAGGGTCACAAGCGCAAGCTCTGCTGCAAAGACCCGCCCGCGAAAGTTGTCGACGACTTCTTTCTGCAATATCACCGTGGAGAAAACCCACAGAATGCTGCCCCCACAATGTGCAATTCCAAGCACGACGAGTGCGAAAACGAAGTTCGTTGCGCGACCAAAGGCGATATAAAAAGTGCCGCCAATAAGAAATGCAATACCGATAGAGGCTTGCATGCTTCGCTCGCCTTCGCCGGAAAGTCGCCGCGCGACAATAGGACCAATGGCCGTTCCGATTCCGCGCGCTGCGAATAGTACACCGATTCCGCCGCCCGCATTTTTGCCCATCGGAAAGATCCGTTCACCAAACACAGCTAATAACGTGAGTATTCCTCCACCTAGTCCCCATGCAGGTTTGACGAGCAATGCAGCAAGCACTCTTGGTCGATCTTTGACGTACCTGATTCCATCGATCGTCTCGGTTATTCCAAGCATGCGGCCGATTGAGACCTTTTGACGCTCACGCTTCGGACGCTTCGGAACACGAATGCTCGCGATCAGCGCTGCCGATAAAATGTAACTAAACGCGTCGAGAATGAAAGCGGCATCAGTTCCAAGTGTGGCTGTGATCAGACCGCCAATGGCAGCGCCGAGCGTGAGCATCGCCGACCACGTCACGGAAGATATTGCGTTTGCAGTTACCAGCTCACGAGGTTCGACGATCGAAGGAATGGCGGCGGTTTTCGCAGGTTCGAAAAAAGTCGAGAGGCCTAACTGCAAAACAGTGAGCACATAAATTATCCACAGCTGATCGGCACGACGGACAAAAAGAAAACCCAACACCACGAACGCGCGCAGGATGTCGGAAATGATCATGATTTGACGGCGGCTGAACCGGTCAGCGATCACACCCGAGATCGGTCCAAAGAAAAAACTCGGGACAAAACGCGCGACAAGAAGCAGACCGACATCACGACCCGAACCAGTTAGTTGAAGGATGAGGGTGTAGAGCGCGAGCGTGTCGAACCAGTCGCCCATCTGACTGACAACCTGGCCTAGCCATAGTTGTCTGAAGCTGCGATTGCGGCGCAGTAGATCGATGTATCCGACAGTCTCCATAACTGAGCGACTCCTTGGAGTGCGGTGACTTGTCAGCGCTTTGGAAAAATACCAAAGCGCCAACAAGTTGGCGCACTCCAGGGAGGGCTAGTTTATCAGCTTGACTGAACTTCTCAATCTGACCTGTCAGAATGGAATGAAGCGCGCGAGTTATTCGAGAAAACGTCGAGTTTTGTGCGGCACAGCAGTTGAAAAGTAGGACAGCGCGGCGAAGAGGCCTTGGGGCCTCGCGGGCTCTCCGCACGGGGTCCGTAGCCGCAAAGTTCTATGACACCCACGAGAAGTGAAACATCTCACCCAGCAAGGCAGCCTGCCCGACAGGGGCTGCCACTTGCCCAATTGACCGGAGACAAAGCTGAGTTGCTCCCAGCTCTGTCTCCGGCAGCATCCGTGCGCGAGTTGTTGACCCACTGGTGGCGCGCGAACCAGCTATGGATCGCGTGGACGTTGCTCCTGATTCCGCTTTTGCTCGAACTGATCTACGGCACGTTTCTTTTGCCCTATCTTTTTCTCACTCCGATTTCGATTGTTGCCACTTATCTGATCTATCGCAGTGCTCGATCGCGTTTGCAGTCAAAGACAAACGAGATCGAAGCACTGAGCCAGCTTCACCTCGCGACGGCCGAGGCGCTTGCGACCGCGATCGATGCGAAAGATCAAACAACACATTGCCACGTTCGACGCGTGCAGATTTATGCCGCCGGAATGGGTGAGGTGTTTGGGCTCACCGCTGATGAAATAGCCGCGTTGAAAGCAGGTGCGTTGCTTCACGACGTCGGCAAATTGGCGGTGCCGCCGCATATTCTCAACAAGCCTGGACCGTTAACACATGCAGAGTTTGAGAAG
>JBKPPU010000016.1:0-24292 GCA_046733695.1 Acidobacteriota bacterium
TGGCATTACGCGCGGAGGCGTCGCAGAAGAGACGTCCCTGCTGCGTGCGGCGCTCGCGCACGGACGTGACGAGAACCATGAGCCACAGATCCTCGCCGTGGGGAATTTCGGGGATGGGGATGTTGCCTCGCAAAGTTGAAACACATCCACAGATTACGCAGATTTATTTCTTACTATCTGTGTAATCTGTGGATTTCTTCTTTCATCCGACCGCTGAGCATGAATGCGATCATCTTGTAATCGCCCATAAACGACCAAAGCGGATACTTAAACGTGGCCGGTTTGTTCCTCTCGACGAGAAAGTGCGCGAGCCACGCACATCCATAACCCGGAACAAACCCGAGAAAGAACAGCCACCAGCGGCCCGTGGCGATCAAGTAAACCATCAACGCAATGCCCGCTGTCGTTCCGACTAAATGCAGCAAACGAGTCGCCGGCTTGCTGTGTTCCGCCAAGTAAAACGGCCAGAACTCCGAAAACGATTTGTAGCGATAATCCGTATTCATCAGTGAAAATCCGCGGTGAGATTTTCTTCCACGTGCTCGATGCGACTCATGCCGATCAGCGCTGTCGTAATTCCGGGGCTCGACCGAAAGAACTGAATCGCAGTTTGCGGATCAATGCGGCCCTGTAACAACGACGCGCTTGCAATCACCGTCACACCCAATCTCTTTGCGGCCTCCACAACCGGCATGCGCTCGCTGTCGAGCGTTTCGTTGATGATTGCAAGCCCCTCTGGCATGGCTCGATTGTAAGGCAGTTGAATAAAACGAAATCCGTGCGCTTCGCCGCCGATCTCACGCGCCGCTTCAATCATCCGCACGAGCGAATGATGACCACCCGATTCCGGCGGCGTACGGAAAGCCGTTCCACGTCGCGACACCATAATACGCGAGCTTACCCTGGCTGCGATTCTCTTCCAGACGCTCGAACGCTCTTCGTAACCGATCGTAAAACTCCACCTCGGAAACATGCTCCAGCTGCGACTCCGGATTGTGAATGTAGTAAACATCAATACACTCCAGCTCCATGTTTCTGAGCGACCGATCGATCTGATTTTGCAAGTATGACGGCGTCATGCAATGACTACCGCCGACAAAATCATCGAACGATGCGATTCCCGGCTTTACGAAGGTCTCATTCACATACTCACGCACGTTTTTGGGCTGCCCTCCGTCGAACGGCAGGTAACCACCCTTGGTGCAAATAACCAGTTCGTCACGCTGAATTCCATGCTCGTTTGCGAGGATCTTTAGCGCCTTACCAATCGAGCGTTCACTTCTCTGGAAACGATAATTTGCCGCGCTGTCGATAACATTCGCGCCGAGTTGAACGGCGCGAACGACCGCGTTTCTGTAGTTGGTGTCAGTTGCTTCGTCCGCGTTTCCGAGATACGTGCCAATGCCGATCGACGAAAGTACGAGGTGCTGTTGCCTACGGAAGTGTCCCGGTGCGGTCTTCCCGGCGAACCGTTCGGTGTAACGAGTCGTGCCCTCAGTGGTCGCGCAGTTGCTAGACATGAAGGAATGTTAACACTGAAATCATGTAAATCCTGTACATCCTTTAATCCTGTAGAAAGCTGTTGACAAGATTGCAAGATTATCAGGATTAACAGGATATGTTAGTTTGTGGTCACAATGTCACTGCGAACGCAATCCTCCCTCGATGTTAGCGAGGAAGCTCTTCAGGAGATCTCGACTGAAGCCAACAAGCTGGTGTTCGAGTATCTGACGACGATCTCGGAACGTCCGGTTCGTGCCGAAAACTATGCCGGCAAAACAACTGAAGCAATCGCAGCGGAACTCTCGACGGAAGGCATACCACTCTCACAATTGCTCGACGAATGTCGCACGATCATAGAACTCAGCCGGCACAACGGTCATCCGAGATTCTTTGGTTACGTCGCATCACCCTCCACTCCCATAGGCGCGTACGGCGATCTGATTGCCTCTGCTCTCAACGCAAACATCACCTGCTGGCGTTCGGGCGCGGCAGGCACCGAAGTGGAGCGAATGGTCGTTCGCTGGCTTGGGTCGTTAATTAACTACGATCGCGATGCCAAAGGTTTGCTCACGAGCGGTGGTTCGATGGCGAACATGATCGCGCTACTGGTTGCGAATCGCCGCAAAGCAGGCACTGCAGTAGCACGTTCCGGACTCTGGAACTCCGGATCACCAATGACGGTTTACGCATCGTCGGAAGTCCACATGTCGATCGCGAAAGCGGCAGACATTCTCGGTTTCGGACGCGATTATGTCCGCGAGATCAAATGTGACGATCGACAGCGTATGCGTGTCGATCTATTGCGTAAAGGCATTGAAGTCGATCGAAAAGAAGGCTTGCGACCGTTTTGCGTCGTCGGCAGTGCCGGCACTACGAACACCGGTGTTGTCGATCCACTCATGGAAATCGCTGCCGTCGCAAAAGAATTCGATCTCTGGTTTCACGTCGACGGCGCTTATGGAGCACCCGGTATTCTTGACGAACGGAAGAAGCATCTCTTCGCTGGGTTGGAGCTTGCCGATTCAGTTTCTCTCGATCCGCACAAGTGGCTCTATGTTCCGGTCGACGCCGGTTGTCTGCTGTTCCGAGACGACGCGGCAGCGAGAGCAACGTTCAGCACGGACGAGGCTGACTACATCAAGACGCATGGCTACGTCGACGAAGAGGCGTTCGCGTTTTGGGATTACGGCGTTGAGCTATCGCGGCGTTTTCGTGCACTCAAAGTTTGGCTCACGTTGCAGTATTACGGAAGTCTCCGCATCGCGGAAGCAATCAGTGAGGACATCTCGCTTGCGCAGTATCTGGGTGAAGTAGTCTCAAACGCGGATGACTTCGAGCTATTGACGCCGGTCGAGTTGAGCATCTGTTGTTTTCGATACATCTCGAGCCATAGCGATTTGGACAAGCTGAATGAGGGCATCATGGAACGCGTGCAAAAAGGTGGTCGCGCGTATTTATCGAATGCAACGGTGAACGGGCATTTTGCACTACGCGCCTGTATCACAAACTTTCGGACCACGAAAACCGATATCGATGAGACCGTCGCGGCAATCCGCGACGCCGCCAAAACCTGTGTCAGCTAATCAGAAAACATTCGATCGCGAACTGCGCGTCGCCTGCGAACTCGCACGCACGGCGGGTGCTGCCATTCTCGAACAGTACGAAGGTCCGCTCCATATCAAACAGAAGAATTACGACGACGATATTGAGCCGGTCACTCAGGCTGACATGATCGCCAACGAACTGATCGTCACCGGATTGAAGCGCGAGTTTCCGGACGACGGAATCCTCGCAGAGGAGTCGATCGATACTGAGCGACGCCTCGCGAAGTCGCGTGTCTGGATGGTCGATCCGCTCGACGGCACGAATGGTTTCATTGACGGTAACGGCGATTTTGCCGTTCAGATCGGGCTCGCCGAGGACGGCCGATGTGCACTGGGTGTGGTCTATCAGCCACTGACCGGCGTGCTGTATCGTGCAGTTCTCGGCGCAGGCACATGGATCCACCGACCCGACTTCGAGCAGCAGCGAGCCACAGTTTCTGACACGAAGAAGCTTTCGGAAATGCGTCTCGCGGCGAGTAGATCACATCGAAGTCCGCGTATGAACAAAGTCATCGAACAACTCGGTTTCGAAGCAGAAGTGCAACGCGGGTCGGTCGGAATCAAGATCGGGTTGCTGGTAGAGCAGCAATGCGACGTTTACATTCATCTGTCGCCACGAACCAAGCAATGGGACACGTGCGCCCCGGAAGTGGTTTTGACCGAAGCGGGCGGGCGGATCAGCGATCTTTTCGGTTATCCTCTGAACTACAACGTTCCGGACGTGCAAAACCGCAACGGGCTCGTTGCCAGCAACGGCGTGTCCCACGATCAAATTATTGAAACCCTGGCACCGCTGCTGAACGAGTTTGGCAGAAAGCGAATTTAATATTGCCAATTTCCAATTGCCGATTGCCGATTTGCCAAACACTTAATCATTCCTAAATTGGCAATCGGAAATTGGCAATTGACGATAAATCACGATGCGCCCAAAATCGTTTCTCACCTATTTCCTCCTCTGCGCTATACCGCTGTTTCTGTTGGCGGAGCTTGGGTATTGGAATGGCAGCAGATCGATCGACGCCAGCGTGGGCGCAATCGCTCAAAATGATCTCAATGCGTTTTCTGGCGCGGTCGACGAGCTACTTGATGAGAATCAGAAAAGCATGCGGCAACTGGCGATCGTGCCCGCCGCACGCGACATTGTGAATCGCGTCGAGAGTGAGACGGCGCCTCAGCCACCGTTACCCATCTTGAACTCACTGCCAAAGCTCGGCGCCTCGCTTCATGAGCTAACTCTCTACGACCGCACAAAGAGCGCGCTTTGGAATCAACTCCCGAATGGTGAATGGGCTTACGCTCGTGGGTTCAATCATTCCGTCGCGCTTCAACCCGACGAGCATGTTTGGACGCAACTCGGAAACGTCTGTTTGGAACAACTCCACAGCCCGTCTGCAACTCTGCAATACACCGTCCCAATCCACGATCAAAAGGGCACGATCGTTGTTGGCGCGGCCGCCGCTGTACTCGATCTCGCGTCGGTCTTTTACGACGCTTCGCACGGGCTCCCAAAGTCCAATCAACATTCGATGGTTGTGGTTTTGGATCGGTCAGGAAAAACTCTTTATAACTCAGATCGGTTACGCGAACGTCTGCCGATTTATCAAGCCTTGCCCGGCTTCAACTCGATTTCCAACGCGATGACGGCAAATCAGAGTGGTGTGGACCAGTATCGCTCGCCTTCGGGAACGACCTACGAGGTCGCGTATGCACCGCTCCCGCGATTGAACGCCGCTGTCGCGATCGCCCGTAACAGCTCTGACGTCCTGTCGACGGCCAGGAAATGGGGTATTGCGGGATTCGGTTTGGCTCTTTTGATATCTCTGGCCGCCGCGTTCATCCTTGAAACCCACGTCCGCAGTCGGTCCAAAGGAATTGCGCAAGTAACTAAGGACGTCTCTGCGATCGCGAAAGGCGAGCTGGACCGCCGGATCATTTTGCAATCGAGTGACGACGCGCGCAGCCTCGCCGACAACATCAACGTCGTCACCGAACGTCTTCGCGCTCAAATCGCACGCGAGGAAGAATCGCGACAGTTCGAGTCATTCATTCGCATCTCGGCAATGCTCACACACGATCTAAAAAACGCGATCGAGGGTCTTTCTTTAACTGTCGGAAACATGGAACGGCACTTCGACAATCCCCAGTTTCGCGCTGACGCTTTAAAAGGACTGACGACCGCGACCGATAAACTCAGAGCGCTCGTCGCGCGGCTTTCAAGACCGTTAACCAGCCTCAGCGGCGAGCACAAGCGACCCAGAAATATCGACTTGATACCCATCATTCAACGAGTTCTCTCTACGACGGCCGAGCCACGACGCGGCAAACACACGATTGTGACGCGACTGCCGGCGAATTTGTACGCATTCGCCGACGAGGTCCGAGTCGAGGAAATAATCGAAAACCTCGTGCTCAATGCGCTCGAAGCAATGACTGACGGCGGCGGCACACTCACGGTCGAAGCGGGCCAGACTGAAAATGGGGCGGCGACGTTTTCCGTTAGAGACACGGGGCGCGGGATGAGCCGGTCCTTTATCGAGACGCGGCTGTTTCGCCCGTTTTCCACGACGAAGAGAACCGGCATCGGCCTCGGACTATACACCTGTCGCGAAGTGATCAAGGCGAGTGGCGGCTCGATCGATGTCGATTCAGTCGAAGGCGCTGGTACGACATTTCGCGTCGTGCTACCATCGATTCCACACGACAGGCGTAGCTAAATAGAGAAGGGCGCGCGGCCAGACCCTTCCGCAAGTCATACCCGTTACGCCCGTTCCTCTGCAGTGCTGCCCAGGTTTTAGTTTTTACGCACACGTGTGTGCGACCTTGTCAGTTTTATCTGAGAAGCCGGTTCGAGACATGACCAACCCACTCCAGCCCAAGGGCACAGTTCTGGTTGTTGATGACGACGACACAGTGCGCAGTGGTCTTTATTGGGCGCTAACTTCAGACTATCAGGTACTGCAAGCGTCTTCTCGTGACGAAGCCTGTGCGCTAATCAACGATGAAGAAGTGGACGTCGTGGTGAGCGATCTGCACCTGCCGCCGAATGTCGACGACATCGCGGAAGGTTTGGCATTGATTGACGTCGCACGCACGCAGGACCCGCCGCTTCAGGTGGTCGTGATCACCGGCAGTAATGCGAAACGCGCTGCTTTGGAAGCAGTGAAACGGGGCGCCTACGGGTTCTTTGAAAAGCCGCTCGATCCCGGAGAGTTGTTGCACATCGTGAACCAGGCGGCGCGCATGCGACAACTCGAAATTGAGAATCGCAGACTCCGTGAGGAACTCTCGCGCCCGCCCGGCTTCACGCACCTGATGGGCACGAGCCAGGCCCTGGAGCGTGTGTTGAAGCAGGCGAAATCCGTAGCCGCGACGAGTGCAACTGTTTTACTGACTGGCGAGAACGGCACCGGCAAAGAGATGCTTGCGCGCGCGATTCACCAGGAGAGTCCGCGCACCGATGGACCATTCGTGGCAGTGAGTTGTGCTGCGCTTCCTGAGGCGTTGATCGAGTCGGAGCTCTTTGGTCACGAGAAAGGCGCGTTCACTTCCGCAATACAAACGCATAAAGGTCGATTTGAACTGGCGGACGGCGGCACGCTTTTCCTCGATGAGATCGGCGACCTGAGCGCTGCGGTGCAGGTCAAGCTTTTGCGCGTCTTGCAGGAGCGCGAGTTTGAGCGCGTCGGCGGAACCAAGACGCTGACAGTCAACATTCGTCTGATCGCGGCCACTAATCGAGACCTCGAAAAGGAAGTAGCACAGGGACGTTTTCGACAGGACTTATTTTTCCGGCTGAATGTCGTGCCGCTGGTGCTGCCGCCGTTGCGTGAGCGGCCTGACGATATTCCGATTCTCGCCGCACACTTTGCCGCGAAGTCAGCGCAGAAGTACGGCCAACCGACGCCGGAGCTCGAACCGGGACTCGTCGAGATTTTGCTCGATTACAATTGGCCGGGAAACGTCCGCGAGCTCGAGAACTTGATCGAGCGTCTGGTTGTACTAAGCGGCACATCAACACTCGGACTCGAGTATGTTCCGGAGAAGATGTTGCGCGTGCTTCCGGGAACAACGCCAGGCGACGAGAGCACTTTGGAAGGTGCGGTGGAGGCGACCAAGCGACGCATGATTGTGAGTGCACTGCAGTCAGAAGGAAACAAGGTGGCCGCCGCGAAAAAGTTGGGCATCAGTCGCTCCTACCTGCATCGACTCATCAATGAATTCGATCTATAGCAGCAGTTTCACGCAAAGACGCAAAGAAAGACGCAAAAGTTGAGTTCAAGGTAACTTGCGTCTTCTTTGCGCCTTTGCGTGAGAAATTGTTCCTGATACTTTGTATGTGAGGCAAATAACGTGACTAAAAATCAGAAGATCGCTCTCGGTTGTGGTGGCGCGGGGTGTCTGGGATTGATCGTGGTTGTGATTGCGGGTGGGTTGATTTACTTATTCACTCGCCCCGCGCGGTCAAATCGTAATTACAATTTCAATGTTAGTACCAACCGCAATTCCAATTCGAACGACAACTCCGACTTCTCCAGCAACAGTAACACCAACGACAACTCGTCTAATTCAAACTCGTCTTCAACTTCTGATTCGACAATGTCCAAAGATGATAGGCATAAACTCTATTATGCTGCGCTTCTGACTGGAGACACTGAACTGATCCGCCGCGTCGAGGTAAAAATCGGTGTGCTGGAAGACGACTTCACACCGGGCGCCAAGTTCCAGGCATTTGTTGAGGAGCACGCTACCTGGACTATCAACAACATGGATTTCATTCAATCGGTAGATACGGCCGAGAAAGCACGGGCGTATATTAACGAACACATTTCCTATTAAGGCCAGGTATTGTTTCTCAAATGGATCCGTCTCGCATTCGCAATTTTTCGATCATCGCCCACATCGATCACGGCAAGTCGACTCTCGCCGACCGCCTGCTCGAACTCACCGGAGCTCTGTCAGAACGCGAGATGGAAAACCAGGTCCTCGACAACATGGACCTCGAACGCGAACGGGGCATCACGATCAAGGCACACGCTGTCAGGCTCGATTACAAAGCGCAGGACGGCAATTCGTACGTGCTCAACTTGATCGATACGCCGGGTCACGTCGATTTCTCGTACGAAGTCTCGCGCTCGCTGTCGGCGTGTGAAGGTGCCTTGCTGATAGTTGATGCTTCGCAGGGTGTCGAAGCACAAACGCTCGCGAATACCTATCTCGCAATCGAAAACAATCTCGAACTGATTCCCGTTATCAATAAGATCGATCTGCCCGGCGCCGAACCTGAAAAAGCGATCGAGCAGATCGAACACTTCATCGGACTCGAAACTCATAACGCGATTCTCACGAGCGCGAAAACCGGCGAGGGAGTCGGCGACGTTCTCGAAGCGATCGTGCGCGACGTGCCGGCGCCCAAAGGCGATCCAAACGCACCACTCAAGGCCCTCATTTTCGATTCATGGTACGACTCGTATCGCGGCGTGATCGTGCTGTTTCGCATTATCGACGGATCGATCCGTCCGGGAATGAAGATCCGCTTCTTCAACGTCGGTCGTGATTACCAGGTTGAAACTCTCGGCGTGAATCGACCGACGCCGACGCCGATTAGCGAATTAGGTGTCGGCGAGGTCGGGTTTCTAACTGCATCGATCAAGGCTGTCGCTGACGTTCAGATCGGCGACACGGTGACTGAAGCTGCGCGGCCGACGAAAGAACCTTTCCCCGGTTACCAGGAAATCAAGCCGATGGTGTTTGCGGGCTTGTATCCGGTCGATACAGCGCAGTACGAAGAGTTGCGCGATGCGCTCGACAAGCTGCGACTGAACGATGCGTCTTTCTTTTACGAACCTGAATCGTCCGCTGCGTTGGGATTCGGGTTTCGTTGTGGATTCCTCGGGTTGCTGCACATGGAGATCGTGCAGGAACGTTTGGAACGCGAGTTCAATCTCGATCTGATCACGACTGCTCCGGGCGTCCGTTATGTGGTGACGACAACGGACGGCCAGGTGCTCGAGATTGATTCTCCGGCGAAGATGCCGGATCCGGGCCGCATCTCGAAGATCGAAGAGCCTGTGATTCGCGCCGTCATCCTAACGCCTGATGAACATCTCGGCGGCATTCTTCCATTGCTCGAGGAAAAGCGTGGACTGCAAAAGGGTTTTGAGTACATCACTTCGAACCGTGTGATGCTGACTTACGAATTGCCGCTCAACGAGATCGTGCTCGACTTCTACGATCGACTCAAATCAGTTTCGCGCGGCTATGCCTCGCTCGATTACAACCTCGCAGGGTACTGGGAAAGCGATCTCGTGAAACTCGATGTGCTGGTGGCCGGGGAGCCCGTTGATGCGTTGTCGTTGATTCTGCATCGCAGCACGGCTCAACCAAAAGGTCGTGCGCTCGCGGAAAAGATGAAGCAGCTAATCCCGCGGCAACTGTTTGAAGTGCCGATTCAGGCGGCGATTGGAAATAAGGTGATCGCGCGCGAGACGGTCAAGGCGCTGGGGAAAAACGTTATTGCCAAGTGTTACGGCGGCGACATCACGCGTAAACGAAAGCTGCTCGAGAAACAAAAAGAGGGCAAGAAGCGGATGAAGAAAGTCGGCCGCGTCGAGATTCCGCAGGAAGCCTTCCTCGCCGTTTTGAAGGTCAATGAGTAAGTATTTTAGCCGCGGATTTACGCAGATGAACGCGGATCAGATCCACGTTTATCCGCGTAAATCCGCGGCTGAGTTAATGCTTCGCTGTGCGCGAACAAATACGGGTGACGTTGATTGGGAGTATTTGTTTCAGCTTGCGCGGCGACATTCGATCGTACCGCTGGTCTATGTTCAGCTTGAAAAACAGGCTTCAGATCGCGTACCGCAGGAGTTTCTCAACAAACTCAAAAAGCATTACGTCGAAAACTCCGCCCGCAACACGTTACTCACTGCCGAGCTTTGCCGCTTAATCAACTCATTGAGTGATGAAGGCATCGAGGCGATTCCCTACAAAGGCCCAGTCCTCGGTTTATTCGCGTACGGCGACATCGCTTTGCGTCGCTTCGTCGATCTCGACGTGATCGTAAGAAAATCTGACGTGCTGAAAGCACGCGAGATCCTGCTCGCCGAAGGCTACATACCAACGAAGTCGCTTTCAGTTGGCCGGCAGGAAATCTTACTTCGCACACAGCACAACATGCAGTTCTCGCGCGACAATCACCGGTTGATTATCGAGCTCCACTGGGAAGTCGCCCCACATCTCTTCGCATCAAACGTAAACGGCGAACGACTCTGGCAGAATCTCATCACGGTCGATCTCAACGGCACGCCAGTCAAAACTTTCTCAGCTGAAGATCTCTTCTTCTCGTTGTGCGTGCACGGCTCTCGTCATCTTTGGGAACGCCTCGGTTGGATTTGTGATATTGCAGAACTAATCAAGAGACACCCGCTCGACTGGACCGCACTCCTCGAACGCTCCGCACTGGCCGACACGGAGCGAATGTTTCTGCTGGGCGTGCATCTCGCATATCGCCTCCTTGACGCGCCAGTACCTGCGGAAGTAAAGCAACGCTGTGATGCAGATCAACGGTTGTCATTGCTGGCTGACACCATCGTCGAACGCCTCTTCAACGGCGCCACACACGTGCCCGCAACGTCGCGCGAGATCTTCAAATACAACATCGGCGTGCGGAAAACGCTTGGAGCTCGCGCCCGTTATATTCTTTACATGATGCGACCCACCGACGGAGATCTCGGCGAGCGTTCTCTTCCTCAGAGTTTGAGCTTCGCTTACTACCTGTCACGCCCGTTTCGCCTGTTAAAACGTGGCTTTTTTGATACTAAAGTTTGACGGATTTGTTTGTCCGTGTTAGCTTTCAAACTCATCGACGGCGCGGTCAGTCGGCCAGAGCGAAACCGCTCAACAGGCTAAGGACAAAGGCATTAAGTTTTGAAACGCACAGTTTTCTTTCACTATGCGAAGCGTATTACCTTGATCGCTTTGCTTTGTTTTGCGGCAGTTTCGTTAGCAATCGCGCAGAGACCTGCTCCGGAAACGGACACAAAGCAGGGCGCGAAAGAAGCCAAACCGGGAAACACGAAACCCAAGCCTGCGTTTGTGCTGACCGTCCAGAATCACCCAATCCTCAACATTTCACTCAAAGCCGATAAGGCCAAGATGTCCGAAGTGTCACAGGCACTCTCCAAACAACTCAAGGTGCCGATCTTCCTCGGGACGGAACGACAAAATGAATTGATCACGGTCGAGTTCAGCGAGTTGACTCTCGAGCCTGCGCTGCAATTAATGTCGCCCACAGTTTACGTTGATTACGAGATTGATACTGGGTCCGGTGAGCCGCCAAAACCTCTCGGCATTTTTCTTTACGATACCAATCAGAGCGAGCCACCGGCGACAGCAGTAGTGACTGGAACAAACCAGTCGATGTTAATCGAAGGTAACACTGAAGACGGCGTCTCACCTGAAGAAGAAGAAGCGAAGAAGAAAGCCGAGGAGCATCCTCTTCGGATCACTTATGAGAATAAGCTGCTTTCTGTTAAGGCAAAAAAGCAGCCACTCTCTCTGGTGTTATTAAAGATTGGCGAAGAGCTTGGTATTCCCGTTGATCTTCAGACGCAGAATCTTACGGAAGTCGACACTGAGATCTCGAAACTCCCGGTAGAGGATGTAGTTCGGCAACTGTCCCCCCATATTCGGCTGTTCGTTCGAGCCGATCTTACACGAGCCGAAAAACGAGCTTTGCGGTTGGTTTATGCTGAGCCAATAAAAGTGGCTCAGTGAACCGAAGTTGTAAGACAGCTTGCATCGAAGCCTGGCCCAAGTTTTATGTTGCCATGAATCGATCAAGACAATTATATTTAACTTCAATTGACTCGAGGAGGCGGCTAAACCTTGGCTAAGCAAAACGAGATTATCAACGAAGAAATCGCTGGTTTGCACAATGAGGTAAGTGGGGGTACCGAAATTAAGAAGGTGTTTGTCGAACCGACAATCTCTGTTCCTGTTGATGTTCTTGAAGCGACTACGTTCTTTCAAGCTGCGACCAGCGGCGTGACTAACTAAGAAATAGAATTTCCAGCTGATGGAAGTTTTTCAGGTCTTTGACCGACCGGCGTTCCAGGGTTTTTATTCCGTCGCCGGTCGGTTGTTATTTATTAAGAGCAACGATCTGGAACTACGTAATCTGATCGTAGAGCTCTTTGCCGGATGGCAACTTACTCCTGTCCCAGAACCTCACCGATCGCCCGACATTCGGATTAATTTCTCCTCCGGTGAAACACCGCGAGAAATCAGTCGTGATCTGAACCGCTTCGATGTTGCTGAAGGTGGCAAGTGCTACACGGACGGCGCCGATTTCTACCTGCTGCTTGGCAAGGCAGTGGTCCACCTGCAAAGTGGTACGCCGCTGACAGTAGACGTTTCGCTTTCCGAATTGCCTCGTGCTGGAGATGCGATGTTTGTAAGGGCCACGTCGTTTGCAGTTTGCGCTGGGCTGCGACGGTTTGGATTATTTGATTTGCACAGCGCTGGCGTTGTCGATCCACGCGACGGCAAAGGCGTGTTGATTGTGGGTCCTTCAGGTAGTGGTAAGTCGACTCTTGCGGTGCAGTTGGCGTCGGCTGGGTGGTCATATCTTTCGGATGACGAGTTGTTAGTGGGTCTCGATGATGGCGTTGTTGAAGTGCGTGGCTTTCGCAGTTTTTTTGCGATGAGTACTGAGGCTGCGCTCAAGCAGTGTTTTGAGCCAGATACAGTCTTTGGCGCAGCGCGAACACCGAAGGTATTGCCCGGTCTCGTGCTTTTTACGAGTCTTAATAACGAAGCGGAATCGCGGTTGAGCAAGCTGACGCAAACAGAAACGATGATGCGTTTGATCAGGGCATGTCCGTGGGCCACTTACGACACCGCTATTGCCAGTGATAATCTGAACGTCCTTTCGGCACTTGCACGACAAGCGATCGGCTTCGATCTCTCTGCGGGTCGCGATTTGCTCGTACCGGGTTTCGCGTGCACCTTGTTATCACGTCAGAACTGATGGAAACAGAGACTTCTTTCGATGGCGATTATGGTCCACGTCGTTTGAGCGTGGAGCTCGCCAACATTTGTAATCTCCACTGTAGCTACTGCTTTCGCTCCGACGAGAATCTTTACACTTCGCACGCCGAATTCTTCCCCGTCGAACTTCTGCGACGCGTGATCGGTGAAGCACGCACAACAGCCAATGTGACGCGGATCAACTTCACCGGCGGCGAGCCGACTCTTCATCCACAGTTTGAAGAAACGCTCGGGACGATTCGGGATGCTGGTTTGACAGTCAGCTTTGTTACGAACGGCTGGCACTTCGAACGCGTCTGGCCCGCGCTCGAGTGCAATCGCCCTGCGGTTTCATTCGTCGCTTTCAGTTTGGACGGCGTTACGCGTGAGGATCACGATCGCTGGCGCGGCAAGGGATCTTTCGATCGGCTCGTGCGTGCGTTTACTCGTTGTTATATGTCGAAACTGCCGTTTGGAATCAAGATCGTGATACGTCGCGATCTGGTGGACCAACTCGAGCAGATCGCGATCTTCGCCGCGCGAATGGGTGCGGCGTCGCTGCACTTCGCACACGTGATGCCGACTTCAGACTCTGTCACCCACACCGCAGCGTTAACGCTCGACGAGCAGCGTGCAGTCGAACAGGAGATCGCGATACTTGCACGCATATTCAAGATGAACGTGCGGCTAGATGTCGGCTATTACAACATTGACGAAACACGTCCGCCGTGCGCTCCGCTTGCTGGTGTGAGTATGAACATCGATTTCCGCGGGCGATTGTCGCTGTGCTGTAACTTGTCGGGATTTCGCGGCGGCGAGGAAGAGAGAGACGTGATTGCTGATTTGAATGTGGAGTCGTTTGCTTCGGCGTACGAGAAGTTCACAGCATTGGCGGCAGGGCAATTGCAAAAGAGAATCGAGGCGCTCCGGGCGGCATCATCAACGCCGGACATTTACACCGGATCGCCGTGCCTGTTTTGTCTGCAAAGCTTCGGGAAGATTCCGTGGCATCGATCGAGTTTAGCCGCGGATTCACGCGGATGAACGCGGATCTCAAAGGCATGTTGCCGGTTGATGCGGTCGTGGCGAAGGGGCGCCCGGGGCTGTGGTGGATGGATATGTCAGGCATTAACCTCACGGAGCCGTTCTTTCAGCAAACAGTCGAGCGCGCCAGGACGGACGGCGATCGCCGTGAGCTGTTTACGGAGTTTGATGTGCTGCTGCAACTGGAGAAGCAGCTCGACAGCGTGCAGCCAACTGGTTTTATCTTTCACTCCTCACGTTGCGGATCGACGTTTGTATCCAACGCCTGTCGCGCAGTCAACAACTCAATCGTCGTCTCGGAAGCAAACGCGATCGACAAGCTCATCGCCAGATTTATTACTGATGCAGGCGACGTTAAAACGTCACTTTATTCAGTGTTTCTACGTGGCGTGGTCAACGTGTTGGCGCAACGTCGCGCTGGTAACGAAGAACACCTCTTCATCAAGTTTGCCTGTTGCAGCTTCGCACAAATCGAACGTATCAGACGTATCTGGCCCAACGTTCCGTGGCTGTTTCTTTACCGCGATCCGGTGGAAACAATCGTGTCGAATCTCAAGGATGTTCCGCCCTGGCTGCTCGATGATGATCGGCGTGTGTTGGCCTCGATTATCGGCACATCGCCCGGCGAAGTTGCGGGAATGTCGCTTGAAGAACTATGCGCCCGAACGATCGGAAGTTTTTTTTCTACAGCGCACCGTCTTGCGAATGACGGTCAGCTGTTGCTTAATTACAAACAACTGTCTGGGCCTGTAATATCGAGCGTGTTGAGATTTTTCAAGGTCAGTCCTTCGACAACGGAACTGGAAACAATCGAACGCGCGAGTCACGTCTACTCGAAAGAAGCTTACGTGAAGCGCACGTTCTTAGCCGACACTAACGCGAAACAAGAGCTTGCTTCTGATGCAGTGCGCGAAGCGGCAGCAAAGTGGGCCACTGACCCTTATCAACTTCTCGAGCAAAAGCGTTTAGAACAAACCAATCAGGTAAATAATCATGAATGTAACTAAACTTAGCACCGGCCTTAGCCCCGGCAAACATGTAGTCGTAACCGATTTTGACGGCGGCGAAGGAATACTCGTCGATCTCGATACAAAAAAATATTATCAACTGAACGAGACTGCGATGATCGTTTGGAAAGGTCTTGAGAAAGGCAAAACGACGAGCGAGATCGCGGACGACATTACTTCCGACTACGAAGTTGCACTGGATAAAGCGCGGAGCAGTGTGGAACGAATCGTTGATAATTTCCAAACTTACAAGCTTCTTACCGCAAAGTGAGCGGCGTCTCTTCGTTAAGTACGCGATTCTGACGATCGCGCTCTTGGTGCCCCTTCTCTGGGCATTTCGCTATGTTCGCAATCTATATCCGATAGCCGCCTGGAACGTGATGATGGCGGGCGGCGATCTGGAACGTGGTCGCAGCTACTGCATCCTGCGCGGCGAAACAGTGGGGGGAGAGACTGTAGACGTAGCACCTATCCTGTTAACCAACGCTCTGTATAGCCGCACTTGGACCATGGTCAACGCGACCATCGACAATCAAAGCTTCAAACTCAGCTCGATTCATCCCACAAACGAAGAGATGCTGCGCCGCTATGGTGGAGTTGAAAATCTTCCGCCAGGCGCGCGCGTGCCGGATCTGCTCAAGGTGTGGGGAGAGATCTACAACAGGAAACAACCGGAGTCGTCACCAAACCGCCTCAAGGCGATACGGCTCGACATGTATCGCTGGGAAAGTGGTCGCTATTCCGATTACGACAAATTCGTAACATCGTGGCGCCAGGTTCTATGAATGCAAGTTTAGATCGCGTTGTTCCACGCGGCCCTTTTGCGCTTGGTGTGATGCGTGCGATCGTGCATGGCACGTTCCTGATTTCGATTCTTTTCACTTCCTTCTCCGCGCTCGGTTCGCTGCCGCCCACAATTCTTCGCCCCACCGGCGTGATGAAACTCCTGCCGTGGAGCTTCTACGATCAGTTACAAACTCCATCCGGAATCCTGATCTTAAAAATCGCGATGGTTTTGTCACTCGTTTTGAGCACGATTGGCTTCGGCACGGTCATCTCAACCAAGACATCACTCGTGCTGGTGCTGTTTTATCAGGGGCTGTTGCGTAGTTTCGGGCACTTCAATCACGACGAGATGATCGCCGTTTACTTCATGGTGGTGCTGGCGTTCACGCCAAGTGGTGATGCGTTTTCGATCGATAGCCGGACCAGGAAAACGACGAAGGAGAGACCGGCCTTTGCGTATGCGTATCCGATTCTGTTGATGCAGTTGTTGCTGGCCTGGACCTATTTCAGCTCCGCGTTGATCAAAATTCGCGTCGCCGGACTGAAATATCTGAGCGCCGACAATCTGCCCGCACTTGCAATCTTTCATTCACTCGATAACCTGCACGACACGAGCTTCAAAATCGCTTTCATGTTGCCGCAGATCAAACAGTATCTGCCCATTGCTGTGGCGTTTGTGCTCGTTTGGGAGTTGCTATTTCCACTCGCGATATTCTGGCAACGTATTCGCTGGTGGATCCTCGGGATCGGAGTCGTATTTCATTTCGCCACACTGTTCGTCATGAATATTTTCTTCCCGCACCAGCTCGCAATGTATCTGGTGTTTGTCGATTGGGAAACACGGATCAGACGGATCTCCAGTCAAAGATAAACACGGACCAGACAAGTTAATGTGAATCGTGGTTATCGCTTTTTTATCCGAAATATCCGCAACTAAATTCGTTGACGGTCTTCAAAAAAGCGTGCTAGGGTTTCTCGCCACACTGAACATCGTGGGCCTACCTTTAAAGGAGATTACAGCATGTCAAAGCTATTTCGGGGTTCGTTTGTAACCGCTGGCCTGGTAGTTATGATGCTTGGCCTGTATCAGGTTGCAGCAGCCCAGTTAGTTATTTCTGAATTTCGTGTTCGTGGTCCAAATGGCGCGAATGACGAGTTCATTGAAATTGCAAACAACAGTGGAGCTGACCATACCGTCGCCGGCGGCGGCACGGGTTACGCAGTTGCGGCGTCGAATGGCGTCGCGCGTTGCGTTATTCCGAATGGCACGGTTATCCCCAACAGAGGTCACTATCTTTGTGTCAACAGTGTAGGCTACAGCCTCGCTTCTTATCCGGCGGGTAATGGGACCACCGCGACAGGCAATGCCACTTACACAACTGACATTCCGGACAACGCAGGTATTGCAATCTTCAATACCAGCATTGCCGCCAACTTCAACCTTGCGAACCGTATCGATGCTGTCGGCTCAACTTCCGAAGCGAATACAACTTATAAGGAAGGCACGGGTTATCCGGCGCTGGTTCCGTTCTCGATCGACTACTCCTTCTATCGCGACAACTGCGGTAAGGGCGGTTCGATCACAACGTTCGGCGTCTGCCCGACCGGCGGAGCTCTCAAGGACACTAACAACAACGCTGCTGATTTTGTGTTCGTTGATACGAACGGCACGTCAGCAGGTGCGGGTCAGCGTCTCGGTGCTCCCGGACCAGAGAACCTGAGCTCGCCCATCGAGCGTAACGCATCTTTCACAGTAGACAGCCTCGACATCTGCGTTGGCCCCGCATCCCCGCCAAATCGTGTGCGCGACTTCACATCCGATCCGCCGAATAACTCAACTTTCGGTACTCTGGATATTCGAAGAACAGTGGTCAACAACACCGGCGGAAACGTGACTCGCTTGCGTTTTCGTGTGATTGATCTGACGACCTTCCCCGCACCGAGTGGCATCGCTGACATGCGACCACGAACCTCTACGTCAGTAGTCGTCACGGTTGATCGTCCGCCTTGCGGTAGCGGTACCAGCAACGTCACCGTTAATGGAACAACCCTTGAGCAACCTCCCTCGCAGCCCAACGGCGGTGGCTTCAATTCGTCAATGTCGGCGGGAACAGTAACGCTGGCAACTCCGATTGCCAATGGTGCTTCTATCGACGTGAGATTCCTGCTTGGTATTCAACAAACAGGAAGCTTTAAGTTCTTCATCAACGTCGAAGCGTTGCCGTAGTTCCGGCCACAAAAAGGCACAAGAAGCACAAAGGATTTCTTTTACTCCTTTGTGCTTTTTTGTCTTTAAGGGAAGCTGTAAGTTACGACGTACTGGGGTGGTGTCTTCTCGAGAATCGGTTGTCCGTTCGCCTCGAGCCAGGCGTGGCCGTCGACCTTACCGCCGGCTTCGTTTCGCACACCGAATATGATCGTCGTCGGGATGCCGTTGCGTGAGAGATAGCGATGAAGCACCGCTGCGCGTTTCCAGCAGATGGGTTTGAACATTAAAACGTCGGCGGAAAGTAGCAAGTCGATCGCGCGGGCCAGTTCGTCCTGAGTCATTCCATGGCCGGTAGTTTTTTCCGCGTTCCCGGCGACGATCTGTAGCGCTCGGGGCAATGAGTAATAGCGCGCCGTTACAGACACTACTGCCACCCACCACGCCATTCGCAGCAGCAACCACGCTTCGCTGGGCCTGTTGACGGCTTTGCGACCCGTGGCCAACATAACTCGGGCGAGCTTTCTCACGAGTCCGATTCTAACCGCTTACTTGTAAATCTTGGAATGCTGCATTAGTCTTGAATTCCATAAGCCCTTATATCAATCCCACTGTAGTCAATAGGAGGATCTGTGGCGGTTATTCGTCCTTTTCGTGCTTTGCGTCCGCAAGTTGACCGCGCTGAATCAGTGGCGAGCGTGCCTTACGACGTTGTGAATACTGACGAAGCACGCGCGCTGGCGGAGGGTAATCCGCTCAGCTTTCTGCACGTCTCACGGCCCGAAATCGACCTGCCCGCCGGAACCGATATCCATAGCGACATCGTCTATCGAAAGGCAGTCGAGAACTTTCAAAAGCTGATTGCCGAATGTCCGATGGAAGAGGAGAGTGAGCCCAGCATTTACCTCTATCGTCTGATCATGGGTAACCACCAACAGATCGGTATCGTCGCCTGCTGCTCGGTTGATGAATACGACAACAGCACGATTCGCAAACACGAGCGCACGCGCCGCGACAAGGAAGACGATCGCACGCGTCACATGCTGATGTTGAAGGCACAAACAGGTCCGGTCTTTCTAACTTACAGACGTCGCCCCGATATCGACGATCAAGTGTCCGCCGCCGTGAGTGCCACTCCTCTTTATGACCTCACGGCTCCAGACGGCGTCCGTCATACCATCTGGCGTCTTAGCGACAGTGAATCGCTGGTGAAGAGTTTCGAAGGCGTGCCGCTTCTCTACATCGCCGATGGTCATCATCGTGCAGCAAGCGCAAGCCGGGCCCGCGCTGAACTACGGGACCAGAGCTTCGCGCACACCGGCAAAGAAGACTACAACTATTTTCTGACAGTGATCTTTCCGGATTCACAGGTGCAAATACTCGCTTACAACCGCACGGTCCAGGATCTCAATGGACTGTCGCAGCAAGAGTTTTTCGATGCGGTCACAGAGCAGTTCACAATCTCTGAGAACGCGACTCCCGAGCCACGGGAACGTGGTAACTGGAGCATGTATCTCGACGGCATGTGGTACGGCTTACAACTCTCACCGGCTACCACGCAGCCGGCGGGAATTGTCTCAGCGCTTGACGTGAGTATTCTTCAGGATCGATTGCTCGATCCGATCTTAGGTATCAAAGACGTTCGGACCGATAAGCGAGTAGACTTCATTGGCGGACTGCGCGGCACAAAAGAGCTCGAACGTTTGGTCGATGAAGGCAAAGCAGCGGTTGCGTTTTCACTCTTTCCAACGACCGTCGGCGAATTGTTAATGGTTTCTGACGCAAACGAGATCATGCCACCGAAATCGACCTGGTTCGAACCCAAGTTGAGAGATGGCTTGTTGATTCACACGATTTGATTGCCAATTGCCGATTGCCAATTGCCAATTTGAAAATGGGCTTTGGTGCTAATAAATCGGCAATCGGCAATCGGAAATGCAATATATGAAGGTTCTCATTGCAGACAAATTCGAACAGTCAGGCCGGGACGGCTTGCGGGCACTCGGCTGCGAGATCTCTTTTCAACCCGATCTGAAAGACGACGCTCTGGTCGAGGCGATTCGAAAGGAAGCGCCTGACGTGCTGGTCGTGAGAGGGACGAAAGTAACCGAACCGATGCTCGAAGCTGGACCAGTGAAGCTGGTCGTGCGTGCCGGCGCCGGATTCAACACGATCGATGTCGCTGCGGCTTCGAAGCGTGGTATCTACGTTTCGAACTGTCCCGGCAAGAACTCGATCGCCGTTGCTGAGCTCGCCTTTGCTCTCATCCTCGCGCTCGATCGGCGCATCGCTGACAACGTGATCGCACTACGACACGGTGAGTGGAACAAAAAAGAATTTTCAAAAGCTCGCGGGCTCTTCGGTCGTACACTGGGATTGATCGGCGTCGGCAAGATTGGTCAGGAGATGATTCCTCGTGCGCGTGCATTTGGAATGTGCGTGGTCGCATGGAGTAGAAGTTTGAATGCGGAACGAGCAGCGGAGCTCGGCATAGAGCTGAAAGCATCGCCGAAAGAAGTTGCCGCCACTTCAGACATTGTCAGCGTTCACCTCGCGCTGAACCCGGAAACCAAACACTTCCTCGACACTGATTTCTTCAACGCGATGCAGGAAGGCGCTTACTTTATCAACACTGCACGCGGTGAAGTGGTCGATCAGCAGGCACTGGTTGCCGCCATGAGGAACCGTGGTATTCGCGCTGGTCTCGACGTCTATGCGGTGGAACCGACCAGCAGTGCCGGAGAGTTTCACGACGAGATCGTCAAAGAAGAAGGACTCTACGGGACACATCACGTCGGCGCCTCGACAGATCAGGCGCAGGAAGCGATTGCGGCTGAGACGGTGCGGATAGTGCGGGAGTTCAAAGAAACAGGCAAGGTGCCGAACGTCGTAAATCTCGCGCGCCAAACGCCGGCGACACACAGGCTCGTGGTCCGTCATCTCGATCGACCCGGTGTGCTTGCAGGTGTGCTCGATGCGATCAAAGCGGAGCACATCAACGTTCAGGAAATGGAGAACATCGTTTTCGAAGGCGCCGCTGCGGCCGTGGCCCGCATCAACCTCGACAACGCGCCCACAAGAGAGAATCTTCAAAAGCTCCAGGCAAACAATTCGAATATTATTGAGTTAGATCTGCTCGAGCTGAAATAGGGCCAATAGGCCCTATACTGTTTTCATGAACACAACCCTCATCACTGGAGCATCGTCGGGAATCGGAGCGGCATTCGCCCGCAAGCTCGCGGCACTGGGCAGAAATGTCTTGCTGGTTGCGCGCTCGGAAGACAAGCTCATCGCCTTGTGCAACGAGCTCGGCCGTCAGACCTCTATTCGCGCTCAGTACGTAGCGCTCGATCTGGAGCAGCCTGAGGCCGCGGCGCAGTTGTTTGAAGAGACACAAAAGCGAGAGCTCGAGATCGACATGCTCATCAACAATGCCGGCTTCGGCTCGATGGGCGACTTCGCCAAACTCGATCTCAATCGAGAGCTCGAAATGCTCCAGCTCAACATTGCGGCGCTCGTCGATCTCACACATCGTTTTCTGCTGCCGATGCGTGAACGAAAGCGTGGCACGATCATCAATGTTGCTTCGACTGCCGCCTTCCAGGCTGTTCCTTACATGGCCACGTACGCGGCAACGAAGGCATTCGTGCTTTCGTTTTCCGAAGCGCTTTGGGATGAGAACCGTGCGCACGGCGTACACGTGATGGCGCTGTGTCCGGGCGTGACAGAAACCAATTTCTTCGAGGCGGCAAAAATCGATCGTCCGCCGATGCGTACTATTCAAACGGCCGAAGAAGTGGTCGAAGCCGCACTGCGCGGGTTGTCGCGTCAAAAGAGTGTGGTGATTTCAGGTTGGACCAACTGGCTCACGGTTGAAGCGGAACGATTTGTGCCGCGTTCGACGGTGACAAAGGTAGCGGGTAAAGCCTTGCGTTCACGGTTCGAGTGAGTAACACGGATGACGCGGATTGGGGACGGATTTATCAAATAGATGAGAGTACAGAGATGACTGAGAGAATATTTAACTTTAGCGCCGGACCGGCGGTTTTGCCGGTCCCTGTTTTGGAAGAAGCTCAACGCGACATGGTCAGTTTGCCGGGTGTCGGGATGTCGGTGATGGAAATCAGTCACCGGTCCAAAACGTTTGACGCGATCATTGCTCGGACTGAAGCGAGCCTGCGCGGACTTCTCAAAATTCCCGAGAACTATCACGTGCTTTTTCTGCAGGGCGGCGCGAGTTTGCAGTTTTCGATGATACCGATGAATTTTTTGCCGGCTGACGGCAGCGCTGATTACATCCTGACGGGAAGCTGGGGCAAGAAGGCGCTGAAGGAAGCGAAGAAAGCCGGTGGCGTGAACGTTGCCGCTACGATGGCCGACGGTGGCTTCACGCGCTGCCCATCGCGTGACGAGATCAGTTTGAGTCCACACGCCGCTTACGTTCACATCACGAGTAATGAAACGATCGAAGGCGTGCAGTGGAAACGAGAGCCCGCTATCGGCAGTGTTCCACTCATCTGCGACGCATCGTCTGACATTCTCTCGCGCGAGCTCGACGTCAATAAGTACGCAATCATCTACGCCGGCGCGCAGAAGAACATGGGCCCCAGCGGCGTAACGCTTGTGATCCTGCGTGACGACTTGCTGCAACGTATTCCCGAAAACCTGCCCACAATGCTCGACTATCGCATTCACGTCGAAAACAAATCGCTGTACAACACGCCGAACACGTGGGGCATTTACATCATGGGACTCGTCTGCAAGTGGCTCGAGGATCAGGGTGGCCTCGCCGGCATGGAAGAGTTGAATGATGCGAAGGCCCAGTTGCTTTACGACGCGATCGATGCAACCGATTTCTATCGCGGTCACGCCGACATGGATTGTCGTTCGCCGATGAACGTCACATTTCGCTTGCCGTCCGAAGAGCTCGATAAAAAATTCGTCAGCGAAGCCACGGCGCAGGGACTCGACGGACTAAAAGGGCATCGATCGGTTGGCGGCATCAGGGCGTCGATTTACAACGCCTTTCCGCGTTCGGGAGTCGAGGCGCTGGTATCGTTCATGAAAGACTTCGAACGCCGCAATGGCTGAATGTGGAAACTGTCACTTTCAACATTGAATCGGATCACGCCGGAACTCGTCTCGATGCATATCTCGCCTCACAAATCGAAGGCTGGAGTCGCGCGCGTCTGCAACGCTTGATCGAGAATGAAGACGTACTCGTCAACGGCAAAGCCTCGAAGCCGTCGTACAAGCTTCGTGAGCACGATGAAGTTGAAGTCGAGCTAATCGCGCCTGCTACAGACGCGTTCGTACCGGAAAATATTCCGATCGAGATTGTTTACGAAGACGACACTGTTGTCGTGGTAAACAAGTCGGCCGGGCTTGTGGTCCATCCTGCGGCAGGCGTACCTTCAGGCACACTCGCAAACGCGCTCGCATATCACTTTCAAAGTCTTCCAGGTGGCGTGCGGCCCGGTCTCGTTCATCGTCTCGACCGCGATACTTCGGGGTTGTTGGTCGTTGCAAAGACTGAAGCCGCGCTTGAGAATCTGTCGGATCAGTTTCGCGATCGCACGGTTTACAAGTCGTACATCGCGCTGGTTCACGGGCGGCTGGCCTCAAATTCCGGAAAGATCGATCAGCCGTTGGCACGCGATCCAACGAACCGGACGCGCATGGCCGTCGTGCGCAATGGGCGGAATGCGTTTACGCTCTATCGGCTGCGACGCGGTTTCGATCGTTTCACGCTCCTCGATGTTGAGCTTAAAACGGGAAGGACACATCAGATCAGAGTGCATCTCGCGTGGTTGAAACATCCGGTCGTCGGTGATGAAACTTACGGTGCCGGCCGCGATAACACGATTCAGGATGCACGCCTTCGCGCCCGCGTGCGCAGTCTCAACCGCCAGTTCTTGCACGCAGAGAAATTAGCGTTTACGCACCCGAAGACAGGTGAGTGGGTGAAGTTTGAATCGCCGTTGCCGGGGGAGCTCGAAGAATTGTTAGCGTCGTTGGAGCAAAGAACCTAGTTCCACGCCGGGCGGCCACGGAGGGCCGCCCCTACAGTGCGTTCCTAGATAATTTTAGCCCTGTCGTACGTACTGTAGGGG
>JBKPPU010000017.1:0-51014 GCA_046733695.1 Acidobacteriota bacterium
TTTCAACTTTGCGAGGCAACATCCCCATCCCCGAAATTCCCCACGGCGAGGATCTGTGGCTCATGGTTCTCGTCACGTCCGTGCGCGAGCGCCGCACGCAGCAGGGACGTCTCTTCTGCGACGCCTCCGCGCGTAATGCCACCGGAACCATCGCACTCAAAATCTGGGGCGAGACTCTCGAAACGCAAAAGGAAATCAAACCCGGCCTGTGGGGAATCACCGGTAAGCTCGAAACATTTCAGGACCGCTCGCAGTTCGTCGTCGCCGAGTATCGCCCGATCACGCTCGAACAATATCGCGAGCACCAAAACGCTGAACCACAACTCCCGCGCGCCTACACCTTCGACATCGAAACGCTAACGCTCCCTGATTTCCGCGAGCGCGTTGGACCACAGCTCGAGCGCTCCATGCGACTCGGCAACATGCGCGTCGAACAACAACAGCGCTATCTCGAAGACATCGCCGCCGAAGAGGAGCGTTGCTACGCGCTCGGCTCGTTAAGCGCGACGTCGGGTCGCGTGCTTTCAATTGCGCTTCATGTCGGCGCGATTCCGGGTTTGGAGTTTCCCGGTCTCGGTCCGGAAGCTAGCGAACACGTCTTTGGTATCGATAAGTACGGCTACGAAGAAGACGAAAAGGAAGCGCTTCAAGACTTTCTGACCTTCATGAAGGATTTTGATCCTGACTGCGACGAGCTGGTCGGGCATAACATCATTGGGTTCGATCTGCCGTTCATATTTCAGCGCTGCCTCGCTCATTCGCTCAAGGCGCGACCGTTCGTGAATCTTGGTGACTACAACGTGCGCGGCGTTTTCGACACGATGCATCGCTGGTGGCTCGGCGCGCGGCGTCATGTCAGCCTCGACGACGTCGCGTGGGCGCTGGGAATCGAGTCGAGCAAGACCGCCGAGGTCGAAGGCAGCAAGGTGTTCGATCTCTACCAGGCCGGCCGCCTCGATCTTATTCGCGAATACAACCTCAACGACGTACGCGTGACGCGCAAGATTTACGAGCGTATGGTCATGAGTTTTGGAAGATAATATAGGTCCTATAGGACTTATAGGACCTAATTTCTTTATGCACTGCCCAAACTGTGGAAAACCCGCCACCGCCGATCAGCAATTCTGTCGCGCCTGCGGCATGAACCTGGAAACTGTCGGCAAGCTCGTCGCCAGGCACACAGACTCGCCTGCAGCAGTGCAAAAAAAATCGGATCGGGCTGAAGCCGAGAAGGCCATCGTGCGCAGCATGTTCAGCTGGATGATGTGGGGTATGCTCATCGTGGGAATCGGCGTTGTGATGGTCGTCGTCAACAAGAGCTTTCCAATTGGTGACTGGTTCCGGCTTCTGGGCTCTCTTTTGGCGATTGGTGGCATGGCGGTCATGGTTGGCGGTGTGTTCAACGCCCTCCGGCGCGGCACGCTTCCTTCAAGCCGGGAGCTCAATCAACTCCACGAATCACCCGATACAAATGAACTTCCCACTTCTCGACTGCCCGCCGAGCTCCCCAGCGTCACTGAACGGACTACGCAATTAATTGCGGTCGAGGAAGCTCCGACAAACAAGATGATGGATACGGGCTCGCGCGAGTGATAGAATGAGCGGCCATGGAAATTGTCTTCCCCGTGTCGATGCTGGCCATCGGTATTGTCGTCGGCACTGTTTCCCTCTGGTTTATCACCAGGACGAAGCTTAAATACGAATTCGAACGCGGCCGTGCTGCCGGTGAGACCGAACGCGCGCGGCTCGAAACGCGTCTGGAAGAGGAACGGAAAGCGAGCCAGGACAAATTCACGTTGCTCAACAACGCCGAAGCCAAACTCGCCGATGCATTCAAAGCGCTTTCGGCCGATGCGTTGCGCAGTAACAACCAGTCGTTCCTCGATCTCGCGAAACAGAATCTCGAAACGTTTCAACAAACGGCACGAAGCGAACTCGAGCGGCGGCAGTCTGCCATCGGCGACATGATCAAGCCGCTCAAGGATTCGCTGGAAAAAGTCGACGGAAAGATCGGCGAGCTCGAGAAGAGTCGTGTGGGTGCTTATTCAGAGTTGCGCGAACAGGTCAAGCAACTCGCCCACTCGCATTCACAGCTTCAGTCGGAAACCGGGAACCTCGTCAAAGCGTTGCGCGCGCCGCACGTTCGCGGGCGTTGGGGAGAGATCCAGTTGCGACGCGTCGTGGAACTGGCGGGCATGCTTCAGTATTGCGATTTCAACGAACAGGAAACAGTCGCGACTGAAGACACTCGCATTCGTCCCGACATGGTCGTTCGTCTGCCGGGCAATCGCACGATCGTCGTCGATTCGAAGGTCCCCTTCGACGCGTTCTACGAATCGATCTCGACAACTGACGACGAAGTGCGTGCGACCAAGTTAAAGGAGCATGCGCGTCTGGTTCGAACTCACATCACCGCACTCAGTCGGAAGTCTTACTGGGAAACGCTGCAGCCTACACCGGAGTTTGTGTTGTTGTTTCTTCCCGGCGAAACGTTTTACAGTGCGGCACTGGAAAACGATCCGAAACTGATCGAAGATGGTATCGGTCAGCGAGTAATCATTGCGACTCCGACGACGCTGATCGCGTTGTTGAAAGCGGTGTCGTATGGTTGGCGTCAGGAGCAGATGGCTGAAAACGCGCAGGAAGTGAGCGACCTCGCGAGAACGCTCTACGATCGACTGCGTGTGTTCACCAATCATTTCGACGACATCGGCAGAAACCTCGATCGCGCACTCGAAGCCTACAATCGAGGCGTGCGCTCACTTGAATCTCGCGTGCTGGTCACGGCGCGACGTTTCAAAGAGCGCGGCGCGATTGCCGGTGATGAAATCGAAATACTCGAGCCCATCGACAAGGCAGCCCGACCGCTGAGCCGTGACGAAGGCGGACTGTTTCCCGAAGAAGAGATGCCGTTGCTCAAAGCCAAAACCGCCAAGAGCCGGTAGAAGGAACCACAGATCAGCGTAATCTGTGTAATCTGTGGATACTGCTGTGAACGAGATTTGGTTAGGCCCGTTACTCAACGAAAACCGCGCGCTACTCATCGAGCGTTGCGCTAAATTCGTAGCCAATAATCAAAGCGACGCATTCATCTACCTGGCCGCGTCGTATCCGCTCCTCGAACAAGTCACGCAAAAACTGCTCGACGGCGAACGTAATCACGGCGTTTGGGGTGAGCTTCCCGTCTACCTGTTTCGCGGACTCGTTCGCCGCGTTCTCTATTCGGCTGTCGATCAGGATGGGCAGGGACTGCCGCCGCGCGTGCCCGTAGATCGCGATGAGCTGCCGTTAAAGCGCAGTCTCGTTTCACAGTTACTGCAGCAATTGCTCGCGACGAATCAGTTGAAAGCATTTGCGCCGCTCGCGATGCGCGAAGGTTGTGTGAACAGTATTTCCACGTTGCTCGGAGAAATTCAGCGGGCCGCACGAACGCCTGCCGAGCTTGCGGACATTCTCTCGGCGCGTGCGCGCGACCTTGAAAAAGGGGAAAAGGGAACAACCGAGCTGCGCGGAATCACCCAGCTCGACTTCGACAAAGAAATCTCGCTCATCTACTCAAATTACACCGAGCTCCTTAATCAAAGCCTGTTTACGGAAGAAAACGCCGAACAGCTTCGCGCGCTCTGGGTTTTGCGCGGCATGATCGACGAGAAATTCGTGCGCGTGCCGTGGCTGGCGAATGTTCAACTGCTCGTGATCGACGGCTTCTTCGATTTCACACCCGTCCAGGGCGAGATCCTCCGCAATCTCATTCCGTTGCTGCCGCAAACGATCGTCAATCTCAATCACGACGACAGCAATCCTGAGATCTTCACGCCGTTTCAGGAAACGATCGGCCAACTCGAAAGCATCGCGAAGTTCGACACGGTTCATTCACAAGATTACACGGCGACGAATGGCGTCTTAGCGACTCTTCGCGAGAACCTCTTCAACCCCTTAGCTTCGTTTTGTAGGGATGGCAACAAGTCAGGAAGGGGGCTTGCCCCAGCTCGCTCTTCAGCGGGGGCAAGCCCCCTTCCTGACTTGTTGCCACCTCTACAAAATGAGATTCGTTATCTCGAATGCGGCGATCGCGACACCGAGATTCGAACGATCGCGCGCGAAGTAAAACGCCTGGTACTAACTGAGGGTTACGATCTCTCCGAGATCGCGCTTGTCGTTCGCAAACGCGCCACGTATGGACCGACGATCACGCGCGTCATGCTGGAAGAGTCGCTTCCGTGCAATCTGGAGTTGCGCATCGAAGCCGGCGACGTTCCCGCGAATCGCGCAACACTGAAACTTCTCTCCCTCCTCGAAGGACTCTCGACAGAAGAAACTCAGGCGACACGCATCGCCGAAATTGCGGATCTAATCAAGTCAGAATACTTCCGCCTCAGCGACGCGGAAATGGAGGTCCTTTCAAAACGCTTTGACGAGCAACACCTCGATTTGTTCCGAGCCGACGTGCCGGTGCTGACCTCTGAAACAGTCGCGCGTCTCAAGAATAGTTATCGCATCGGCTTCTGGGATGCCGACTCACTCGAGAATGCTTTTGCGTACGTCGGGAGCGATTTGAGCGTTAGTTCGTGGCTGGCGCGCGCTTTCAAGTTGTACACGGACCTGCCGGGCGCAATCGCAACTAAAGAGCTGTTGAGCATCGATGCGGGTGCGCACGATCGCGACACTGACATTGCGGACAACGTCGAGAACGCCGAAACCGCAAAGCTCGAAGAGAAAGGCGTCGAGAAGAAGCGACGTCCTTCGCGCGATGTTCATGCGGCAGCTTTGGCGTGGACGGCGCTCGTGGTCCAGCGCTTCGCCGAGTTGTTGCACGCCGTGCCGCGCGAAGGTAAACCGGCGGATCTGCGCAGCGAGATCATGAGACTGCTCGATCGTTTTGGTTTTCGCGACCAGATTGCTGAACCGGCAAAGCAAACGACGGACGAGCAGCAACTGCCGCAAGTGATGCTCAACTTCAACGCTCTCGAAGCGCTGCGTCGCGCATTTATCGCAGCAATCAAGAGCATCGAACTGGCCGGGAAGTCTTCATCAGTGAGGCTTCCAACATTTCTTCAGGAAGTTCGGCGCTCACTCACGTCGCAATCGCAAATCTTCGGCGCGCCCGATCGCAACGGTTTGCGCGTGCTCGAAGCGACCGACGTTCGCGGCCTACGTATTCGCGCGGTCTTTATCGCCGGGTTGATCGAGGGCGGCTTTCCCCTCAGCGCGTCGCGTGATTGGATCTACCCACACGAAGAACGCGATCGACTCCGCGAATACGGTCTAACGCTCGAAGACATTTCACCAAACACCCTCCTGAAGGAAGAACATTACTTCTACCAGGTCGCTTGCCGCGCCACTGAGCGTTTGTATCTCACGCGGCCGTTGATGCTCGGCGACGATTCGGAAACAGTCGCTTCTTATTACATCGACGAACTGCGCCGCGCGATTGCACCACTGCGAGTCGAAACCGAGATCGTTCGCCGCGATTACGACGGCAAGAACCTCGACGACGCCTCCACGACTACCGAAATGAAAGTCGGTCTCGTGCGCCAGCAGGAACGGCATCTACATCGTGGGGCAAAAGTCAGTTTGTTACCGCAATCGCGTATCACGCGGCTGCTGACACTCGCGCGCAACGACGGCTTTCTCAGCGAGGCTGCGCTCCGGCGCATCGAGATCGAGCGTGAACGGGCCGGCCCGCACTTCAGCCGCTACGATGGCGAGATCACGGATCCGGATCTGCTTCACCTGCTCAAACTCAAATTCGGCTCAGACTTTATTCATAGCGCCAGCGGTCTCAGCGTCTACGGCAACTGTGCCTACCGGTTTTTTGCGCAAAGAGTGTTGCGTCTCGAGCCACGTGGCGAAGCGGCGCTCGATTTGCAGGCAATTGATGCGGGAAAACTGCTGCACGATATCTTGCGTCGCTTCTTTGAACGTCATCGTCGCGAAGCTCTGCACAAGTCTGATCGCAGAAAGCTGCAAAAGGAACTGGCGACCATCGCCGACAACGTTTTTGACGAGCACGAGCGCATCGTGCCGCCACTCAACAAACAGATCTGGAAGATCGATCGAGAGATTCGAAAGATTCTCCTCGATCAGGTGCTCTTGTACGAGTTGGAAATCCAGGAAGCCGCGGAATCGGAGCAAGTGCTACCGGCGTACTTCGAAGTCGCTTTCGGCGGGATGAGATCTGCCGCAAAGGATCCGGATTCGAAAGAAGAGCCTCTCGAACTCACGCGCAAAACGTTTGTTGGTGAAGAGACGATCAAGATCAGCGGACAGATCGATCGCGTCGACGTCGCACGTGACAACACGCTCATCGCCTACGATTACAAGTTGTCGACCGGATCGAGCCGCGGCGACATTATTTCCGGAAGAAGTTTGCAGCTTCCGATCTATCTCGAGGCGTTGGAGAGATTGATCCTGCCGGATCAAGCAATCGCGGGTGGTGGCTACTACATCATTCGCGGCGCGCAGGACCGTCGCAACAAAGGCCTCTACCGCGCGAGCCAGTTGGACTATCTGCATCTCCGCGCGAAGAACTCGGTTTTTACTGACGAAGACTGGCAGCGAATCCGGACGCAGGTGATCGCGCGCGTCTGGGAGTTTCTCGAAGGAATGCGCGGCGGAAGATTCATCGTCGATCCATCGGAACGTCAGAAGACGTGTCGTTTTTGTGATTACGGCGCGGTGTGTCGCTACGATCGCGATCGTATTGAGAGAAAGAAGAAATCCACAGATTACACAGATAATAAAAAATAATCTGCGTAATCTGTGGATGGTTTTGCATGGAACAGCGAGTCTTATTACCAGAGCAAGCGGCGGCTGCATACGAGATAGACAAGCACGTCTCGGTGACGGCAGGGCCGGGGTCCGGGAAGACCACGGTTCTCGTGGAGCGCTACGTCCATATTCTTCGCGAGCACAATCTCTCAATTGATCAGATCGTCGCGATCACTTTCACGAATCGCGCCGCCAACGAAATGCACGAGCGCCTGCGCAGCGAACTCAATCAGATGCTGCGCATCGCGAACGAAGAAGAGCGCCGGCGCTGGTTGAACTACAAGCGCACGCTCGACGGCGCAGTGATCACGACGATTCACGGCTTTTGCGCGAGGTTACTGCGTGAGTTTCCGATCGAGGCGCATGTCGATCCGCAATTTCTTCTACTCGACGAGCATCGCGCGGCGATGATGCTCGAATTGATCGTCGAGGAAGTTCTTTCCGAGTTCATCAGCAACGGCCACATCGAGATCTCACGTTTGACGTTGGGCGTCGGACGCAGTCGTCTGGCGGCAGCTCTGGCCCAACTCTATCGCGAGGCTCGCGGTCAGGGCCTAAGTCTCGAAGATCTCGCGCTCGCCACTGCGCGAGTACACGCAACCGAAGAAGATCACGCGAGCGCGCTCAACGAACTCGATCAAAAAATGGACACGTTCCTCGGGCTGCAAATCAGAACCCCGGGAACACGGAAAAAGCTTTGGGACCTGGCCGCAAAATGGCCTGAGGTTCGCGAGTTCTTAAGTTCAATTCCGGCGCACGAAACTCTGGGCGAATACTGTCGGGGTATTGAAGCGTTTCGGCGTTTCCGGTTGTCGGCGACATCGACTGTTGCCGATCACGTAAAGGCGCTCGACACGTTGATCTGGGGTACTGACCTTCAGGGGCGCGTGCCGCAGGTGTGTCTCGACATCTTTGCGCGGCAATACGCCCTCGAGATGATCAACCTGCTGCTACGCGTCGATCAGCGGCTCAACGAAGAGAAACAAAAACTCTCCGCGCTCGACTTCGACGATCTCGAATTACGAACGCTTGATCTTCTCGAACGACCAGAAGTGATCGCGCGCACGTCCGAGCGTTATCGCTTCTTTCTCGTCGACGAGTTTCAGGACACGAATGCGGTGCAGCGCGTCTTGCTCGAACGTCTGGCGCTCGCGAAAGGACGGCGGCCCGCGAACCTTTTCATCGTGGGCGATCGCAAGCAGTCGATCTACGGATTTCGTGGCGCTGACGTCGATGTGTTTCGTGAGATGACGTCGATCCTGCTGAAAGCCGGCGGCGAAGAGAAACCGTTGCAGTTGAACTTCCGCAGCCAGCCGCCATTGATCGCGTTCTTTAATCATCTCTTTGCACGGCTGTTTCAGGTTCCTGTCGATGTGCCGGCGCGTGAATACAAAAACCTGGACCAGCTCGGCTATGTGAAGCACGAAAAGAGCGAAGCGAAACGTGAGCTGCGTGATTCCGGCCCACTCGTTGAGCTGCTCGTCACGACCAAGCCTTCATACGAAGAAGATCCACGCGCTGAACAAGACTCACGCGTGCTCGACGCGCAGCAGCTTGCGCGAAGAATTCTTGCGCTCACTAAAGGCCCAAACGCGGTCAAGTACGGCGACATTGCGTTGCTGTTTCGCGCAATGACGCAGGTATCGATCTACGAGTCGGTCTTCCGGCGCGCAAACATTCCGTATCAAACCGTGCTGGGCCGAGGGTTCTACGAACGCGAAGAGATCACCGACCTGATCCAACTGCTTCGCTTCCTCGATAACAAGACCGACGAACTCGCGCTCTCCGCTGTGCTTCGTTCCCCGTTGTGCGGGATTTCCGACAACGCGTTGTTGGCACTTCGATGCGCGCCGTTGCTGAGCGAAGTCGAGACGGTGCGTGGTTTTTCCGCGACGCGCAGACTTTACTGGGCATTGCAACATCACGAAGAAATCGCATTTATCAGTGCTGACGAACACGAGCTACTCGATCCCGCGGCGAAGTTGATCGGCGAACTGGTTGCACGTCGTCATCACTATCCGATTCAGGATCTCCTGCGTTTTGCAGTCCATGAATCAGAGTATCTGACTGTTGTCGCCGCGAATTTCGACGGTGCACAGCGTCTCGCAAACGTCGAGCGTCTGTTCACACTTGCGGCTCGTTTCGAGAGCTCGGGAACGCACTTGATCCGCGACTTTGTACGTTACGCGCAGGAGTTTGAGGCGATTGGCAGTCGCGAAAGTGAAGGGCAAATAGATCAAGCAGCTGATGCGGTGAGATTGATGACAATTCACCAGGCGAAAGGTCTCGAATTTCCGATCGTGATCATCCCGGATCTGCACCGACTGTCTCGGATCGCCACGGATAATTGGGTATTGCTTGACCGCCACCAAGGTCTGACGTTGAAAGTGCCTGACGGCCGTGGAAATCTCGTCGCCGGTTGCACCTTCGCGAATTTTGAGCAGCGACACGCATGGCGCGAACAGTTTGAAAGCATGCGGCTGTTGTATGTCGCGGCTTCGCGCGCCGAGGATCGCCTGATTTTTTCAGGCGTGACAGAAGACATCGCAAACATGGCGACGCGGAACGAATCGTGGCTCAAGTGGATCTGGCAGTCGCTGGAATTGGGTGAGCGGCGTGCAAGCGACGTGATCGATCTCGCGGGCGACGTTCAGTTACAACTGACTATGAACCTCGGCGAGGAAGCGGACGAGTTTGAACCCGAACCTGACTCACCGCCGCAAACGAGTATGCACTCGGCCGACTCATTGAATGAGGCGTTTCCGCTCATCAAGCCGCTCGGTCCGCAAAGCCTTCACGCGATTCACCGTTTCAGCGTCACGCAGTTGATCAATTATCAGCGCTGCCCGCGACAGTATTATTTCGATCGCGTCCTGCAACTTCCTGCGGCGGACCAGATGGCCGTGTGGAACAACGCGGAAGCGCCCGAGCCGCCTGCAAATCTGACGGCTACCTTAAAGGGTTCGGTGATTCATCGTTTCTGCGAGCGCTACACGCCGGCCCACGGCGCCGAAGAGTGTCTGCGAACGAGTTTTGATGAAGTGCTGCGATTGCGCCAGGCGCAACTTGCCGATCGTTTTGTCGAGATCGATTACAAAGCGGCGCTTCGACAACTCATGCCACTGGCGCGTAATTACCTGGCAAGCGACGTGTTCAAAAGAGTCGAGGCTGCACCGAAGATCGAGGAGCATTACTCGCCACGCCCCGCGGGTGAAGATGGTCTGTGGAGCGAGCTCAGCTTTCGTTTGCGACGCCGTTTAGGAGTTCTCAACGGTATCATCGACAAACTTCTGATCACGCATTCGGCCAACGGTGAAGTCGAGATCGAGATCATCGACTTCAAAACAAATCGAATCTTTTACGATAAGTCGGAGACTCCACCGGAGCCGCAACCGAGAAAGATTCGCTCGCCCAAGGGCGGACAGTTTGCATTCGATTTCGAAGTCGCGCCTCCGCCAAAACCGGTCAACCGTCACCCATCGCTCGAAGAAGCATTGAAAACTGCCGCTGAAGATTATCAACTACAAATGCAGGCATACGCGCTCGCCGTGCGCGAGTTATTACCTTCTCTTGCGAATGCAAAGATTCGCGTCACGCTTCACTTTCTCGATCCAAACGTCGAAGTGCATCTCGCGGATGAATTGCTCGAACGCGCGCGTTGCGAACAGGCAATCGACGAAGGTATGCAGCGCACGATCTTCTCTTCCGACCCGGCAAACTTTCCGGTCAAAACCGCGCCTCACTGTCGCATGTGCAACTTCCTGAGTGTATGTGCTGCGGGTAAAGAGTGGGTGCAGGAGAACTGGGCCACAGATCCGACGGATTAATCCGTGTTAATCTGTGGCCATGATCACAATCAAATCGTTCGATGGGGGCGAGTTCGACGGCTACCTTGCCTTGCCGGCGAGTGGGTACGGACCGGGTATCGTCGTGCTGCAGGAGATCTTTGGCGTCAACAGTTACATGCGCAGTGTGGCTGATTGGTATGCGGCGCACGGGTTTGTCGCGCTCTGTCCCGATCTGTTCTGGCGCATGGAGCGCGGAGTTGAACTGACCGAAGCGGACCGTTCCAGGGCCTTCTCGTTTTACCAGCAACTCGATGAAGCGAAAGCTGTCGAAGACTCAGCCGCGGCGCTCGAGTTTTTGCGAAAGCATTCAGCGTGCAGTGGACGCGCGGGCGCAGTCGGGTTCTGTTTGGGCGGGAATTTGGCCTATCTACTATCAGCACGTTTCAAACCTGATTGTGCAGTCGGTTACTACGGCGTCGGTATCGAAAAGTCGCTCGACGAAGCAAAGAACCTGAGCAGTCCGTTGATGCTGCATATCGCCGGCAAGGATCAGTTCTGTCCACCTGAAGCGCAGGCGCAGATTCACGCGGCACTCGATGCAAATCCTCTCGTCACGATTCACGATTATCCCGACGAGGGACATGCTTTCGGTCGTCCCGCCGGCGAGCACTATGCGCCTGCGGCAGCCGAGCTCGCGAATCTTCGGAGTCTCGAATTCTTTGTCAGTCACCTTGCGGGCGCGGGCATGGCTTCAGCACAGCGTTCGTTGTCTGACCGTTGGGACGAACACGTGAAGTACGAGTTCGCGACGCGCAACACGGACCACACACTTGAAACGATGGTGGTGGATTCTTACGTGAACCACGTGCCGGTGATGACTGGCGGTGTGGGTCATAACGAGTTGCGTGAGTTCTACTCAAAACGCTTTATTCCGCAAATGCCGCCCGACACGGCGATGACGCCCGTGTCGCGCACGGTTGGAATCGATCGCGTTGTTGATGAAATGGTTTTTGAGTTTACGCACACGAGCAAGATGGATTGGATGTTGCCGGGAGTTGAGCCCACCGGCAAACACGTGAAGGTAGCGCTCGTCGTGATCGTTCACTTTCGTGACGGCAAGCTCGCGCACGAACACATCTACTGGGACCAGGCGTCAGTGCTCGCGCAACTCGGATTGATTGATGCGAGTAGATTGCCGGTAGCTGGTGTTGAGAGTGCGGAGAAGGTGCTTAATCCAAAGTTGGCGTCGAATGCGCTGATGAATCGTTAGACAGGATTACAAGATTAACAAGATGAACAAGATGAATCCTGTAAATCATGTAAATCCCGAAAATCCTGTGAAGCCGACCTCTCGCCTCCGGCGCGATCTGGGCACACTCGAGTCGTACGCCGCACTCATCGGCATCCTCATCGGTGCGGGCATCTTTCAGGTCACGAGCCAGGCGTGGGCCTTGACTGGCCCAAGCGTGATTCTCGGTTACATCGCACTGACACCCGCGATTCTCGCGACATCGATTCCATACGCCGCTTACTTGTCAACTCCGCTCGGACGCGAGCCGGGTGGCGAGTATCTACACATTTCGCGGACGGTGAATGGTTATCGTCTCGCCTATGTCGGCGCGTGGCTCAAGATCATTTCCTACATCGGCGCGGGCGCGTATCTCGCGAACGCGATGGCCGGCTACCTGATCGGCGATCGACTCGACCCACGTTACCGCTTGCCGCTGGCTTTGCTGGCCTTAGTTGTCTTCTATTTAATTCACGTCGTCGGCATACGCTGGTTCGGTCGCTTCCAGGTAACGTTTTCGGCGTTAAAGTGTTTGGCGTTGCTCGTGCTGATCGTTCCCGGTTTGTTCGTACTCAACAAATCAAACTTCTCGCCGTTCTTTACGCATGGACCAGGCGGATTTGGAGCGAGTCTGCTGCCGCTGTTTTTTGCGTATGCGGGCTTCGAGTCGATTGCACAAACTGCGGGCGAAGTGAAAGACAGCACACACCGTTTACCGAGAATTTTGCTGAAGGGAATCACGGTTACCGCGCTGATATACGTGTTTACGTCAATCGTGTCGTTTGGAGTTCTGCCGGGCGGCCGCTTGCAGGCGAGTAACGCGCCCATGGCTGAAGTAGCCTCAATCTATCTGCCTAAGGGAGCTGCGATATTCGTGACTGTTGGTGCGGTCGCTGCAATCATGACTGCGCTTAATGGCACGATCTTCGTTCCTTCGCGTCTTGCGATCATGTTTGTTGAAGACGGTCTTGCGCCAAGCTGGCTTGGGTCAATCAACCAACGAACGGCGACTCCGATACGTGGATTAACTCTCACACTCATTTGCTGCGCCGCTTTGCTGATCAGCGGGCAAATCTCCCTCGCGTTGAATGTTGCAGTCTTTGCCCTCGTCGTGCTTTATTTCATACACAGTTTAGTATTCCTGTTTCTGCCCCGGCTGAATCCGCCACTCGCGAGCGAGATTGAGATCAGTCTGCCGCGTCGAGTGCAGCAAGCGGCAGCAGTTGTCTCGGTGTTGTCGATGGGACTGATGATTCTGATTCAGTTGCGTCAGGATGCGGAGGTTCTGCGGACGCAGACGCTGGCCGAGCGAATTAACGGGCAGTCGTTGACGAGCATTGAACTGATCGTGGTTTGGGGTGTGATCGGAGCGATCTTGTATCAACTCGCTCGCATGCAGCACAGGATTTAACAAGATGGACAGGCACCGCAACGAATTCCCAACCCTGGCTTCGGGCATTCATCTGCTCAGTCACAGCCTCGGGCCGGTGCCCCGCGCGGCGCGTGAATCGATGCTCGCTTACATCGACGCCTGGGAACATCACACGAGCGAAGATGCGTGGGCCACGAGCTGGTGGGAACTTTCGCGACGTGTCGGCGATCGGATCGCGCGCATTCTGGGCGGCGCGCCCGGCTCAGTTCAGATCGAGCCAAACGCCACAATTGCAATCGCGACCGCCGCCTCGTGCTTCGACTTCAAAAGCGGTGCTCGCAGGAAAGTTGTAACGACGGCGCTCGACTTTCCCTCGATGGATTATTTCTGGGATGGGCAACGACAGATCGGTGCGGAAATCGAAGTAGTCCCATCAGAAGACGGAATCTCGGTGCCGCTCGAGAGAATCCTTGATGCCATTGATAGTGAAACGAGTCTGGTCGCGCTGTCTCACACTTCTTATCGCAGCTCATCGTGTGTTGATGTACCGTCAATCGTCGAACAAGCCCACGCGAAAGGCGCGCTCGTGCTGTTGGACGTCTACCAGTCAGCCGGGGTGATGCAACTGAATGCAACCGACTGGAATGTCGACTTTCTGATCGGCGGCACAATCAAATGGCTCTGCGGTGGTCCATCATGCGGTTATTTATACGTGCGACCTGATTTGCAAAGAGATCTGCGCCCGCGACTGACCGGCTGGGTCGCACACGATTCGCCCTTCGACTTTGCCCGCGCCCCGATGCGTTACGCGAAATCGGTCCGGCGCTTTGCACAGGGAACGCCGAGTATCCCCGCGCTCTATTCTGCTATTCCGGGCCTCGAGCTTATCGAAGCTGTCGGCGTTGCAGACATCGCCGCGGAATCGCAGCGCCGAACACAGTCGATGATAGATTTTGCTTCCGCGCGAGGCTGGACCATCAATACACCGCTCGACAAAAACCGGCGGGGTGGGTCAGTGATGATCGGCGTCGAGAACGCGGGCGCGATGGTTGAGCGTTTAGCTGAGCAACGGGTGTTCGTTGATTGGCGACCCGACGCCGGACTGCGCATGTCCCCGCATTTCTTCAACACTGACGAAGAGGTGGAGGAAGCCCTGAACATTCTTGCGGGACTGATGGAGTGATGAGTAACAACGCCGCTATCAATTCGCCTGCGCCTGACTTCACGTTGAAAGACGGAAACGGTGACGAGTGGCGCCTCGCCGATCATCGCGGCAAGGTCGTGGTGCTGTTGTTCTATCCGGGTGATGAGACGCCGGTTTGTACACGGCAGATGTGTTCGCTGCGGGATCGTTGGGAAGATTATCTTGCAACGGGAGCTGAAGTTGTAGGCATCTCTTCTGATTCGGTAGAGTCGCATAAGAACTTTGCAACGCATCACAGTTTGCCGTTGCGACTACTGTCGGATTCCGATGGCGCTGTCTCACGTCTTTATGGCGCGCGGTCGTTGATTCCCGGACGGGTCGCGCGTGCGGTTTTTGTAATCGACGCCAACGGAATTCTGCGTTACAGCGACGTGCGCCCGATCGGCTTATTCAAGCCGAAGGACGATGATAATATTGCGGCCATACGCGCTGCGCAGAAAGAAATATAGGTCCTATCGTCCTATAGGACCTATTTCAAGGAGGCTATGATGGCAGACACAATCAAATGCACACACTGCGGCGAGAAGCGTCCGGCGATCGGATTCGCACCGTTCCCCAACGCTCTCGGTCAACGCATCGCAGCTGAGATTTGCCAACCGTGTTGGAGCGGGTGGCTGCAAAAGCAAACACAGATCATCAATCATTACGGCCTGGATCTCACTAATCCCGACGCGCAGAACTTCCTGTTCGACAATATCAAAGGCTTTCTGTTCGGCGACGTACCCAAAACTGCGGAAATCGACACAACAAAAGAAGGAACTGTTAAGTGGTAGTTTGGTAGTTCCTCTCATTCTTGGCCCACCGATTGCTCCTATTGCACACAGACGTATGTTTTCCGAACTGGTTTGTCTGTTTAGTGCTAAGGAGGATTTCGCAAGATGAGACGAAGAATCGAGGGGTTCTTATTATTAGGAGCACTTCTACTATTGGTTGCGGGATGTGACAACACCGCAAACGAGAATAGAACGGTAAACACCAACGCGAATGCGAATGCTACCGCTACTGTTACACCAACTTCCACGCCGGTAACCTCGGCAAATGACAACCGCCGAGCGCCAACCCGCGCGGAGTATGAGGCGAACAAAGAAAAATACAATCGCGAGGCGAAAGAATCGGGGCGCACCGTCGGTACCGGCTTGAACGATGGCTGGCTCTGGGTGAAGACGCGTTTCGATCTCGCAGCCGCTGATGACCTGCGCGACTCGACAATCAACGTCGATGTCGACAAAGGTGTCGTGACGCTGACTGGCACCGTGGCGAGTGCCGCTCAGAAGACGCGTGCCGAAGCCGTGGCGAAGAGTGTTGAAGGCGTTACCGGGGTCAAGAACCAGTTGAAGGTTCAGGCTGCAAACGCGAACGCTAATGCTAACGCGGCGAAGGCGTCGCCAACTCCTAAAAAGTAAACAGCCAGGTGGACGCGGATGAACGCGGAAAAAATCCGGATTTAAATCCGCGAAAATCCGCGTCCCGGCTTTCCTCCAACCCTCTTACTAAGCTAATCTTTCCTTCTCTTTCCTCAAAATCTGATTACTGGGGATTTGGTACCTATGCCAAAAATCCGTTTGCGTCTTTTTGTCGCGTCAGCCCTGTTGTTTCTCTGCGCCGGCGCGAGCAACGCTCAGCACAGCGCGATCGATACTTACGCCATCACGAACGCACGCATCGTCACCGTGTCAGGACCGGTGATTGACCGCGGCACCGTGGTGATTCGTAACGGCCTGATCGCCGCTGCCGGAGCAAACGTTACTGCTCCGTCTGATGCTCGCGTTATCGACGGCACTGGCTTGACCGTCTATCCGGGTCTCATCGATTCGTACACCAACCTTGCGTTACCGGAAGCTGCGCCTTCGCCGTCTCCGGGCGGCGGTGGCGGCGGTGGGTTCTTTCTCGTGGCGCAACAGCAGCGGCCCGCGGCTGGTCCAAATTCAACCCAACCAGCCGGACTGCAGCCGGAAGTCATGGTTGAAGATGTGATTCGTCCCGGTGGAAACGAGATCGAGGCGTCGCGCAACGTTGGAATCACAACGGCGCTTACGTCGCCGCGATCTGGCATTTGGATGGGTCAGTCAGCGCTGATCAATCTCGCCGGAGAGAGTCCGCAGCAGATGATCGTGCGTTCGCCTGTCGCAATGCATGTGGGTTTCACTCCGCTGCGTACAGGGGGATATCCGGGGTCGCTCCTGGGGGTGTTCTCAACGTTGCGGCAGATGATGCTCGACGCGCAGCGCTATCGCGACTCGCTTGCCATCTACGAGCGTTCGCCGCGTGGAACGCGACGTCCCGAGACCGATCGTTCGCTGGCAGCATTAATTCCGGTGGTTGATGGAAAAATGCCGGTGGTGATGTTGGTCAACAGCGAACGTGAGATATCACGCGCTTTGGATCTTGCCGCCGAGTTCAAGCTCAAGCTGATCATTGCCGGTGGTCGCGAGGCTGATCACGTTGCCGATCGGCTGGCGAAACAGAACGTGCCGGTGTTGCTCTCGCTCAATCTGCCGCGACGCACGACGGCGGCACTGGCAGAAGCCGATCCCGAGCCGTTGCGCGTTCTGCGCGAGCGTGTCGAAGCACAAAAGACTGCGGGCAAGCTTGCGAAAGCGGGAGTCCGCTTTGCGTTTCAATCGGGCTCGATGAACAACATCTCGGAACTGATGGGTAATGTTAGAACCACGATCGAGAACGGTCTTCAGCCTGTTGATGCTGTTCGTGCGTTCACGATTTGGCCCGCCGAGATTCTTGGCGTTCGGGATCAGCTCGGCTCGATCGAGGTCGGGAAGATCGCAAACTTGACCGTAACGCGTGGCGATCTGTTTGACCGCAACAGCCGCGTCGCTCATGTATTCATCGATGGTCGTCCGGCGGATCTGCGGCCGGCCGGTGGTGGTGGACCTGGCGCTGGTCGTAACAGCTTGAATGGGACGTGGACAGTCAACGTCACTCTCGAAGGCCAGGGTGATAAATCGATCACGTTGACCTTGCAGCAGGAAGGTGAACGTTTGACGGGATCGATCGCCGGGCCACTCGGCGCGGGTGAGATTTCGAATGCGTCGGCGTCGAACACCGGCGAAATACGATTCACTGTTTCGGTGAATGTTGAAGGGCAAACGAAGGAAGCGACATTCACGGGCCGGCTCGCGAACAACGAAATCCGCGGCAGCGTCGCGATCGTCGGCGTCGCACCCGGAACATTCACAGCAATGAGAGCGGGACAGCCAAATTAAGCTTTCTCACGCAGCGGCGCGATGGCGCCACGGTTTTCGTTGCGTCGTCGCGCCGTTGCGGGAGAAATTATCTATTCGGAGTAAACAATGAAACAATTCATCTCCAGACTCCTGTTAGTAGCAATCATCGCAAGCTTCCCGATTAGGGCCGCACGCGCGCAGCAATCGGCGCCGCCGGAAACGCTCATTCGTAACGCGACGGTGATCACCGTCACGCACGGCACACTGCAAAACACCGACGTGCTCATGCGCAACGGCAAGATCGCGGCGGTCGGCAAGAATCTCAGCGCCTCTGCAAATGCACGGGTAATCGACGGCACTGGTAAGTACGTCTTGCCCGGCATAATCGACTGCCACTCGCACTCGATGCTCGACACGATTAACGAAGGTACGCTCGCCGTCACCTCGATGGTGCGAACGCAGGACGTGATAAATCCGACCGATGTCGATCTCTATCGTGAGCTTGCCGGCGGCGTGACGACGCTGAATCTGTTGCACGGTTCGGCGAATCCGATTGGTGGATTGAACACGGTCGTGAAGATCAAGTATGGACGTCCCGCGAGCGAGTTCTTGTTTCCGGGAGCGATGCCGGGGATCAAATTCGCGCTCGGCGAAAACGTCAAGCAATCGAGCCGGCCGAATCAGCCGGGCGCTCAGCGACGCTATCCCAACACGCGCATGGGCGTCGAAGAGGTGATTCGCGATGCGTTCACACGCGCTCGTGATTACAAGCGCACGTGGGACGAGTATCGCGAGGCCGCGAAGAAAGACAAGAACCTGGTTCCACCGCGCAGAGACCTGCAACTCGAACCACTCGTCGAGATTCTCGAAGGCAAACGCTACGTTCACGCGCATAGCTACATCGCGAGTGAAATCCTGATGCTGATCGGTATTGCGGATGAGTTTGGTTTCAAGATCAAGACTTTCCAGCACGTGCTCGAGGGCTACAAAGTCGCTAAAGAGATCGCCGCGCACGGCGCCGGTGCGTCAATCTTTGCCGACTCGTGGGGCTACAAGATCGAGGCGTACGACGCGATTCCCTACAACGCCGCGATCATGACGCGCGCGGGAGTCGTCGTGTCGATGAATTCCGACTCCGACGAACGAGCGCGCCGTTTGAATATCGAAGCCGCAAAGGCGATGCACTGGGGCGACCTGACAGAAGAGCAGGCACTCAAACTCGTGACACTCAATCCGGCGATTCAACTCGGTATTCAGGATCGCGTTGGTTCGATCGATGTCGGCAAGGATGCCGACCTCGCGATCTGGAACGGACATCCGTTCAGTGTCTATTCGCGAGTCGATACAACGTTCATCGATGGCGAAGTCTTCTTCGACCGCGAAAAAGATCTCGCGCGCCGGCCAGAGCTCGCGAAGGAACGTGCGACTCTCGAGCAGGCTGAACCGAATCGACCGCGTGCACAAGGACAATCGCCGCAAACCCCTCGTCGTCGCCCGAGCAAGCACGAAGATGATGACATCGAACAGCCGTAAGCCACAGATGACACAGATAAAAATCCGATTCTAAATCCGTGTTATCAGTGGCCAAAAATGGAGAGAGTGATGAGAACTCTAATTGGACTAATTCTTTTAGCTGGCTCGGTGGCCGCGCAGCAGATCGGCAATCCGACAACTCAGGACGGAGTGATGCCACCACGAACCACGATCGCGATTCGCAATGCGAGGATCGTCACGGTTAGTGGCCCGGACATCGAGCGCGGCACGGTTGTAATTCGCGATGGAAAGATCGAAGCCGTTGGTGCGAACGTTTCTGTTCCCGCCGGTGCACAAACGATCGACGGAAATGGTTTGTCAGTCTATCCGGGCATGATCGACGCGGGCACAAACATGGGTCTCGTTGAAGTTCCACAGGGAGCGAACGGCACTGTCGATCTTTCGGAAGTCGGCGACCTCAATCCAAACGCGAAGGCCATCATTGCCGTCAATCCCCACAGCGCTCACATCGCAGTGACTCGTGTTGAAGGTATAACCAACACGCTGACAGCCCCGACCGGCGGCCTAATCTCTGGTCAGGCGGCGCTGATCAACCTGCTCGGAACAGCGCCGAAAGAGATGGCGGTCGTTCCACAAATCGCACTCGTCATCAACTACCCACGCATCGGCGGCGGAGGTGGCGGCTTTGGCGGTTTTCAACAACAACCCGCAAACCTTGCCGAGACGTTGACCGCGAACGAACGTCAGGTTGACCAGATCCGCAAGATGCTGCGTGATGCCGAAGCATATGGCCGCGCGCAGGACGCATACGCGAAAGACAAGTCGTTGCCGCGTCCCGACCGCAACGTCGTTCTCGAACCGCTCGTTCCTTACGTGCGCGGCGAACAGCCCGTAATTTTCCGTGCCGATCGTGACGCCGAGATTCGTGGTGCGCTGCGTTTTGCCGATGAAATGAAGTTGAAACCCATCATTCTCGGCGGCAATGACGCCTGGAAGGTCGCGAATCTCCTCAAAGAGAAGAACGTTCCGGTGATTCTGACGGGCATTTTCTCTCTGCCATCCCGCGAGGACGACACCTACGACTCACTTTATGAAAATGCGGCGAAACTTCAGCAGGCCGGCGTGCGTTTCTGCATATCCACTGGCGATGCCGGTCCGGAAGTGCGAAACCTAGCGCAATATGCCGGGATGGCTGCGGCTTTCGGGCTCTCGAAGGCCGATGCAGTGAAGGCAGTCACGCTCTATCCTGCACAAATCCTGAATGTGGCGGACCGTTTGGGGTCGATCGAGGCCGGTAAAATGGCCAATTTGGTCGTGACCGACGGCGATTTGTTAGAAATTCGCACCCGCATACGATATTTGTTAATAGATGGCCGTCCGGTGGTGTTAACTAGTAGGCACACAGAACTGAATGACGCATTCAAAAATCGGAAGTAGTTCATTTCCAATTGCCAATTGTCGATTGCCGATTGTGAGACCGGCGATTCGTGTCCTAAATCGGCAATTGGCAATCGGAAATTGGCAATATTAGGAGGATGTCCCCTTGTTTACTAAGAGCCTTTTAGCCCTCGCAGGCATTTTTCTGCTCTCCACCACCTCAGCTTATTCACAAACAAAACTCCTGCGATTCCCCGATATTCGGGGTGATCGTGTCGTTTTCACTTACGGAGGCGACCTCTGGACGGCGCCTTCCAGCGGTGGTTCCGCCGCTCGTCTAACTTCGCATCCCGGCATCGAGGTGTTTGGGAAGTTCTCACCTGACGGGAAGTGGGTCGCTTTTACTGGCCAGTACGACGGTGACGAACAGGTCTACGTCGTTCCCACTTCGGGAGGCGATCCACGCCAACTGACCTTCTACCCGGCACGTGGACCGCTCGCGCCGCGCTGGGGTTGGGACAACCAGGTCTTTGGTTGGACGAAAGACAGCAAAAACATCATCTTTCGTTCGCTGCGAGACTCGTGGACGCTTCCGGTCGCGCGCCTGTATAAAGTCTCGGTCGACGGCGGACCTGCGACTGCTCTCCCGATGCCGACAGCCGGCTCCGGTGACCTATCACCAAACGAGAATGAGATCGTTTACTCGCCGCAGTCGCGCGACTTCCGTTCCGAAAAACGATACGGCGGTGGTCAGGCGAATCAGCTCTTCATCTTTAACCTGGGCAGCAACGCCGCGAAGCGCATCACCGAAGGTCCCAGAGCGACTCGCGATGCGATGTGGATTGGCGACACTATTTACTTCAACTCGGATCGTGACGGGCACTTTAATCTTTACGCGTACAGCGTGCCGAGTGGGCGAACCACGCAGGTCACAACTAGTCGATCGTGGGACGTGCGTTGGCCCAGTTCCGACAACGAAGGTCAGATTGTTTACGAGTTGAACGGCGAGCTCGTGGTGATGGATGCTCGCAGCAAAAAGAGCACGCCGATTTCGATCAATGTTCCTGATGAAGGCAATTGGAGCCGCCCGAGTCGAGTGTCAGCGGCGAATTTGATCGAGTCCTGGGGATTGAGTCCGAAGGGCGAGCGAGCTGTATTTGCCGCTCGTGGCGATGTCTTCACAGCTCCTATCGAAAAAGGTCCGACTCGAAATCTGACGGATTCATCAGGCGCACACGATAAGTGGCCAAGCTGGTCGCCTGACGGTTCGCAGATCGCGTTTATCTCTGACAAGAGCGGTGAAGAAGAAATTTATCTGATTCCGCAGGATGGTTCGAAGCCCGCGGAGCAGATCACGTCCGGCGGCAGCGCCATGCGTTACCAGCCGGAATGGGCGCCTGACGGAAAGCGAATCGCATTCAGCGATAAGGACGGCAAGCTTTACGTTCTCACGCTCGCTGATCGCAAGATCGTCGAGGTGGCCGACAACCCTCGTGGTCAGATTCGTGACTACACGTGGTCGCCGCGCGGAAACTTCCTCGCATTCACGATGTCGAACGACAATCAGTTTGCGTCCGTGTATGTGTGGGGCGCGAATGATAGTCAGCTCAGACGCGTCACTGACGATTACTTCAACTCCTACAATCCCGCGTGGGATCCACAGGGCAACTATCTGTACTTCCTGAGTGACAGAGAGTTCGCGCCACAGCTTTCGAATATTGAATTCAACTACGCAACGAATCGTCCGACTTATATCTATGCGATGACGTTGCGCAAAGACGTCAAGCATCCGTTTCCGCCGGAGAGTGATGAGGTGACGGTTGCTAAGACGGCGGACGAGTCGCCTAAACCGGCTGGTGAAAAGCCTGGCGACAAACCCGCTGAAGGTGCTCCTGCTGCTGCTCCCGCTCCTGCCGAGGCGAAGCCCGAAGCCGCGCCGAAGCCGCCGGCAACGATGAATATCGATTTCGACGGCATCACAAATCGCGTCGCGCGCGTTCCGCTTGGCGCTGAAAACTACTTCGGCTTGTCAGTCAAAACGGGCCACTTACTCTACGTCGTTGGTGGGGCGGGTTATTACGGTCGCCAGGGCGAACGGACGCCTTCGTTGAAAATCTATTCAATCAAGGACCGCAAGGAAACGAATCTCGTCGACGATATTCGTGGCTACACGCTTTCGGACGATGGCTCGAAGGTTCTGGTCGCATCGGGTCCTGGTTACAGTCTCTACGACGCCACGCCGCAGGGTGAAAAATCGCGTAAGGCAGTCGCGACGAACGGGCTGTATGTCGATCGAGTGCCTACCGAAGAGTGGAACCAGATCTTCAACGAAGTTTGGCGGCGTTACCGTGATTGGTTCTACGTTTCGAACATGCACGGCTACGATTGGCAGGCGCTGCGCGAGCAGTACCGTCCGATGCTCAAGTATGTGGCGCATCGTTCGGATCTCAACTACGTGATCAGCGAGATGATCTCTGAGCTCGTAGTGCAACACGCTTACATCGATGGTGGTGATTTCCAAACTCCGCCCCGTCCACGGTCCGGTTTGCCGGGTGCGCGTTTCGAGTTGGACCAACAGGCTGGTCGTTATCGCATCTCGAAGATCTTTGGAGGCGACAATTCGGAAGACATTTATCGTTCGCCGTTGACCGAAGTCGGGGTGAATGCGAGTGTTGGTGATTACGTGCTGGCGATTGACGGTGAAGAGTTGAAAGCGACGGACGATCCTTATCGTCTCCTTCGCAATAAGGCCGACAATCCGGTCCAGCTCACAATCAATAAAACGCCGACGATGCAGGGTGCGAAGACAGTGTCTTATCGTCCGGTTACGGACGAACAGAACCTGATCTACATGGATTGGGTTGCGCACAATCGCGACAAGGTGAGCAAGGCGACGAATGGCCGCGTTGCTTATCTGCACGTTCCCGACATGGGCGCGAACGGCATTCGCGAGTTCATCAAGTGGTACTATCCGCAACTCAAGAAGGAAGCGCTGATCGTCGACGTGCGCGCAAATGGCGGTGGTAACGTTTCGCGTATGTTGATTGAGCGTCTGCGACGTAAAGTTCTCTCGCTCAGCTATTCGCGCACCAACGACGACGCCAGCACTTATCCGGATGGCGTCTTCATTGGACCAATGGTAGCGTTGCTTGACGAGAACTCGGCGTCAGACGGCGACATCTTCCCGGCGATGTTTAAGGAAGCCGGACTTGGACCATTGATCGGTAAGCGTTCGTGGGGCGGTGTGGTTGGTATCACGAACCGCGGACAGTTGATCGATGGCGGCCAGGTTAACGTTCCTGAGTTTGGCTTTACGAATAAGGCCGGCGAGTGGATTATTGAAGGCTACGGTGTGGATCCTGACATCGAAGTTGATAACGATCCACAATCGGTAATCGCCGGTAAAGATCCGCAACTGGAGCGGGCAATTTCGGAAGTGATGGCGAAGCTGAAAACACCCGTGAAGCTTCCGCCAAAGCCTGCACCGCCGGTGAAGACGATCAATAACCGTTCGACGTCGAAAGCGACTGAGCAGGGTAATAACTGATCAGCTTGCTTCACAAGATGGACAGGATTTGCAGGATTCACTTCTGCAAATCCTGTTAATCATGTAAATCCTGTCTAAGTAATTGCTGCAAATAGTTCGTCGACAGAAACTTCAAATCCCTCAAGCGCACGAGATTTGGCTACGTGCGCGTGTGAGTATTTAATCATCTTCCACACCTTTATCTCGCCTTTCTTACTCGCGTATCGCACCTCGATGATCGCATTCCACGGATCCACTAGCCACAACTCCCGCACTCCCAGCGCAAGATACGTATCGGCTTTAATCGTTTGATCGTAAACCTTGGTGCTGCGCGAGAGATACTCGAAAACGATGTCGGCTGACGTGCGTTTGTCACCCATCTCTTTCCGTAACTCTCTCGAGACATACATCATATCGGGTTCGAGATAAGTTGAGCCTTCGGCGCGAAGCCAAATCGGTTCGTTTGGATGATGCACATCCCCCTCGATGTTGTTGGTATATACAAAACCTACTAATGACCTCGTCATTCGTGAGGCGACATCCCCGTGAGGCGGGTTTGGCGGCGGAACCATAAAAAGAAATCCTCCAATGAGCTCATAGCGCGCACGGTCCCCTGGTTCGGGCAGGGCCCAAAACTCTTCGAGAGTGTAGCGGCGCGTGAGGGGTGAGAAATTGACCTCGATAGTTGTTTCAGTTTCACTTTCTAAAGCTTGCATCGCGGTCCTCCATATTCACATTTCATGTTACTCCTGAATAAGTAGCTTCTCCAACGGCAACATTGCTTTCTGACCCTTGTGTTGCCAGCACCGGATTGGACCATGGACGCGTCGCGAACAAGGTGTTCCTTTCTTCGTTCGCGCGCCGCATTGATACGTTTGTTCCACCGTGATCGACGGCTGGTTGGGCGTGTCACCTTGAGCTGAAGTAGTGGCGGTCCGTTGAATTACGAGTGGTGGTCGCTCACTTCGCCAGCCGCGACCGATCAGCATTCCGAGTAACAGAACTCCGGCGGCGACGAACGTTCGTTGCAGCAGCTGCGCTTTACGGAAACCGGGGAAACATTTGTCACAGAATCTGCGACTGGTCCACGCACGCCACCGCAGACGCACGATTCGCTCGCCACACTCAGAACAGAAATTTGGACGGTAACTCGTGAGGAACGACAAGGTCCCGGCATTATAGGTGATCTCTCTTAAGCAACCGAATCCATTGCCCCAGCGTCCGAAATCAGCGCGATTGAAAAAGTATCCAACGGCGGGCATACTTTGCAGGCCGATTTACTATGCAGCAGCAGAAAATTGTCCATCAGATCCTGTTTTTCGCGGTACTGGCAGCCGTCTCTGTGCTTCCGATCCGTGCCCAGGAAACGGACGACGTCATCCGGACCGAAACCTCTCTGGTGCAATTAAACGTCGGCGTGGTCGACAAACTGGGACGTCCCATCACCTCACTTACGAGAAACGACTTTGCTGTTTATGAAGATGGGGTGAAGCAGTCGATCCAACTCTTCGAGCCCGTCAATGCGCCTTTCAGTCTGGTGTTAATGCTCGACATGTCGGGATCGACACTCAACTTTCGTCAACAGTTGAAACTCGCGAGCCAGCGGTTCCTCGATGCGCTCGGACCCGAGGATCGCGTTGCCGTCATTCAATTCAACAAGGACGTCAAACCCTTAAGCGGGTTTTCTACCGATCGTGCGAAGACGGCATATGCAATCGAGATCGCGAGCGGTGCAGGCGAGACGCACTTTTACGAGGCACTGAAATATGCGTTGAGAGAGTTAGAGAAGGAAGGACACCGGCGCAAGGCGATTGTAGTGTTGACGGACGGTCTTGACAGCCAACTTCGCAATGCGGATCGGGTCACATTATCCAAAGCCGAAACCAACGAAGAAGCCCTCGCCACGATCCAGCCGCATATCAGCTCTGATCTGAACAACGTTTTGAACTCGGCCGATCGACTTGGCGTCACGATTTATCCATTGGCTTTGCCTTCGGGTGACCCGAAACGTCTGCCCTTGCAGACACCAAGCATCGTCGGAATCTATGCCGCCGCGCGCGCCCGTTTGCAGTCGCTTGCCGATCGAACAGGCGGGCGCTTGAACGAGATCAACAGGCTCGAATACATGGCGCAACTCTACCGCGAAGTCGCTGCTAATCTGCGAACGCTCTACACAGTCGCGTACCAGGCAAAAGGCGATCGCCCGCGTGGCAAGTGGCATGAAATAAAGGTGGAAGTCGCGAATTCGGACCTGACCGCGCGCACCAAACCGGGCTACTTTGCGCGCTAAGCGGCCGCATTTTACATATTCGCCCCTAGCATTTACTATAACCCCTTCGCACCCGTAGCTCAGTTGGATAGAGTACCTGACTACGAATCAGGGGGTCGCATGTTCGAATCATGCCGGGTGCACCAGAAGGATCCGACTTGCGGCGGGGCTCAAGCTCTGCCGCTTTTCTTTTGCCATAACCTAGTTTGACGTGGACATGGTGAGAATTTAATACTTGTGAAAGACATCTTCTTTTACGGCCTCTTTATGGATGAGAATCTCCTGCGATCAAAGGGCGTGGAGCCGCGGGAGCCGAGGAGGGCTGTTGTACGCGATTACCAGTTGCAGATTGGTCAGCGTGCGATGCTGGTTCGAGAGCCGTTGGCGCAGGCTTATGGAATGGTCTATGCGCTGAGTGAGAGCGAGATCGAATTGTTGTATAGCGAGCCGGGGTTGGAGATGTATCATCCGGAAGTGGTGGTTGCGACTTTCGAGGATGGTTCGGTGGGCGAGGTGATAACGTTTAACCTGTCACCAGAGTCGGCAACGGAAGAACCGAATCTTGAGTATGTGGCGAAGCTTCGTCTTGTGCTCGAGAGGTTAGGCTTCCCGTCTACTCCATGAACGAAAACGAACGAAATAGCTCGACGCATTAGAGGCACATTGTTATGACGTTTAAGCTCCTCACCTGTTGTCTCATTAGCCTGCTGATTGTTGGCATCACGAACGCTCAGGCCTAGAAATTCCGTTTCATAATGCGTTGATGCTGGTGAAAGAGGATGGTCAGTTTAGAATTGCTTTCGCGATGACGATGATTCCACCGGATTGATCCAGGAGAACATCAAACATGTTCGAAGGAATACTGCAGGACCTCAAGCACGGTTTCCGCTTGCTGCGGAAGTATCCGACGTTTTCTTTGGCAATCGTTGTTACAGTCGCGCTCGGGCTTGGAGCTAACGCGACGATCTTTGGAGTCATCAACGCCGTACTCCTGGAGCCACTTCCTTACACTCAGCCGGATCGTCTTGTCCGACTGTGGGAGACCAACCTCAAGCTGAACCAATCCGACTCTCCTGTTTCGGTCCCGAACTTTCAGGATTGGCAACGCCAGCAAACTACGTTTGAACAACTCGCAGCATTGGAGCTGGCGACCTTCAATCTCACCGGCAGGGGTGAACCGCAGCGAGTTGCGGCCGCACGCATCACCGCTAATCTGGTGCCGACGTTAGGAGTCGCGCCGGCATTGGGCCGAAGTTTTCTTGCTAGCGAAGAAACGCCGGGCAGTAATCGAGTCGTGCTGTTGAGCCATGCGCTCTGGCAACGACAGTTTGGCGGTGATAGAGCGGTACTCAACCAACCCATACAACTTAACGGTGAGAGCTACACCGTCGTCGGGGTTATGCCCAGTGGATTTCAATTCGGTGGCAACCGGGAGTTGTGGGTTCCGTTTGTAATCGATCCACAGAAAGAACCGTGGCGTGCTGACCGCAGCAATCGCAACTTGCAGGTGTTTGGACGGCTCAAATCCGAAGTCAGTTTTAGCCAGGCAACTTCAGATATGGACACTGTTGCTCAACGACTGGAGCAACAGAATTCAAAATCGAATAATGGTTGGCGTGTGCGTGCGAGCACGTTCTATGACTGGATCGTGCCGAGCGAAGTTCGCAAGTCGATGCTCGGGTTGTTTGTTGGCGTTAACTTGTTGCTGTTGATTGCCTGCGCCAATGTGGCGAACTTACTGCTGGCTAACGCGACGACACGTCAGCAGGAAATGGCGACGCGTGCCGCGCTCGGCGCTTCGCCAGGACGTTTAGCACGACAAGTACTTATCGAAGGTCTGTTGCTCGCAGGTTTGGGCGGCGTGCTGGGTTTGGGGCTGGCATATTTTGGGACCAAACTGTTGGCTTCCGCGAGCGTGCAAAATATTGCTCGACTGAGCGAGTCGCGTATCGATGCTCGCGTGCTTGGTTTTACGTTTCTTATCACTACTCTCACTGGTTTGATCTTTGGACTCGCTCCGGCCTGGGGCGCGTCTCGCATTAATCTCACCGACCGACTAAAAGAAGGCGGCAGAAACGACAGTGGCGGCAGGTCAACGAATCGTCTGCGCGGTGCGTTGATAGTAGCTGAGGTCACAATGGCCACGGCTGTTTTGGTCGGCGCGGGCTTGCTCGTAAACGTGTTAGCGCAGTTGCGAGCGATACCGCTCGGCTTTGCACCCGACAATATTTTTACTATGCAGGTCAGCCTGCCCGGCTCGAAATATGGCGACCAACAGCAGTGCGTTGATTTCTTCGATCAACTGCTCAATCGTCTGCGTGCTGTGCCCGGTGTGATCGACGCTGCAGCTGGAGAACAACCTCCGTCTTCGATTAGCACCTGGAATGTGGAAATCACACTCGAAGGCGCTGATACGGCGACGAACGAAATCCGATCGTCGGCTGAAGCGCACGCTGTTACGCCACGCTTTTTCCAGACGATGGGCATTCCGTTCTTACAGGGTCGAGACTTCCCCGATCACTATCGAGCTGAACAACCTGCCGAGTACATAGTTAGCGAAAGCTTTGCTCGTCGTTATTGGCCCAACGAAAGCGCCCTTGGAAAGCGTTTTCGTCCTGGTTCGAATAATCCGTTTGGCGAAATTGTCGGCGTCGTTGGCGACGTGCGCACACTAAACTCACAGCAGAATACATCGCCGGCGTTTTACTTTCCGTATGGTTATATCGGGATGCCCGGATTGGTTGTTATGGTGCGCACTAGCAGTCAACCCGAACCGCTTGCAGCAACACTTCGCGAGCAGGTACGTCAGATCGATAGCGAGCAACCTGTTTACAACATGCGAACAATGAACGAGATCATCGCCCGGGCTACGGCGCAGCAGAGGTTTCAAGCGGTGTTGTCGAGCCTCTTCGCCGTTGTCGCGTTGCTGCTGGTGACGGTGGGTATCTATAGCGTAGTGTCTTACATGGTGAGGCAGCGTAGCCGTGAGATCGGGGTCAGGATGGCAATGGGAGCCAGCGCGCAGAACATTTTGAGAATGGTCATCGCACACGGCATGCGAAATGTGTTGCTTGGATTGGCGCTGGGGCTGGCCGGATCGTTGGTTTTGATAAGGTTGATTGGCAGCTCGGTGTTTGGGTTCACCGCAACGGTAACTGATCTTCGCATTTACCTCCTCGTCGCATTATTGCTCGCGGGTGTCGCGTTCATCGCCTGCTATCTACCCGCGTGGCGCGCAACCCGCATCGATCCCTCGACCGCATTGCGAGCTGAATAACAGCCACAAAAAGGCACAAGAAGCACATAAGCAGAAGGAACTTTACCGGTTTTCTTTATGTGCTTTTTGTGCCTTTTTGTCGCTCACTTTTTCTTCTACGACGGCGACGGCGCGGGCAATTTCGCCGGTGACGAGGGGTTCGCGATTTTCGAGGACGGCGGCGGCGAAGTCGTCTATTAGAGGTTGATGGATGTTGGCGGCGTTGGGGTGTGTTTCAATACGTTCACCATCGGCGGTGGAGATTCGCATCGTTCCTTCGTTCAGAACCGGGATGTGAATCGAGCCATGCGAGCAGAAGAGATCGAATGTGTCCTGGGGTTCGCGGGCGGCGTGACTGACCGTTAACGTACCGCACGTTCCGCGTTCAAATCGAAAGACGCCGGTAGCCGTATCTTCAACTTCACGATCGAAGAAGGTGTTGGCCAAAGTTGCCTTAACATCGCGCACGTCACCGAAGATGTCGAGCAGTACCTCAATACGATGACACCCAAAGTCAAACATCGGACCACCACCCGAAAGACTCCGATCGATTAACCACGCGCGCGGATCCGATTGCGAAGGATCGAACCACTCAAACGCGTTGATCTGAGCAACAACCGGAACGCCAAGCTCGCCCGATTCAACCAACTCTTTCACACGCCGCACCGCTGGATAAAAGTGGCGATAGTAAGCAACGCCGAGCTTCACGTCATTCGAGCGACACGCCGCGATCATCCGATCACACTCGGCCACGTTTAGCGCCATCGGCTTTTCACACAATACATGTTTGCCTCGTTCAGCGGCGGCAATGGTTTGTTCCGCGTGCAAGTGCACCGGAGTCGCGACGTAGATCGCATCGATCTCGTAATCCATCAGGAAGTCCTGCCAGTCCGCACACCATCGCCTTGCGCCAAACTCACGCGCGAACGATTCAGCCAGTTCAGACCGTGCTCTGCTGACTCCGATCAGCTCGCATAACGCAGAGTCGCGCAGAGCCGGAGCGACACGCTTTCGCGCGATATCGCCACAACCGATCAGTCCCCACCTGACCTTTGAATAACTCACAGAAACTTCTCCCACTCTGAAACAATCACTTGCAGTTCGCGCTCCTCTTCCGGCTTCACGCCGACTAGTGGCGGTCGTATTGGTCCACCATTCAGTCCAACCATATCCATCATCGTCTTCATCGTGGACACTTCATATCCCCTACGCCGCGCGCGAATCGCGTAGAGCGGTATCACGCACCGGTCGAGCAAGTCGGTTAATGTTTCGTGGTCGCCGCTTTCGGCCAGCTCGTGCAGCTTTATCGAGAGTCGCGGAGCTACGGTGGCGATGCTCGAGGTGAATGTTCGAATTCCAGTGCTGTAGTAAGCAGCAACGAGGTCGTCGCCGGCGCCGCCAATCCAGTGCAAACGATCGCCGACGTGATTCATGATTGCCTGAAGCCGCCGCATATCGCCGTGGCCGTCCTTCCATCCGATCAAATTCGGAATCGAGGTCAAATGCTCCACCATTGCAGGAGTGAAGACGGCCCAGTCGCGGCTGTAGATCAGCACGCCGAGCTTCACTGACGCCGCGATGGAGCGGTAATACTCAAACAATCCTTCATCGTCCGTCTGCGCGTAGTAAGGCGGAAAGATGAGGATGCCGTCAGCACCGGCTTTCTCGGCGGCCTGCGCCATCTCGATACCTAATCGCTGATTGAACCCAACACCGGCGATCACGGGCACGCGATCTTCGACCGCAAGCGCCGTCAGTTCGACGACGCGTGTGTACTCGGCAGGCGTGAGCGAATACATTTCACCAGTCCCGCCGGCAACCACGAGTGCGCAAACGGGGTGCTCGATCAACTTTGAAATGTTGTGATGCAGTCCGGGAAGATCCAGAGACAGATCATCTTTGAACGGAGTGACTGGAAAAGCTATCACTCCATAAAGTTTGTCGCGCAGAGTTGTTGGGTGCATGGTTAGTATTTCGTTTCTACAACTACTACAGTCGCTATCGGATCGATCGGTTTCGCCGGCAAACGAATAATCACACCATCGTCTCGCGCGATGATCCTCAGAGACTCTTTCGGACGGGCAAGCAAATAAACTCTTGCCAGCGTGTCGCTCCAGCGAGGTACGCGAAGATTTCCATCCGCGGGCCAATCGAAAACGTGCAGATAAACGCGACCGGGCTTACTTGTAGCACGGCCAAAGGCAAGCTGGTTCGGAAACGGACTGGCCGTTGTCCCGTAAATCGATTCGCCATTTACCTTCATCCACGCGCCGATGGCTGCGAGTCGCTCAACACTGGCCGGCGGAATCAAACCTTCGGCAGTTGGGCCAACATTCAACAGATAGTTTCCGCCTTTTGACGCGATGTCGATCAAGTTGCGGATGAGCACTTCCGGCGACTTCCACTTGTCATCGTACGACTTGAATCCCCACGTCGTGTTCATTGTCATGCAACTTTCCCAATCAACGCCGGGCAAACCATTCGCGGGAATCTGTTGCTCGGGCGTGCCGAAATCGCCCGCGTATTCCTGATCGGTTTTACTCATCCCCTGCATGCCCTGGCGCCCTTTACCGACGCGGTTGTTGATAATGATGTCCGGCTTCAATGAGCGAACGTACCGATAGAGTTCTTTGCCGTCGGCTTCGGTCCACCAGTCCTGCCATTCTCCGTCAAACCACAATACAGCCGGATCGTATTTGGTGATGAGTTCGCGCAATTGCGCCTGCATGTACTTCAGATATTCTTCCTTACCGCCGGGTTTGAGCTTCGTGGTTCTGTTGCCCGCGGTCGGCTCTTTTCCGGGGGCGTCGACATACGCAGCCGGGTAGTGCCAATCGACAATCGAATAGTAAAAACAGAATTTGAGTCCCTGTTTCTTCGCTTCCTCTGCCAGCTCTTTAATTGGATCGCGATGATAGGGAGTGGCGTCCACGATGTCGTAATTGCTGACCTTGCTGTCGTACATTGCAAATCCATCGTGATGCTTCGAAGTGATCACGATGTATTTCATGCCTGCATTCTTCGCGATGCTGACCCACTCTCGCGCGTTGAACTTAACCGGATTGAATTGAGCGGCGAACTTTTCGTACTCAGTGCGCGGAATGTTAGCCCACTCCATAATCCACTCGCCGATTCGTTCGGAGCGTTGGCCTTTGTACTCGCCGGCGGGCACTGCGTAGATTCCCCAGTGAATGAACATCCCGAATCGCGCCTCGCGCCACCAGTGCATCCGCTGATCTTGCTGCCCGCAGACAAAGCCGCACGAAACCAGCAATAACGCCAGACTCAACAGTATTTTCATGTCCACAGATTACGCAGATTATTCGCACCAAACAATGAAAATCGCAGCCCGTGCTTGGACTGTGTCCAAGCTTGTGGCGAAGCGCCCGTGTGATGTTTTGCGATTGCCCACCACTCTAGGAAGAAAGGTGGGAGACTCGTGGATCAGGAACACTCAAATGCCAACGGAATCAAGGTCCCTTCGATTTCGCTGCCCAAAGGCGGTGGCGCGATCAGGGGAATCGGGGAGAAGTTTACCGCCAATCCGGTAACGGGTAGTGGCTCGATGTCAGTGCCGCTTGCGGTAACGCCAGGTCGTGCTGGCTTTGGTCCGCAACTCTCACTTTCCTACGACTCGGGTGCAGGCAACGGACCGTTCGGCCTCGGCTGGAACCTCACGTTGCCCTCGATCACGCGCAAAACAGACAAAGGTTTGCCGCGATATTGTGACGCGGAAGAATCCGACGTCTTTCTGCTTTCCGGAGCGGAAGATCTGGTCCCCGAGCTTCTTGCAGACGGTAGCAGATTCGAGGACCGCACCAGTATCACAGGTTACACCGTTCATCGCTACCGACCGCGCATCGAAGGACTGTTTGCTCGTATTGAGCGATGGACAAGTAAAACAGATCCGAGCGACACCTTTTGGCGATCAATTTCCCGCGACAACATCACGACCTGGTACGGTAAGGCTCCCGATAGCCGCATCTCTGACGCCACGGATTCGCGCAAGATCTACAGTTGGTTGATCTGCGAGACCTACGACGACAAAGGCAATGCGATTCGTTACGAATACAAGCCTGAAAATTCTGAAGGCGTCGATTTTTCAGCCGCGAACGAAAAGAATCGCGATCGTTCAGCGCAGCGTTATCTCAAATCGGTTAAATACGGCAACAGAACTCCGCGCCGCACAGATGAGGATCTCTCACAACGCAACGACTGGCTGTTTGAAGTGGTTTTTGACTACGGCGAACACAATCAGGATGACCCGAAGTCAAACGACGCCGGTATGTGGTTGCGCAGGCAGGATGCATTCTCGAGCTATCGCGGCAGCTTCGAACTGCGCACGTATCGTCTTTGCCGGCGCGTCCTGATGTTCCATCACTTTCCTGAAGAGAGCATCGGTCGCGACTGCCTGGTGAAGTCGACCGACTTTGTTTATCGCGGAAGTCAGACTGTCTCGTTCATCACTTCAGTTACGCAGACTGGCTACAAGCAAAAGACCGGCGGTGGTTATCGGAAGAAATCTATGCCCCCGGTCGAATTCCAATACACCGAAGCCACTATCGACGAGCGCATACACGAGGTCGACAGCGAGAGTCGCGAGAATCTGCCCACCGCAATTCACGGTAATTACCAATGGATTGATCTCGATGGCGAAGGCATTCCCGGCATTCTCACCGAGCAGGCGACAAGTTGGTTCTACAAGCGAAATCTAAGTCCGCTTACAAAGAACGTCGCAGCATTCGCACCCGTCGAGATGATCATGGAGAAGCCGGCCTTTGCGGGACTCGGTGCCGGCGGCTGGCAGATTGAGGATCTCGCAGGAGATGGTAGTCCCGACCTGGTGCGCTTTGATGGTCACCTCGCGGGTTTCTTCGAACGTAACGATGTAGACACATGGGACACGTTTGTTCCGTTCCGCGCGCTGCCTAACGTGGACTGGCAGGATCCGAATCTCAAGTTCGTCGATCTTACCGGCGACGGATTGGCCGACATCCTGATTACCGAGAACGACGCATTCACCTGGTATGCGTCGCTCGGTGAAACCGGTTTTGCAGCCTCCGAAAGAACGCTGAATTCACTCGACGAAGAACACGGACCAGTCCTCGTTCTTGCGGATGCGGAACAATCGATCTATCTCGCCGATCTCTCCGGAGACGGATTAACGGATCTCGTACGAATCCGTAACGGTGAAGTGTGCTACTGGCCGAATCTCGGCTACGGGCGCTTTGGCGGAAAAGTCACCATGGACCACGCGCCGTGGTTCGACGAGCCTGACAAATTTGATCAGCGACGCATCCGTTTGGCTGACATCGATGGGTCCGGTGTGGTCGATATTATTTATCTCGCGGCCGAAGAGGTGCGGTTTTACTTCAATCAATCAGGCAATGGCTGGAGCGATGCCCGAGTACTCGAGAACTTTCCTTCTATCGACAACGTGAGCTCGATACAGGTTGCCGACTTATTCGGAAATGGCACTGCTTGTCTGGTTTGGTCGTCGCCGTTGCCGGATGCGACGACGAGCCCGATGCGTTACATCGATTTGATGGGGGGTCAGAAGCCTCACCTGCTCGTCAAGTCGGTGAACAATCTTGGAGCCGAGACCGAGGTTCAGTACGCGCCGAGCACGAAGTTCTATCTGGCAGACAAACTTGCAGGCCGCCCATGGATCACCAAACTGTCGTTTCCAGTGCATGTCGTCGAGAAGGTTACTTTGCGCGACAAGTGGCGGCAGACAGTTTTCTCGTCTACCTACAGTTATCACCATGGTTATTTCGACGGCATTGAGCGAGAGTTCCGTGGATTTGGCCGCGTCGAGCAGGTGGACGTCGAGTCGTTCGGCGAATTCGCGAACGGCAATGCAGACAGCCCTTACATCACAGATGACAAGACGCTCTACCAGCCACCAGTTAAAACGATTACATGGTTTCATACCGGCGCAGCCTTCGATCGCGCGCCGGTCCTGACGCAGTTCACCACCGAATATTTTCCTAACTCGCTCGCAGCAATGCCGGGTTACTCAGCAGTGCTGAGCGGCTTCAATGAGAAACCGCTGCCTGAACCGGACCTCGACCAGGAACAACTCAGCAGTGACGAATGGCGCCAGGCTTTGCGCGCGTGCAAAGGCATGGCGTTGCGTCAGGAAGTTTACGAGCTTGATGTCGACCAACTCGAAGACGGCAAACAGATTCCGGTACGGTTGTTCTCCGCTTCCACACACAATTGCAGCATTCGGCGCATTCAGCCCATGGCCGAGAATCGTCATGCTGTTTTTCTTGTCACCGAGAGCGAAGCATTGAGTTATCACTACGAGCTCGATCTTCGTTCCGTAACGTTTCCTGACGATCCACAAAACCTTCCGTCACTGACTCCCGATCCTCGTGTCACTCACACGTTGAATTTGTCGACAGATGAATATGGCAATGTCCTGCAATCGATCGCCGTCGGTTATCGACGCGTCCGGCCTTTCAGCGATCCGGAATTCCCTCCGGATCAGGTCAATCAGATCCGCAACGTGCAAGCCGAACAGCAACTGGCCTATAACGAATCTCGTTATACCACGGACGCGATTCAGCCGGATTCAGGCATCTCAGCCAATCAACACTACCGGCTGCGTATGCCCGCCGAAGTACAAACGTACGAGCTCACCGGTTTCACACCTGCGGCTGGTTTCTATTTTGATTTACCCGATTTGCGCACGTATCACCTGACCGAAAAAGATCAAGGAACGCGTCAGGTCGAAGAGATCGAGTATCACGACACTCCAAATCTGAACCTGCAGGAAAAACGCAAGATCGAACATGTCCTGACGCTGTATTTCGACGAGGATCTAAAAACACCACTCGCGCACGGCGAACTGAACCATCTTGGCCTGACGTACGAGACCTACAAGCTGGCACTTACAACGCCTCTGCTCGAGTCTGTGCTGGGAAACAAGTTCGACGATGCAGTGCGGAATGCACTCAATACTGCATCTACGTGTGGCTACTTGCCGGGAAGAAATCTCCTGGGCGACGCGGGCGCGAATCAGTGGTGGCAGCGATCAGGTGTAGCCGGTTTCGCTGACGACGCCGGCGATCATTTCTACCTCCCAGAGCGCTACACAGATCCATTCGGAAACACAATGACACTCACCTTCGACAGTAAGTACGACCTATTTATTCAATCGAGCGCTGATGCCGTCGGTAATCAGACCAATATCTTCGTCGATCCTGATCCAGGCGTTGGTGCACGCTTCGACTATCGCGTGCTCTCGCCAACTGAGATCGAAGACCTTAACGGCAACCGCACCGAAGTCTTCTTTGACGTGCTCGGAATGGTCGTTGCCGCGGCCGTGAAAGGCAAAGGTATTGAGGGCGACAACCTCGGAGGTTACAACGACGATTTCGCCAATGCTGATCTAGTGGAGCTTCTGACACACTTCGACCTGCCGCCGCTAACTGCCGGCGAAATGAACGCGCACTTTAACCCCGTACTCGGCAATGCATCGATCAGGTTCCTTTATCACTTCGGCGAAAAGATCGAAAACGGCAAGACCGTTTGGGCCAGCCGCCCGTCAGGCACTTGCACGATTGTGCGCGAGCAGCATGTCGCACAACTCGATCCAGGCGCGAACAGTCCTCTGCAAATCGGTTTCGCATGTTCTGATGGCCAGGGCTCAGTTTTACTTAACCGCAACCAGGCCGAACCCGAGCCGGGAAATCCGGGTGGTCCATTGCGTTGGATCGTCAACGGGAAGACGGTGCTCAACAACAAGGGCAAGCCCGTTAAGCAATACGAACCATACTTCAGCACGCAATCGACATGTCGCGCTGCAGGCGATCAGCAGGAAGAAGTCGGTGTCACTCCGGTGATCTACTACGATGCTGTCGGGCGCACCGTGCGCACCGAAATGCCCGATGGGACTTTCACTCGGGCTGAATTCTCCCCGTGGGAGAGCAGGATCTTTGACGCTAACGACACGGTGCCAGAAAGTGACTGGTACCGCGAACGCAATCCGCCGCCGATTGAAAATCCGTTGCCACGCGATCCGATAACCGGCGAGCTTGCTGTCACAGAGGACCAACGTGCCGCATGGCTTGCAGCCCAACACTTCAACACACCGGCGCTCTTGATCTCCGATAGTCTTGGTCGCGAGGCCTTCAGCATTGCGCATAACCGTGTAGAAGATCCAAACGGCTCGCACGTGTTCGGCGGCAAACGTTACCGCGACGAACGTTACTTCACATTCAATAAATTCGATGCGGAAGGGAAGCCACTCTGGACACGCGACGCGCGCGGTAATCTGGTGATGCAGTACATCACGCCGCCGAAATCTACTCGCTGGTCCGATGAGCCTAATGAAAACATTCCAGCCAAAAGCGTGCCCTGTTACGACATCGCAGGCAACGCGCTATTTCAACACAGCATGGATACCGGCGATCGCTGGATGCTGATTGATGCTGCGGGAAAAACCGCATTCGCATGGGACTTCAACCAACGACAAGACGATGCCGGTGCAGTGATCGACGAGGAGCGCCTGTTCTTCAGCCGTTACGATGCATTGCATCGACCGATCGAGCAGTGGTTGACGATCAACATGGGTGCACCACAGCTCATCGAGGTTTACACGTACGGCGAGGACTTGCCGGATGCCCGGACGCTTAATTTGCGCGGTGCGCTTCACGCGCAACACGACCAGAGCGGGTTGAGGCAGGTTGAGCGGGTTGACTTCAAAGGCAATCCGATCGAACAGCAGCGCCGGCTCGTCAGTCAATACAAAGCTCCCCTGATCGACTGGCAGGACGGATCGCCGACTGCGCAACTCGAGGCTGAGACTTTCTTTCAGATCACCGAGTTCGATGCCTTGAACCGTCCAACGCGAGCTTACGACTGGCATCGCGGCAACCGTACTCGTGTGGCTGTTCACGTACCCGCTTACAACGAGCGAGGTGCGTTGGTAAGCCAGACGGTTGACGCCGGCGCGACAAAGACCGCTGAGGGTCACACGCCCTCTATAAATGGTCCAACCATCGCCATTGCCGATGTTCGCTACAACGCGAAAGGCCAGCACGAAATCGTTCAAAAAGGTAACCGGACGATCACCAGCTACGAGTATCATCCGAAATCATTCCGTTTGAGTCATTTGAAAACAACGCGCCCGAGTGCCAATCGACCTCCGAAAATCGGACTACTATTAACCGATGACAGCGTTTTGCAAGACCTGAAATACACGTATGACCCGATTGGAAATGTTACCGAGATACGTGACGCCGCTTTCCAACCAACTTTTTTTCAGAATCAGCAAGTGGATGCTGTCAGCCGTTACACCTATGACGCAATTTATCGTCTGATCGAAAGTACGGGGCGAGAGAATTTTCTCGCCAGTGGCGCACCGCGCCAGTTTGAAGACGATTCCTTCAACGTTCAGTTTCCAGTTGGCGCAAAGGACACGTTGCGCAATTACACTGAAACCTACAACTACGATGCAGCAGGCAATTTCGATCGCGTCCAACATGTGTCGGTCAACCGGTCGTGGACGCGCCATTATGCCAACGCCAACAACAGCAACCGTTTGCTCACCACGTGGGAAGGCATCGACCCAATCGGCGGCGTGGTCTATCGCTACGACGTTCACGGCAACACACTGAATTTTGAGCGTGTCACCCTCGAACAATCGATTCGTTGGGACTATCGAGACATGATCCGGGCCTTGAACCTGCTTGGCGGAGGTTGGGCTTACTACAACTACGATTCAGGCAAGCAACGTACTCGAAAAATAATCGAGAACCAGAACGGAGCGAAGCAGAAGGAACGCATCTATCTGGGTGGTTTGGAGATCTATCGTCGTTATCAAAACGGCAGTGTGATCGAAGAGATTGAATCGATCCACGTAGATGACGGTTCTCAGCGGTTTTTACTGGTTGAGGACGTAATACAGACCAGCAGCAGCCTGCCGGTTGGACCACTCTTCCGCTATCAATACAGCAATCACCTGGGCTCGACGTGCCTCGAAGTCAGCGACAAGGCAGCGGTGATTTCTTATGAGGAGTATCACCCATATGGGACTAGTGCCTATCGCGCACGAAATAGCAGCATTGAAGTGCCGCCCACGCGATACCGGTACACCGGAATGGAAAGAGACGAAGAGAGCGGATTGAGTTACCACGGCGCCAGGTACTACTCATCATGGCTTGGAAGATGGGTGAGCTGCGACCCGTCAGGTCTCGCAGATGGCCCCAATCTTTTTAAGTACTGTCACAACCGACCAACATGCGAAGTTGATGTGACCGGGAATTCTGCGACGCTCGCGCCGATCGGAAGTAAAAAGAAGCACATCGCGCAACCACCGAGGGGTACAAACAGCATCTCGGAACACTTAATACCAGGTGCATTGCTGAAATGGATTGGCTATTTCAAGGAGTATTCGACAGAAGAGATCGGAACTCAGGTAGTCAAAAAATTTATGGGTGAGGGTTCCGTCTACACGAAGGAAATGTACCGTCACACGATCACGGTGGTCCTGGAGAAATCCGTCGCACAACTAAAAACAAAAGCGGACCTCGGCATGATCAGTCTTGTCAGAGACCTGGCCTTGTCCGGTGGGTTGACCGCAGGCGATGTGAAAATGATCTACGCCGCTCAGCGCGACATGATTAGAGATGTACTTGAGAAAGGCGGATCAAAAGTCACTATCCAGGAGCTCGAGCCATTGCTCGTGGCGCAGGAAAAACAAGGTCTCAAGTTACTGCAGGTATTGAGGCGACGAATAGCAGTCAATAAAGCGTTAGCCATGGGAGCTAAGGCAGCCAAGGGAGCGCGACCCCGCGGAGGAGGAAAGCTCGCGGGACTTATAACCGCGGCAATAATCGTCGCAGGGCTTGCATACTCCAGTTCAGCAGAGGCGGCGCCGGTGACGGCTCCGAAGCCGGAAGAAACTAAGGAGGACTTTCCCGAATTCCAGTTGTACTCGGTAGATAAGATGAAAGCATCTGCCAGGACTGAGACACAGGAAAAGTTTGCAAATTTGATTTCGGATTGGGCGCAATCGCAGATCCGCTGGGCTTTGGAAGACATTTTCCATGAGGAGTACGACATTGCGCACCGCATCATGTGCGACCCTCGTGATGCAACTATGGTCCTCCCGTTAGTTTGGGGCGTGCTCCTTTATGAGGGCAACAACTACGAACCGGACATGAATCAGCGTGAGGCCCGCGTCAACAAACGTCTGGCAGACTTGGAAGCAACGTTGAAGAAGAACGACGTAACGTTAACGAACCTGGAACGTGAGAATTTGCGTGAAATGTTCCAGCACTTTCAATCCGAAGGGAATATGGCCCACAAACATTGATTCAGAAGCGGGAAACGCCAAACGAGGATCAATCTTCGTCAATATCATAAATCAAATTATTTGGAGGCAATCATGGAAATCGACGGAACACCACCACCACCAACCGAAACAACTCAACAACCACCACCACCGCCTCCAGACCTGGTACGAGGTTCGAGCGGCCCTGACGTAGTTGCGCTGCAAAACTTTCTCTTCAACGACGGCTACAGGATCTCCGAGAAGGAACAAGGTGACAAACTCTTCGGCGATACGACGTACGACGCCCTCGTCGATTATCAGAAGAAGCACAAGCTTGTACCCAACGGAATCTTTGATGGCAAAGCGCGATGGGTGCTCGACGATAACAAGCCGCATCCCAACAAATTCATCGTGCTGGGCCAGGTGATCGACGACAAGGGCCAGCCCATGAGTGGCAAGACGGTGAAAGCGTTCGACAAGGACCTGCGCACACAGAAGCTGATCGGGTCAGACACCACCAAACAACAGTCTGGCGAATACGCGATCATGTATCAGTTTACTGATTTCAAAGATCCTGAAAATGGTACCACTGAAAAGGGTACTGCTGATCTGTTCGTGCAGGTTTTCGACAGCAATGGAGCGGTGCTCGCAACCTCACCAATTATTTTCAACGCTGGCAAAGTTGAGCTAGTGAACTTCACTATCGGTAACACTCGCGGGCTTTCCGAGTTTGAAAAAATCGTGAATGACGTTGCGCCGGTGATTAAAGGCTTGGTCACGCATGCGGGGCTGACTCCAGACGATATTTCGTTCCTGAACGGTGAGACTGGCATCGACACGGATTTGCTGACGTTGATTGCGGAAAGCGCGCGTCGTAACGTGCAAGCGAACCCAATCGTAATCGCGCAATCAGTCTTTTACGGTCTCTTCCGGCAGAACTTTCCTACCGTGCTCGAAGATCTCATGCAGAACGAGATCTCGCTTTTGCGCGCAGCGCTGGAGCAGTCATCAAACCAGGGAATCATTCCTCAGCTTTCCGCCACTGAGTTGGACCAGATTGCCGAGAAGCTTGGCATTCTGAAGGCCAGCTTGATTCTCGCACCGGGAGCTTCGGGAGAAACACCCTCGCTTGGAGATTTGCTCGCGACTTCGACGTTGTTAACTCAGGACAAACAGCGCATTGTCGCGGAAATGGTCGTTCAACATGGCGGCACTAACAAGAGCTTCTGGGACGCCGTCGATGTGAGCACTTCGTTGAATCCGACCGACAAGAATGACGTGCGCTTTACCCTGCACGCAGGCGATCTGACTACTAACCACCTGCCGCTCGTGCGCGAACTACGGAAACCTTACGACTTTTCTACCGGGACATTACCGTCAAACGCTCGTGTATTGCGCCGGTTTGCTGCGAGAGATGCGGCTGACTGGAAAACAATCCTCGAAGCAAACGGTTCAGCAATTGGTGCCCCGGCATCAACTCCCGGCGCCACTATGCCGGAAAAAATCCTGAATTACGCTGCCGCTTTGAACGCGTACATGGAGAATGCGATACCGACCCCGGCAATCGCCGGTCGAGTCGACAAAGACGTGGCCACCGACAATCCGTTCAAGCTCGTGAAACCTGATCTAAAGGCGTTCTTCGATCACAATCTGAATTACGAGTTCAGAGAAATCCCGATCGACGTGTATCTCAATACTCCCGCCGCAGACTTTACGGGAGTGAATAACCGCGCAGCACTCGTGGCCGAGCTGAGAAACATGCAGCGTCTTTTCAACGTCACGTCACGCTATGCCGAAATGCGTTCTCTGCGGAAAGACGATCTTCACTCCGCCTTCTCGTTGGTCAAAGTCGGCGAGCGAAGATTCATTGAGAAGTATTCAGCCGCATTGGGCGGCGAAGCCGCAGCGCAGGAAGCTTATCGCAAGGCGAAGCAGACGCATGCAACCGCGATGAACTTTTATCTCGGACAAGCGGTCGCTGCCAATTCAGCCGCACCTGCTGTCGTTTCGAATGGCAGTGTGAAGCAACAAGCGATTGCGAAGTTCGCAAGCGTGTCTTCAGCCAGTCCCGACTTAGCGACATTGTTTGGTTCGCTCGAGCTCTGCGATTGCGAACAGTGCCAATCGGTGTACAGCCCGGCGGCGTACTTCGTCGACATCCTGAAATTCCTCGGCGATGGTCCAAAGAAACGCGATCTCACGCCGTTGCAGGTGTTGTTTGGCCGCCGGCCAGACCTCGAACATATCGAGCTCACCTGCGAAAACACCACGACGCAAGTGCCTTACGTCGATCTGACCAGAGAGATCATGGAAGCGGCCGTTAAGGCTCGTGCGTTCAAGATCTCCGAAGGCAGCGGCGGCGATATCAGCAACGTCACGTCAGTACTGAATGACCTGAACGACGAGAAGATGCCCCAAGCTTTTCTGACCATCTTCAAGAGCAAGGGATATTCACTCACGGATAAAGCATCGGTCCGCGTCGACGAGGATCAGACCAATGCGTGGTTGATTCTCGATGCCAGTTGGTCGTTCACGGTTAAGTATCGCGGGACCGGCCAGGGTTTTGATGTTGTAGCCTGGCCGCAGACGAGTTGGACCTCGGAAGAACTCCGCGCAAATCCCGAACATGTTAACAACGCAGCCTACGACGAGTTGCGGAAGGCCGTGTACTCATGGAGCCTGCCGTTGAATGTTCCTGTCGAAGAGATTCGCGGTTATCTCAGTCACTTCGATGTGAAGCGCACCGAGGTGATGGAGACATTCTTCCGTGACCCCGCTACCACAGCTTTAATGGCTAAGCCTATCGCTAATGAGTACATCGGGCTGACAACTGAAGAAGCCAAAATCATCACTGGTGTTACAACAGGTGGTCCGGACGATAACGATCCCACAACCAGCGAAGGTCCATGGAATTTCTGGGGTCTGAAAGAAATGGGAAACGATATAGAAGATCCGACGGATGGCTCGGCGGATAACGCAGCCGGTCCCTGGGACGAGGTATTGAAGCGCGTTTCAATATTCCTGCAGCAATCAGGCCTCGCCTACAGAGACATGTTGGAAGTGCTGGGTTCTTATTACATCAACCCGGCCATCAGCAGTGGTCGAAAGCTGGGCATTGTCTCAACAGATAACGATGATGCAACTACCTGCAACTTGAGCAAGCTCGAGATCCAGGTCGTCGATCCCCAAGTTACTGATGACGCAGCAAAGAAAGCGATCCTCAAAGCGACGTGGAACAGGATTCATCGCTTCGTGCGTCTTGCTCGCAAGCTTGGCTGGACCATGCGCGATCTCGACAAGGCGATTATTGCGCTTCAGCCAAACAGCCCCGGGTCACTCGACATCACAAAAGAGTTTCTCGTCGAGTTGTCGCACATCCAGCGTTTGAGCGCACAGTTCAAATTGCCGGTAGTGAGCCTGCTTTGCTTCTGGGCGCCGATGGATACCGGTCGCTATCTCGATCACTTCATCGAAGGTGAGCCGGCGGTGCCGTCGCTCTACGCAACTCTCTTTAACAATCGCGCGGCGGCAGGCCAGTCGCTGCCCGAAGATCCGGCTGCACTTACCGGCAGGAAGCTTTCTGAAAACAAGTCGAGGATCGCGGCGGCGCTGCAAATCAGTATCGACGATCTTACGGTGATGCTCGCGGATACGAACGTCGTCTCAAACGACGATCTGGATCTCGCAAGCCTTTCGAAGCTATATCGTCATGCGACGTTTGCCCGCGCACTCAAATACTCCACGTCTACGTATCTCGCGGCGCTCAAAGTGATCGACGCGACTCCTTTTACGACGACTGAAGACACGATGAAGTTTGTCCAGGAGAGTGAAAGGATCGCTGCGGCAGGTTTCAGCGTTGAGGATCTCAATTACCTGTTGCGGCACGATTTTTCGTCAGCTTTCCCAATTGCGCTCAGCGACACGGCGATAGCGGCGGCTCTCGAGTCAATTCGCGCCGAAGTACAAAAAGTCGCGGCGGACAACAACTTTGTCGCAACTTCCAGCGGTGGCGCCCCTGCAACGAGCGATCCAAATGGGGATCTCACGCGACGTAAGCTCGCGTCGCTCAACTGGGACAACACGATTATCGAGCAACTGATTGCCGCACTGAACAACCCAGCGCCCGATGCAGCGGACATCGCTCTGGTCAAACGTCACATGCGCCGCTATTCGATACCGCGATTCGACGTTCATCTCGAACAGCCATTGCCGTCAGAAGTCATCTTTACCGGTGCGCTCAAGAGCAAGATCTACGTCGACAACGTCACCGACCGGCTGCACTTCATCGGTGTGATGAGCGAGGCTGAGCATACCGCTTTGTTCGCGCTGTCATCAGACGCGACCTATCGACAAAAAATCGACGATCTGTTTGATGCTGCCGGCGACAACCCGCCGACGGGAAGTGATGTCTTCATCATGCCGAGCGAGGTCGACACCATGTTTGCAACCGGCAGCACGCCGGCGGCCAGGTTTGTCTTCGTGTTGAGCAAGCTGTTGCCATATTTGCGGACGACGTTGAGCGAACGGATTGTTATTCAACTCATAGGCGAATCTCTAAAATTCGATTCGAGCGCCGCCCGCGAGTTACTGACGAACTGGGTCAAATCGACTGTGACGGGTTCCACGGAGAAAGCGATCTCGGTGCTTCTCGATCCCGCGTTCGCAGGTAGCAATCCGAATATTGAGGTGACCAGGGATGCTTACACCGAACAGTTCAATATCGTCGTTCGGTTGTTCAAGATCGCTATGCTGAATCTTAAGTTCCGGATGACGTCAGAGCAGCTCCAGTGGCTGTTTGATTTTCCAACCAGTGGTTGGCTCGACATGAACAAGATTCCATTCGACAGCACCTTGCCGTCGCCATCGCTTTATCCGGGCTGGGCACGGCTCGCCGATCTGTTCCAGTTGAGCGCGTCCTTGCCGCTTTCGGAAAGCGTGCTGACTGATGTTTTCACAGCAGCTCACGACCCCAACGTCACCGATGTTGATCCGCTGCTTCAAAAACTCAGCGAGGGCCTCTCGTGGAAGTTGGAAAATCTTACGGCCCTCAACGACGGATTCGGCTTGGTAGTCAGCAGCTACAAGGATGAGCAAGGACTGCGTCGCCTGACTGCCGCGTTCAAAATGATGAATCAACTCGGCGCGTCGGCTGATCAGTGTCTGTCGTGGACACCGGTGACAGTGGTCGAGGCGGATGAACGCAAGTGTGCAGACGACGTCAAGGGACTCGTAAGAGCGACACTTGATGCGACACAGTGGTTGGAGAAGGCCAAGACTCTCAACGATCCGCTGCGCGAGAAGCAGCGTGCAGGTCTGGTTTCGTATCTGATGCTGAGACGCGATGCACGCAATGCGGATGAGTTGTACGACGATTTTCTTGTCGACGTTGAAATGAGTCCATGCATGATGACCACCAGGATCAAACAAGCGATCGGGTCGGTTCAGCTATTCATTCAACGTTCGCTCATGAATCTCGAGGAAAAAGTCGCGCTGACGCCTAAAGAGGCGCGCGAGTGGTCTGAGTGGCGCAAGCAGTACCGCGTGTGGGAAGCCAATCGCAAGATTCTTCTCTACCCGGAAAACTGGATCGAACCGGAACTGCGCGATGGTAAGTCCGTGTTCTTTGAAGAGCTCGAGAACGAGCTGCTCCAAAGTGAAGTAACGATGGACACCGCAGAGACGGCGCTTCAGCACTATCTTGAGAAACTTCACGAAGTGGCACGTTTGGAAATTGCCGGTATGTACCATCAGCAGGAATTCGACAAGGACAACAAGCCCGTGCTTGATGTAATGCACGTTATCGGGCGTACGTTCTCGGCTCCGCACGTGTATTTCTACCGCCGGCAGATCGACGCCACGAGTTGGACGGCGTGGGAAAAAGTCGAAGTCGACATTCAGGGCGATCATCTGATTCCCATCGTCTGGAACCGCAGACTCTATCTTTTCTGGCCCATCTTTACTCCCAAGCCACAGGAGAAAGAGACCAAGATGCCGGCTCCGGGAGCAACGATGGAAAAAGGCGGGAAGGTGCTCGAAATTCAGCTCGCCTGGACCGAGTACAAGAACGGCAAATGGTCGGCTAAAAAACTGGCAAGTCCGTTCCGAAGCACGTTAAAGCATCCGGATGACGATCTGAGCGAAGCTGTCTTCAAGCTTTTCTCGTTCAAGAGTCGCATACAAACTCTGCCGAATTTGACAGAGCAACAGATGTTCATCGATCTCTATGGGCCAATTGAAAAACTGAACACAGTCACAATCACCGCGAATGATCCCAGACCTAAGGTGGAGACGTTATTGTTCTCACTGGGCGCGGGTAAGACGAAGAATGTGATCGCGTCAGTGAATAACAAGCCGTTTCAGGCGGGAGACGCGAGCCTGGTGGAAATCATTGCCAGGGATTCCAACAATCAAGCAGTTGGGACGCCAATCGCACTCTCGAATACCGGCACAAAAGAGATCAAGAACACGACCACAGCTTCGCTCAAGTACTTCCTGTCGTCCGCAGACTATAAGCCCCAGGGCATAACCAATACCGGGCAGAAGCAAGTTTGTTGGATAGTCGACAGAAACCAGCAACCGCTGCTCGTCGGTGATAACGGCAGCTCGCCCCAGAGTGCATCAAAGCTCGCGTCGCTTGCTGTAGAAACTACTGCACCCGTGGCGTCGATCGGCGTGAATACTATTACTCCACTAGCCGGATCGATGGTCCTGCCTGGTGAAACTCAAGTGTGCGAAATCATCACGGAAGCCGAATGCACGTTTGATCTCGTCACGATTCCGACGACGACCACGTCCACGACGTTCTCGACGACGTCCGTCGATCCAACACAAGCAATAGCGTCGTTCTATTTTGATGACGGCCAGCAAAGCGTGATGGCGCTTTTCGATTCAAACGTGACTTCCCGGCTCGAGCCCGTCGTCGGCACGCGTTTCGAAAACATGATGATGGTCGAGTTTATGAATCAGGCCAGTGATGGTCTGACGGAAACGAACATACTCACGAAGACGCCCGGCACGTTCAGGCTGTTGCCGAAGCACCAAAGCTACCAGGCAAAGAAACTGGAGTTTCCGGCGTTCTTCCAGGACGATGCTCGCAGTTATTTCATCACGTACGACAAGAGCAAGGGACGAGTCCGGTTCAGCACGTACTACCATCCGACAATCCCGGCTTTCTTCAAGTCGTTAAATCACGACGGCGTAAGCGGGTTGATGTCGCTTGCGAATCAACGGTTGATAGACACTCGTGTCGTGTTTGACGACTACGCGGCCGATCCGGCGCAGGTCGATATCAATGCCAAGCCGCGCGAGGACGTCGATTTTAATTACGATGGCGCTTACTCGGTGTACAACTGGGAATTGTTCTTCCACACGCCGTTCCTGATTGCGACGCAGTTGACCAGGAATCAACGCTTCGAAGAGGCGCAGAAGTGGTTCCACTACATCTTCGATCCGACAGCGACTGACTCACCAGACAGGCCAACCACTCCGGGACCGGAACGCTTCTGGCGCGTGAAGCCGCTCTACGAACAAGCATTGAGCGGAACCCAAACTCTTGCAGATTTGTTTGCAGACCCGGCGTTGAATGCACAGATTGCGGAGTGGCAAGCCAATCCATTCAAACCACACGTGATCGCACGGTTGCGACTGGTAACCTACATGAAGGCGGTTGTGATGCGCTACATCGACAACCTCATTGCATGGGGTGATCAGTTGTTCCGCCGCGACACGATTGAATCAATCAACGAAGCGACACAACTCTACATTTTGGCTGCGCAGATCCTGGGTCGCCGTCCGGAGCAGATTCCGGCGCGCGCGAAAGCCAAAGTGCAAACATTCCGCAGCCTCGACGATCAGGTCGACCTTAACGGTCTCGCAAACGCGTCGGTGGAAATCGAGGGGTTCATGTCACCTTCAGTCGTTCCGCCGCCAGACGGTAATCACGACGGCATGCCGTTGATGCCGTTTTTCGGAATTCCGGGAAATGACAAGCTACTCGGTTACTGGACTACAGTTGCCGATCGACTCTTTAAGATTCGTCACTGCCAGAACATCGACGGCATTCTCCGTACATTGCCGGCGTTCGACTCGCCGATCGATCCAGGTCTGCTGGTTAAAGCGGCGGGCGTCGGAGTTGACGTTGCCAGCGCGCTCACCGATATCAATGTCGCGTTGCCGTATTATCGCTTCAACGTCATGTCGCAGAAGGCGAATGAGCTGTGTGGCGAAGTGAAGTCTTTAGGCGGCGCTTTACTCTCGGCACTCGAGAAACGCGACGCGGAGGAGATGGCTTTGCTGCGTTCGACACACGAGATGAAGGTGTTGAAGGCCGTTCGAGCCATCAAGGAGAAGCAACTGCAGGAAGCAATCACTTCTCGTACAGGACTGGACCGAACCAAAGAACTGACGACAATCCGGCGCGACTACTATCGCGATATCGCGTTCATCAACCCGTGGGAAGCAACGCAAGTCTCACTGACAGGTGCGAGTCTGGCTCTGCAAGCCACTGAAGTTACCATGCTCGCCCTGGCTGGATCGTTGCATCTGATTCCGAACCTGAAGATTGGCTTCCCGACTTCTATTGGCACAACCTACGGCGGCAACAATATCGGTCCGGGAGTTAGTACTTTCAGTGAATCGATCGGGAAAATCGCTTCACTCATGAACAGCAGCGCCTCGATGGCAGCGATGATGGGTGGCCATTACCGGCGCTTCGATGACTGGAAACTCCAGGAACGGCTGGCTAACAAAGAGCTCGAGCAGATCGAGAAGCAGATCGTATCCGCGGATATTCGCGTCGCGATTGCCGAAAACGACCTGAGGAATCACGATCTTCAAGTCGAGAATACGAGAGAAGTCGACGAGTTCATGCGCAGCAAGTTCACTAATCGTGAGCTCTACGACTGGATGGTCGGACAGATCTCCGGCATTTACTTCCAGAGTTACCAGTTGGCCTACGACGTGGCGAAACGTGCTGAGTGTGCGTATCGCTACGAACTGGGCGTGAAAGAGTCGAGCTTTATTCAATTCGGCTACTGGGACAGCTTGAAGAAGGGACTGCTGGCTGGTGAACGACTCACTTACGATCTCAAGCGCATGGAGATCGCTTACCTGGATCAGAACCAGCGAGAGTATGAGATCGTCAAACACGTTTCGCTGCAGTCGATCGACCCGGTCAGCCTCCTCAAGTTGAAACAGACGGGCGAGTGTTTTGTGACGTTGCCGGAAACGTTGTTCGACGTCGACTATCCGGGGCATTACATGCGCAGGATGAAGTCAGTGGGAATAACTGTTCCCTGTGTTGCTGGTCCATACACCGGGATCAATTGCACGCTCACCTTGCTTGGGAGCAGTATCCGTCACGCCAATACACTTCTAGGCAATAAGTACGCCCGCCAAGCTGACGATGCACGGTTTGCCGACTCTGCCGGTACGGTTCAATCGATCGTAACGAGCAGCGGGCAGAACGATAGTGGACTATTCGAAACCAACCTGCGTGACGAACGTTATCTGCCGTTCGAAGGTCAGGGTGCGGTTAGTACCTGGCGCATTGAATTGCCGCAGAAGTTTAAGACGTTCGACTACAACACGATTTCAGACGTTGTGGTGCACGTGCGGTACACGGCGCGTGAAGGAGGGAGCCAGCTCCGAGGTCAGGCTGTACAGGAGTTGGATACCATGCTCAATGATTTTGTGCGGGTTGAAGGTCAGCATGGTTTGACGCAGATGTATAGTCTGCGTCATGAGTTCGGCACGGAATGGGCGCGTTTCCTGAATACGTCTTCGGGCTTCAAACGTAGTTTGACGATGCCGTTAACTAAGGAGCGTTTCCCGTTCCTTTTCCAGGGCCGCGAAATCAAGATCAACGGAATCGAGTTGTATGTGAAACCGAAGTCTGGCGATCTCAGCGCGACGGGGCTCAAGCTTATGCTCGGGGCCGGCGACACCGCATCAGGTGAAGTGCTGCAGGTACAAACGTGGAATGATTTAGTCCGTGGAGCGAAGAGCTTTACCGATCAACCACCGGGCGCGTTCACGCTCAACGCCTGGCTGAATACTGAGGGGAAGATCGAGGCAACTGACATTCAGGACATTCTCGTCGTGTGTCACTACACGATCTGAAGCGAGCCACAAAAAAGCACAAAAGGCACAAAGGATCTATTCAGATCGTTTGTGCTTTTTTGTGTTCAGTTCGACAGCCAC
>JBKPPU010000018.1:0-55677 GCA_046733695.1 Acidobacteriota bacterium
CCGATGATCAGTGAGAACTGTGTGACGGAGTCGCCGAGGACGTAGCTTGCGAGCGTGCCCGCAAGCAACTCGTAGATCAGTCCGCAGGTCGCGACGATGAGAACGTTTAGAAAGAGTAACGGAGGACGCTTCACCTATCAGTGGACCGCTGCGGCGATGATCAAAGCGCTACCAAGAATGACCGAGCCAATCACGATGGCCAGCGCGATATTCTGATCCTCCTCGATCTCCTTTCGCACCGAGAAAGGCGTCGCCTTCGCGATTATCAGAAACGCAACGGCAAAAACGATCAATCCAATGACGACGAACACCAACGTGGTGACAACCACTGGTAGCAATCCTTCGAGCGGGGTCACCAACCCCAAATATGCAATTGAATCAATCAGCATCATTTTCCTCCGTGTAAGCCATAGTGCCAGAAGTGGAACGAGCGATAACCATTCTGTCGCGCATCGGGCGGCAACTGGTGTCGCGATCCACCGCTAATCTCCCAGCCGAACATCGCAGCGACGGTGTACAGGCTGACGACGCTGACACCAAAGATTGTGTAGAGTGTTTTAAGCATCAAAAGAAACTCCAGGTTGATTTACCCAAGGCGCTGTTGGACAGGATTGCATGATTTGCAAGATTTACAGGATGTTGTGACGTAATCATGTAATCCTGTTCATCTTGTTAATCCAGTGAAGCTAACCTCTCCAACCCATGCTCCTCAAGACTTATTCAGCATCGTCATCACTATCATCGCCGCTGCCAAACATACTCTCCGACCAGCGGCGGCGTTCGAAGCCGATGTGATAAATCACCATGATCACCGGACCGATAGACAAAACAATCAGCGCGATCAGCAGATTAATGCCATGCGTGACGTTCTGTTCGATCCTGATCGAAACAACCGCGGGTTGCTGCCACCGTTCCCACTGTCCTTCCAAACGCAGCACGTATTTCCCCGCCGGCATCGACGACGTATACGCCGCATCGCTTTGCCCGCCTTCAGACCACGACTCGCCGTCCTCAACCCCCTGGTAGTATGAAATGTCGATCGGGAACGATTGGACCACGCCGGTTTCGTCGTTGATCAGATCTCCCTCGAGGTAGACCCACGTGTTCTGCACCGGCGACTCGCCAATGACTTTGATATTGCGCCTTCCGGCCAATTCAAATGGCTCGCTGAAGAAGGTCTGCGTCCCATCTTCATTCGCCAGGGGCGCGAAGGTCACAGTCTGAGAAAACACCTGCTTGCTCGAACCGGAAACGAGGAACGCCAGAAAGCCCGCCAAAAGCATAACCACGAGAAACGCGAGCCAGTACTTGTAAATCCACCAGTGTTTGTACGGTTGATTGGGCGCAATCCCGGAAGGACGCGGCAGACCGGTGACGCCGAATGCTTTTTCGATCTGTTGTACCGGAATGTACGTTCCGAGTGACCAGTTGATCTCGCCCGTCGTGCGTTTCGTTTTCCCCTGGTCGTCGGAGACGTAGACCGTCGAGACTTCTTTCGAAAGCATATAAGGCGGCGCGACATAATCAACCCCTCGGACCTTTTCACCGGCTTCGACCTTCCAATAAAACTCACCCAGCACGACCTCAACGCGACACGGAGCATCCTGGAAAATCTTGTAGTGCTTTCCCTGATACGTAGCGGATCTCGCTATCTCATACACTTCTCCGGGCGGCACGGCCTGAACGTAATTCCAGTGATTGTCGCTATGGACGAGCCATCGGAAACCGATTTGCGGGTTGTAGAGCAAATACTCGCTCCAGTAATACTGGGTGCCTTCAACGGTCACGCTGCGAGCCATCGCGCCGATCACCGTCATCTTTCCTTGCGGCACGTCGCCGGTCGAACCGAGCGGAATCAACGGCTGAAATGCTGGTTTCTCGAGAGCTTTGAGAAATTGAAGTTGTCCTTGATTGACGTCCAGGAGCGAGTTGCAATTGGGACACGTGACTCGTTCTGTTTTGTCGGGCGCGCGCAGTTCGAGTGGACCACCGCAATGCGGACAACTCAATTGCGCTGCGCCGACGCGACGCTCTTCACGTTCAGGCGCGCGCCCCGTGGTGATGCCGAGCTCGGCGAGTGTTACCTGTTGGCCCAGGAAGACGAGTGGCGGCGACTGGTTGTAGTCGAGTGTGCCGAACGAATTATTAACGCCTGACAGATCGGCGTAGTAATAAGTTTCACCCGGCGTTAAGAGATAGGGGATCTCGCCTTTGGCGCCGAGCGCGGTGGCGCGTCCGGTTTCTGCTACCATCAACGGCGCGGGCCATGGCAGTCCGGGTACCTGCTGTCCGAGTTCCAGTTGATCGAAAGACGGCACCTGCACGCCTTCAGGAATCGGATACTGAAAGGTGATGTAAAAGCGGCCTTGTGCTTCGGCCAGCCAGCCGAGCCATCCATTCGAGAAGGTTGCGTACCACTCGTCCCACCGTCCGCCCATTTCGTGACCGAGTTGCGCGCGTCCGGTCAACTCAAACGGCACGTCTTTCCACTTCCCGCGCAACCCGACGTCGAGCGGCGAGCCGGTCTCCACAAGCTCGGCGACTTTCCCGAGATCTTTCAGTTCACGATCTGTTCGCGCGATGGCGGAGCGGCAATATTCGCAGATGACGACGATTGATTGCCCGCTCTTGAACTCAACCGGCGCGCCACACGAAGGGCAGTTCGCCACGAGCACACTCATTTAGCGGCTCCTGCGACGGATTCCTGGAGGACTCGTTCGAACACGCGCACCTTAACTTCGGTAGCGCCGAGCATTTCTTTGAGGGTTGTTTCCCACGTCCATGAAGCGCGCTCGCGACAACAGTAGAGATTGAAAGTCGCTGCACGAAATTCCGGATAGGTGTGACAGGTGAGATGCGATTCCGAGAGCAACGCCAGACCGCTGACACCGCCCGGATGATCGAATTGATGCCACTGGATCTCGCCGAGAACGTTCAACTCGAGATCGCGAATGACGCGATTGAAAACTTCTCTCAGGCCATCGAGATCAGCAAGCGCTGCTTCGTCGCACCCGCTTGCCTCAATCAGCCATTCAGTTCCTAGTGTCATGGTTCGTGGGAATAATACTATAGGTCCGATAGGACTTATACGACCTATATTTCTCCCGCCAGCGACGCGTGTGGCAGGATTGAAGGTGGTATCGGTTCGAGGAAGCGCGAGAGGGTCGGAGCGCCGCCGTCGGTCTCCGGGCCTCTGTAAACATCCACAGCCGGATACACAAAATGCAACTCCTTCTTCGCGCGCGTCGTCGCGACGTAGAGCAGCCGGCGCTCCTCATCGTAATCGTCAAACTCGTCCTGAAACCTGCTCGATGGAAACCAGCCATCGGTCATCCAGATCACAAACAAGTTGTCCCACTCGAGTCCTTTCGCCGAATGCACTGTCGACAGCGTCACAAAACCACTGCTTCGACGCGGCGCATCGCCCTGTACCGCCTCAGTCGGATCGAGTGCGATGTCGTCGAGTAACTTGGCCGCCGATTTATAACGCTTCGCAATCGTCTGCAGATGTTCCAGGTCACGGCCGCGTCGTTGCACATCGTCGTATTTGTTCTTCAACAGTGGTTTATAAAAACGAAGAACGGTAGACAATTGTTCACCCGGAGTCTTGCCTTCGTTCATCGTGGCGAACACACGTGCGAGACGCATCAGTTCCTTTTTGTACGCAGCGCGAGCAGGGAAGCGAACGAGTTTCTTGAATAACCCGGCTTTAGTTCGCGCGGAGCGAACCTCTCGTTGTTCGACGCCGAGATGCTCGAGTATCTGGTAGACAGTTGCATCGCCAATATGATCGATGAGTTTCAACGTACGAAACCACGAGAGCGTGTCTGAAGGCTTCACGATCACGCGCAAAAACGCGAGCGCGTCCTTGATGTGCGCCGACTCCGCAAACCTGATCCCGCCAAACTTCCGGAACGGAATGCCGTGTTTGCCGAGCTCGATTTCGAGGTCGAACGAATGTGAGCTGGAACGGAACAGCACTGCGATTTCACTGAGCGGCACGCCCTCTTCGCGCAGCTCTGCGATGCGCTGTGCGACAAACCGCGATTGCTCGTTCTCATCTCGCGCGCTAACAACGACCGGCGCTTCACCGCCGTCGATGCGCGAGTAGAGGCGTTTTTTATAACTCTCTTTCACATCGGAAATGATGGCATTGGCGACGTCGAGGATCGGCTGTGTGCTGCGGAAGTTCTCTTCGAGTTTGATGATTTGTGCTGACGGAAAGAGCTTCGGAAACTCGAGCATGTTGCGGTGACTCGCGCCGCGAAACGAGTAGATCGACTGAAACTCATCGCCCACGACCGCCACGTTGTCATGCCGCGCGGTCATTAGTTTCACGATCTGCGCCTGAAGCTTATTCGTGTCCTGATACTCGTCGACCATGATGTAGCGATACTGGTCCGAAATCTGTTCGCGCATCTCGGCGCTGTTTTCGAGCGCCTCACGAAATCGCACGAGCAGATCGTCGTACGTGAGCATGTGCCGGCCACGCTTGAATTCCTCAAACGACTGGAACAGCGTTTCGAGATTGCGGCGTTCGTCGACGAACTGCGGATAATGCTGGTTCAGCACCTGCTTCAAGGTGAGGACCTTGTTGACCATCATGCTGAAGATCGCCCCAATGGTTCGCTTGCGTGGAAAGTGTTGTGCTTTCGTGAGACGGATCTGCCGGCGCAGCAGATCGATCAGGTCTTCGGTGTCGCTCTGGTCCAACACGGTAAAATTCTTCGCGACACCCGCATGGTCGGCAAACTTGCGCAACACTGAATGGCCGAGGGAATGAAAAGTGCCGCCGGAGACGCGCTGACAACGCGCATCCGCCAGAGCCGCGGCGCGCGTGAGCATGCTCGCGGCAGCTCGGCGCGTGAATGTTAGTAACAGAACCGATTCAGGTTTCGCGCCAATCTCAACCAGGCGAGCCACGCGATAGACGAGTGTGCGTGTTTTTCCCGTACCTGCACCGGCGACGATCAGCAGTGGTCCTTCCGTAGTCGTGACCGCTTTGAACTGCGCTTCGTTGAGCTCCTTCTCGTAATCGACCACGCGCGCGCCGGCAGCGGTGCGCTTCAATACCAGCTTTGTCCCCCGCGTCACCGGCAGCGTCTTGCCCAGCTCGAGCTCGCGTTTGAGTGTCTTCAGCTCTTCCGCAAGATCCGTAATCGTTTGATAGCGATCCTTGGGCGTCTTCGAGAGGGCTTTTGTTAGGATTCGTTGTAGATCGAACGGGAGTTCAGACTGTTTTTCTGAAGTAAAGCGCGGATCGCGGTGAAGGATCGCGTGCATCGTGTCGATGCGATTGTCGTGAACAAACGGCGCCGTGCCGGTGAGCATCTCGGTCAGCACTACACCGAACGAGAACACGTCGCAGCGGCGATCAACTCTTTGGCCCAGCAACTGTTCGGGCGCCATGTAGTTGACGGTACCCATCAGCGTGCCTGACTGCGTTTCGACCCCGCGAATGAGCGTCTTCTGCTCGCTGTCCGCAACGAGTGCGCGTTCGCGTTCAGCGACGAGCTTTGCCAGTCCGAAGTCGAGGATCTTTGCGTAGCCATCGCGACTGAGCATCAGGTTCTCGGGTTTGAGGTCGCGATGAATAATGCCGAGTTCGTGGGCGCGAGCGAGGCCGGTTGCGATTTGAATCGCGATGTCTAAAGTCTGTTGGAGTTGCAGACCGTTGTTTTTGATCTTATGCCGCAACGTCTCGCCTTCGACGTATTCCATCGCGATGTACGGCTTGCCATCGTCTTCGCCAACTTCGTAGATCGTGAGGATGTGCGGATGGTTCAACGCCGACGCCGCGCGCGCTTCCTGAAAGAAACGCCGGCGGCGATCCTGTTGCTCAACGTATTCCGAAGGAAGCAGCTTGAGCGCGACGATGCGCTGGAGTTTGTTATCGTAAGCCTTGTAGACCGCGCCCATACCGCCCGCGCCGATCGGCTCGACGATCCGGTAATGAGCAATGGTTTTAACCGGCAGGGGCTTCATCTGAGGGACTGGTCATTGTACTCGATTTAGCCGCAGATTTACGCGGATGAACGCAGATCGTAGAATTGTCGTATTCAAACCGACTACTCGATAGGAGCTGCCCATGATATGTCCGCGTTGTGCCTCAAATCAGAGTGACGACATAAAGTTCTGTACGTTTTGTGGGGCTAACCTGCAGGCGGTTCGGGAGGCAGTCGAGGCTCCGGAAAAGAAGTTTGACTGGGGCAACACCTGGGTGGCCGAGATGTTTATGTCGGGCCAGGCTCACGAGATGCGCAGACTGGAGATGGAGCGACGCCTCGGGATCACGCCTGAAGTGAAGCGTTATAACGAAGTCAAGGCCGGCGTGATCGTGAGCTGTGTTGGGATTGGCGTCTCGATCTTTTTGTTTTTCATCATGGGAGCAATTGCGCTCCAGAATCCACGCGACGCGGAGTTGTTGTCGCGCGTCTGGCTCGCGGGAGTTATTCCATTCATGGTTGGCCTTGCGCTGATCATCAATGGCCTGGTCGTGAGCAAGAAAATTGTTCAGGCCATCGAGCGCGAGCAGCAGAAAAATCCTCCTTTGACAGAAGGCACGCCCGCGAAGGGACTGCGCGCCGCCGACACGAGCGAGTTCATCCCCGCAAACTTTAGCGTCACCGATCAAACTACCCGACATCTCGAGAACGTAGAACGAAAGAACAAGTAATGAACAGGATTGCGGGTTTAGAGAAGAGTCGGGCGCCGTGGCATTTGCGCTGGTTCTATACGACGATGCGCAAGATGTTTGGCAAAGACCTGACGCCGGTGAAAATGCAGATGCGCGTGCCCGGACTGGTCTGGGGCAGCATCGCGATGGAAGTAGGGCTGGCGAAAAAGCGGAGAGTGTCGCTCAGATTTATTCAGCTCGGGAAAGTGCGAACGGCGTCGCGGGTCGGCTGTCCGTTTTGAGTCGATATCAATTCTGCCGTTGGCAGAAAAGCTGGATTGAGTGATGAGAAGTTGCTGGCGGTTGTAAAGAACGATCTCTCCTCGTTTTCAAAGGACGAACTCCTCGTAATCGAACTCGCCGACGCAATGGCCGACACGCCTTCGAACATATCTGACGATCTCTACACGCGATTGCGCGAGAAGTTTTCTGAAGAGCAGTTACTTCAATTAGGCGGCCAACTCGCCTTCGAAAACTACCGCGCCCGTTTGAATCGCGTGTTCGATGTCGGCAGCGACGAGCTTTACAAGCCACAACCGAGCGTGTAGCGAGAACACAGTTGGACAGGATTTACATGATTGAACAGGATTGCAGGATAAATCTTGTACATCTTGTTTCATCTTGAAATCCTGTCACCGGCTTTTGGTCATCATCTCGAGCTCTTCCGGCGTCCGTGGCCAATCGTCTTTCAGCAGCCGAGAAAGCGCACGGTCGGCGAGGAGTTTGCCGCCGGTCTGGCAGGTCGGACAGTAGTTGGTCTCGTTCGATCCGTAACGAATGCGCTGAATCTTGTTGCCGCAACGGGGACACGGCTCACCATACTTTCCGTGCGTCGCCATGTCAGGCCGGAAAGCCGTGACCTTCTCCGGAAAATTCTCACGCGACTCCGTGCGCAGACGCTCCACCCAACCAGTCAACGTTCGCTTGATCGCGTCAAAGAGTTTCTCGACGTCTTCATCGCTGAGTTTCTGTGTGAGTGTAAACGGCGATAGCTGCGCGTCGTGCAGTATCTCATCCGAGTAAGCGTTACCGATGCCACTCAGAATGCGCGGGTCTGTGAGTGAGCGTTTTAAGGTGTGATTGGTTGCGCGGATTGCCTGGGCAAACTGTGCCAGCGTTGCGTCAAATACTTCCAACCCACCGGGATTGAGATTCGCGAGTCCCGCTTCACCCTGGACCACGTGCAGCGAAGCGCGCTTCTGTGTTCCAGCTTCAGTCAGAGTCAGTGTGCCGGTGCTGAACTCGAAAGCAGCGACGTTACGGCCCTTAGCAGCTTTACCGCGCTCGTTGTACCAATGCAGCCTGCCGGCAATCATCAGGTGCAGCACGAGCCACAGATCTCCTTCGAGGCCGAAGCAGATCCTTTTTCCAAGCCTGCGCAGCTCGACAACTTTCTTTCCTTCAACGCTGGACAGAGGCGGCACGGCCGTACGCAATAAGAAAGGACTGGCGACACGGACGCGTTCGAGAACACTGCCTAAAGTTCGTTTCTCGAGAGCCTCGATATAAACAACGATGTCCGGCAGTTCGGGCACTAATTATTGATTAGTTAAACCGTATTCCGGCTCTTTATCATTCGCCAAATCCACAGCACGATGATCGCGCCGAGTATCGAAAGCAGAAGACCTGCGGGCTGGAATCCCGTGCCGGTATCTCGCCAGATGGCCATACTCACGAGGCCGCCAATGATCGAGCCGACAATACCCAGGACGATGGTGGCGATGATGCCCATCGGATCGCGGCCCGGCATGATCAAACGCGCCAGCGCTCCCGCGATTAACCCAATGATTAACCACCAAATGAAATTCATCATCTGATTGTCCTCCCTTTTGACGCGCTTTATACCACTCCTTCGACTGAACTGCCACAAAGAAGCACTAAAAATCACAAAAGAGTTGACTCTTGCCGAAACGGCCGGAAAGCGGAGACAATCACGAGGCCGTTAGGAGAAACCCGGCTAATGAAAACGATTACGCGAATCGTGGTGGTGGCGGCGATTGCCGCGGCGATCTATTTTGCGACGATTGGACGGGCCCAGTTTTATGATTTGCTGGATTTCTTTTCCGAGATGATTCAGGCCGTTGCCGCCGGTTATTTGAAGAAGTGAGGGACAGGATTACAGGATTTTCATGATTTACAGGATGCGGTCGTGTAAATCCTGTCAATCCTGTAATCCTGTCACTTGATCTTCTTCGCACCGTACAATTCTGTAAACAGAAACTCAATCCGCCCACTCTTGCCTGGAACAAACACAACCTCGTTCTCATTCCGCGCGCCGAAGGTGAACTTTCGCTCGCCACTCTTCGTCATTGCATAATCTTTACCATCAAACTTCATGAACAGTTTTCCGTCGCGCAACGAAACGTCCCAGGTTTGTGGCGCGTGTGAATAGGCGCCGACAAGCTCTTTCATCTCAGACTCAGTTGGAGGCTTGACGGCGGCAGGCTTTTCCGGCTCATCGTCTTTCAGCCCGAGCCCCCAACTCCATCGCCTTGTTCAAACTCTTTCTCATCGTCTCGCCGCTCTTGTTGGTGAGCACAATCACGGCGAACTTTCGCGACGGCACCATCTGTATCATCGACCCGTAGCCGCGACTAAACCCGCCGTGGCCCACAAACTCGAGTCCTTTGTATTTGAAAACTGTTAGGCCGTAGCCATAGAAAGAATCAGTCTCGCCTGGCACCGGCACGTGATGCCCGACCATCTGGTTGATCAGCGAGGTCGACAGCAGTTGCTTACCGTCGACCTTCCCGTCGTTCATCAGCGCGATCACCCAACGCGACAGATCTTTCGCATTCGAAAAGATCGAGCCCGCGGGCCACATCGCAACGTTATTGAACATCGGCCTCAAGATAGCCGGCTTTCCGTTTTCGACCGCGTGGCCGGTTGCGAATGGATAGGTGATCGCCATGAAGGGTCTGAGCGTGGTGCGCTCCATTCCCAACGGCGTGAATAACAGCTCCGTCATCGCGTCAGCATAAGGCTTGCCGTACAGGTCTTCGATGACAAACCCGGAGAGCCAAAAGCCGGCACTCGAATACGAATAGATCTCACCTTGATCAGCGAAGAAGACGTCGTCTTTCCAACCACGCACCATGTTCCCGAGCGCGGCATCGTCGTTGGAAATTACTGGAGCGGCAAAATCCCTGATACCCGCTGAGTTGCTCAATAAGGAATGCGGTGTCACCTGGCTCAGCTTCGGGTTCAATCCCTTAACTCGACTGCCGATGGGTTCGTTCATCTTGATCTTGTCTCTTTCCGCAAGCGTGAGGAGCGCGGCGGCAGTGAACATCTTAGTGGTTGAGCCGAGACGAAACAGCATTTCAGTTTGCATCGCAGTGTTGGTTTCGACGTTCGCAACGCCAAACGCCTTCTGATAGACGATGCTGTCGCCACTGATAATCGTGATCACTGCGCCCGGCGTGTTTTTCTCGGCGAGCTCAGCAGTGACCAGCTTGTCGAGCTCACTGTAATCAACCAGCGGCGCAGATCTCGCTGATTCAACAAACACCGCGAAACACAACACGATCATCGCTACGAAAGGCTTCATCCCACTGTCTCCTTTAGCACTGAGTTGAAATAGGTCCTATGAGTCCTATAGGACCTATAGTCTTCTTCAATTAACACCGCCAACGCGCTCGACTTGCCAGAAAACCCGCGAGTGTGATTCGATGCGGTCAAATCAGTTGGATCTCGCCGAAAAGCAGGAGGACTTTCCATGCAATTGCCCCTCGAGCGCCGGTCTCTGCGTCCGATCCTTGTCCTGGCAGCAGTCGTTCTGACAGCTGCGTCGTTCTTTCCGACAAAACAAAAAGCCGCGCAATCGTTCACGGTCGAACAGATCAAAAGCTACCCGTTTCCTGACGAGCTGACTGCCTCTGCCACGGGCTCGCGCATCGCGTGGGCATTCAACGAACGTGGTGCTCGTAACGTTTGGGTCGCTGAAGGCCCTGACTTCAAAGCGCGCCGGCTCACCAACTACGAAATCGACGACGGCCAGGAACTCACGAGTCTTGCACTCTCCGCCGACGGCAAATACGTTGTTTACGTTCGCGGCGGCGATCACGGTTCAAACTTCGACAGTTCTGTGGGCGTCAATCCCGGACTGACAACAACGGCGATGAAGGTCCAAATCTGGAGTGCTCCTTTTGCCGGTGGCGATCCGAAACTATTAGGCGAAGGCGACGAGCCCTTAATTTCGCCGAAGGGTGACCGGGTTGTCTTCGTGAAAGAACGTGGCATTTGGTCGGCGCCGATCGATGGTGCGACTCCGGCAAAGCGTTACTTCTACGCGCGCGGTGATTGCGGCGGGCCGGTGTGGTCGCCTGACGGCACTCATCTCGCTTTCGTCTCCAATCGTGGCGATCATTCCTTCATCGGGATCTACACAAACGAGTCGACGCCGATTGTCTATCTCGCGCCATCGACTTCACGTGATGCGAGCCCGCGCTGGTCGCCTGATGGCAAACGCATCGCCTTCACGCGACGGCCCGGAAACGGCGGCGCTCCCGAACCAGTGCTCGAACAACGCGCACAAGCGTGGTCCATCTGGACTGCCGACGCAACCAGCGGGGAAGGACAACAACTCTGGAAGAGTCCATTCACCCTCCGCGGCTCTCCGCCGAGCACTGAAGGTGGAACAAATCTGCACTGGGCGGCTGCCGGTCGCATCGTTTTCCTGTCGTATCTCGACGGCTGGCCGCATCTCTATTCGATTTCAGAAAACGGCGGCGAGCCCATGCTGCTGACGCCCGGCAACTACATGGCGGAATACATTTCAATCAGCAACGATCGTCGCTACATACTCTTTGCCGGAAACGCTGGATCAGACACTGACGACATCGATCGCCGTCACATTGTGAAGGTTCCAGTCGATCGCGCCGAGCCCGTCGTGATGACACCGGGCAAAGGACTCGAGTGGACACCGTTCGTCACTGGCGACGGCAAATACATCGCTTACATCGGCGCCACCGCACAGCGTCCACCACTGCCAACTGTAATGCCTGCATCCGGCGGCAAGCCGACGACGCTCGCGCAAGATCGTGTTCCGAGTGATTTTCCGAGTGGGCAACTGGTAACTCCGAAGAAGGTCGTCTACAAAGCGTCGGACGGCGTCGAAGTTCACGGGCAGTTATTCGAGCCCGCAGGCGGATCCGGAAAGAAACCCGCGATTGTTTACGTTCACGGTGGACCACCACGACAAATGCTGCTCGGTTGGCACTACTCTGACTACTACACAAACGCATACGCAGTAAACCAGTTTCTCGCGAGTCGCGGTTATGTAGTGCTCTCAGTCAACTATCGTTTGGGGATCGGCTACGGCCACGATTTCCATCGTCCGCCAAATGCGGGTGCGCAGGGCGCGTCTGAGTATTTGGATGTTAAAGCCGGCGCCGAATACCTGCAGCGACTGGCGCAAGTTGATCCAAAGAGAGTCGGAATTTACGGCGGATCGTATGGCGGGTTTTTGACGGCGCTGGCGTTGGCTCGCGACTCGAAATTGTTTGCTGCCGGAGTTGATATTCACGGCGTACACAACTGGACCGCCGAACGTGCCGATGGGTTGTTGGAGAATCGCTACGAAAAAATTCCCGACGGCGAACGCGCGCTCGACGTTGCCTGGCAATCGTCGCCAGTCTCTGCGATCGCAACCTGGAAGTCGCCGGTGTTGCTGATCCATGGTGACGACGATCGCAACGTCCGTTTCAGTCAAACCACAGATCTGGTCAGACGCCTGGAAAAGGCAGGTGTGACTTACGAAGAGTTGGTTATACCTGACGACACGCATCACTTCATGCGACATACAAATCTCGTCAAGGTTGACGCGGCGGTGGCGGCTTTCTTCGATCGTGTGTTTGGAATGAATCGTGGCAGCGAATGAAGTTCATCACTATCCGTGTTCGTCCTGCGGCGCCGATTTGCTTTTCGAACCGCAGGACGGGTTCCTGACGTGTCCTTACTGCGGTCACAAGGAAGCGATTGCGCAGAGTGACGAGCAGGTTGAAGAGCAGTCGTTCGAGCAGCACCTGCAGATTCGTCCCGAGCAGATGGCGACGCTTGCAGCCGGTGCACTCGAAGTGCAGTGCCAGAGTTGCGGAGCGAAATCGATATTCACACCGCCTGAAGTTGCCGGAAGATGTGATTTTTGCGGCGTGCAGATCGTGGCCCAACCCAAGTCGGCCGATCCGATTCTGACGCCCGGCGGTGTGCTGCCGTTTGCGATCACGCAGCAACGCGCGACCGCAGAGCTGCGACAATGGCTTTCGACAAGATGGTTCGCGCCGAATGGCCTGAAGTATTTCGCGCAGCCCGATGCGATCCAGGGCGTCTATCTTCCTTTCTGGACCTACGACACAAACACCACGACTCACTACGAGGGACATCGCGGTGAGTATTACTACGTCACCGAAAGTTATACGGAGCGAGACGCGCAGGGACGTGAAGTGCAGCGCACGCGACAGGTCCGGCACACGCGTTGGTATCCCACTTCAGGAACAGTCAGCGGATCATTCCATGACGTGTTGATTCCGGCAACGCTCGCCTTGTCGCCTGAACGCCTGACTTCTTTGGAACCGTGGGATTTGGAAGCGTTACGTTCTTACGATCCGGCGTTTCTATCGGGCTTCAAAGCGCAACGTTATCAGGTTGATCTCGTTGGCGGATTCGAACGTGCAAAGGAAGTGATTGCGCCTGCTATCGAGGTCCGGATACGCGAGGACATTGGGGGTGACGAGCAGATGATTGAGAGTGTTTCAACGAACTATTCTGACGTCACCTTCAAGCACTTGCTGTTGCCTGTTTATGCGGGCGCGTATCGCTATAACGGCAAGCCGTATCAGATCATGGTTAACGGTCGCACGGGTGAGATCCAGGGCGAGCGTCCATACAGTTTCTGGAAGATAGCGCTGCTGGTACTAACGATTCTCGTCTTCGTAGTAATTCTTGTGATTGCATTCAGCGGTCGCTAATTCTTACAAAGCGGATTCTTCACGGCAAGGATACTTCCGCCTATCGTGCCGAGAAATGCACCTGTGATTATCGAAAGCATCGCAATCGCATTTCCTCGGGCACAATCGTAACTGGGATTGCCGCTGGGACTCATGAAAGTAATACAAATAAACGCGGCGCCGAAATAAACCACTACGGCGCCGGAGATCATACCGGCCGCAGAGCTGACCATTAGATAAAGAAAGTTGACGACTCGCCTGGTCCAGGTGGCGTGATTTACTGGTTCGATTGGAGCCTGAATCAGGACGCCGGGAGAAAGACCTGTTTGTTCCGCGTCGCAGTGCTCGCAGTTTGTCAGGAACCGGTAATCAATCGTCGTGTTACAGTTTTCGCAATTCATCGCTCCCTCGTGATGCCTCACATCCGACGTGAGGAGAGCAAAGTTTGTGCCTGTCGTTTTGCGTTCAAACGCCCGCGAAGTATTGGAGATTTGGGCCTCTCGGAGATAAGAACAGGAAAATTTATGACAGATGCGCGGATAATATGGCAGCGTTTGAGAACCAATCCCGAGCGATGAGTTTTCAATTATTCGAGGGGTTAGCTGGTGTTACTGGTTTGCCCGATGCGTCTCGCGGACGAACCGGCAACACCTTTTCAATTGAAGCTGCGCATGTCCCTACATTCCCACTTGCGCCGAGCACGAGGTATTGAGATGAAAAGGCAACCAGTAAAATAAAAACACGTGAGTCCTTGATGAGGCGCTTCATGAGGTTCAACTCCTTTTGGGCAAGACGAGTAATGTTAAGACGAACGCCTGATGACGCTATCGTCAATCAAAGACCAGAGGGCGAGGTTTAGAAATCGCTGGGATGTAAGTGTGATAGACCCTTGTGATGGGCCGCAGTCTAGCACCGGCTTCAATGCGGCGTTGTGGGTATTAGTGTGTTGCTGGTTCCTTTTTCAACCAGCGGGGCAAGCCCCTCTTCCTGACTTGTTTTATTTTCTGATTCAAGTTCCATTCGACGTTTGCGCAACTGAGAATAGAACAAGTTAGGAAGAAGGGCTTGCCCCCGCTCTAACCGATTGCTGCGTGAATCCGATGCAACACACTATTACCCCACTACCAACCCGGAGGGTTCATTAACTCTCAACCCTCAACTAACTGTAGCGCCAAAACGATTGCTGATGGTTATAATCGTGATGCCAACGATCTTGGACCAGCCCGGGAGCTAAAGCTTATGAATGATGAGACTAAAATGCGAGGTGCAGGCGGGACGCCGGGCGGAATCGCTGAATTCTTTCTTGGTCTGGTGATGGCAATTGCCGGAGCCTATCTGCTTGTCAATCGCGTTATCGTGGCAAGTAGTTTCTGGTCTATCGGAGGCTACAACACCTTCGGACTCTCGCTGGTCCCGCTGATCTTTTGTATTGGAATTTTGTTCTTCAACGGCAAATCAGTTGTGGGTTGGTTGCTCCTGATCGTCGGCATCGTCGTCATCTTTGCAGGAATCCTGATGAACTTGCAGATCTATTTTCAGGCGACGAGTCTCTTCAACACGATCGTGATGCTCGTGCTCCTGGCAGGAGGGATCGGTCTCATACTCCGCGCGCTGATGCCGCATGGACCGCAGTAAAGCTGTTAAAGAACGCCGGCGAACTTCAATAGATCCGGGAGAAAAAACTGGCCGGGTTTATCGCCTTTGAGAGTTGGTCTCCACCCAGGTTCAGACAGGATTGAGTGGGTGCTGTTTCTTAAGACTGCGATCAGAACTTCCGCAAAGATCGTGCTACCCATTGGGCCGAGGTGACGGCCACCGGCGAAATGGGCAGCCTCTGCGAGGATGTAGAACCACAACGGAGTTCGGGTGAGAAAGTCAGTTCCCGCCAATGCATCCTTCTGGCCTGGGATTTTTTCAGCGACTGCTCTGATCTGATCTGTAGTTAGTTCCGGTATTCCCTCCGAAGCCATTTGTTTTGCAATCGCCTGGCCGGTTGGCAATCGAAGTATGTAGCCACGAAGCAGATTCCTCACTGCAAGATTTCGTTCCGGATCTTCGTCATCCACTTGTTGTCCACCTAAATGCAGCAGCAGTTCGGTCAATGATGTGTCAATTGGCCGAGGACGGTTAATGTCTTCCTCTGGTTTTAAGAAAGCGGGCCAATCGATTATCCAGTCTTCAGGAAGTCGCTTACCCGCATTCGTGAACAGTAAACCTAACTCGCCGCCGCGGTTCAGGGAATTGAACTGATCATAGGAACCCCGCACCTTGCTATGGCCAAATCTGAACACAGCGACAGTGAACTCCAGCGGCATAAAAAACTTGCCTGCAGGTGGGTCAAAAAACTTTGGTTTCGAGTTTCTGATTTTGCCGGCGATAACAGGATCTGCGACGTGTTTCAGGAAATCTTCCAGTACGATCCATTGATAGTGCTGAATCAGGAGCTTTTGGGCCTCGCTGAATGTGAGCCCTTCGGAGACAAGCTTGTTGTGCGCTTTCAAAAAGGCTACATGCAGTTGCGAGATGATGATGTTTTCGTCGTCCCTTTCGTCGCCAATTCTGGCAGTCCCATCAGGTCGACGTGGAAAATCGTTTAACTCTTCCTTGCCAGGAACGAGACCCTTATTTCCGAGACCTACCTTTTCTATTAGCAACTTGTTTTCATCGTCAGGATCGCGGGGAGCAAACTCACCTTCGCCGTTAGGGCCATAGACGTTGTCCAGATCCAGATTCGGAGATCGGGAATTGACAATCAGCGTAGGAATCAGCTTTGGATCTATCGGTGACGGATTAGCCAGGCGGATCGAGGATGAACCTTTTTCACGCGTAATATCATGGTCGACGAATTGCCCGAAGAAGGTGTAAATCGCCGGTACAGTGACACCGGGCCTTTGGGAGACCGGGGGATCCTTCATTCCAAAAGCGCCAAGTCTCCGCAGGTCTGCCACCGTTTTAGCAGACTCCTCGAGGAGGTCTTTCTGCGCTTGTAGCTCGGGGAACAAATGCCCGAATGGAAAGGTGCGCGGCGTGTTGTCGGCCCGGCCGTCAGCCGCATCGACTGGTTGTTCAAGAGGCAATACGGTTCCGTGATTGACCTTCACCATATTTAACCTCCTTCGTTGTATAGGTCGCTGACGTCAGTCGTTCAGCACAGCGTGAAGCTCCGCCTCTCGGCCCTGTAGGGTTCTGAGCAGGTCATCCTTTGTAAAAGCCACGTTGTTGAAATCGAATTCAGCTACCTTTTTTCTTCTGATCAATGAAGAGCTGATCGAGGTCGTGACGTGGTTTTACAAAATCTAATGGATTGTCCGTCATCCTACTCCGAGCGCTCATGGCAGAGGCAGGCGCGTATCCAATTGTTCCATCCTCCCTCACCAGGCCTTTGAATCCGGGAATGCTGAACCAGGGACGAGGTTCGTCTTCGACGGGCTGGATGATGGCCATGAATAGCTGGACGGGATCCTGCGGACCGCTGCTGAAGAAACGGGCCATAGGAACTTCACGGCCGTGTAACCACGCGAAAATGCCGGTCATCTCTCGGTCATGCTCATCCTTTAACGGCTTTCCATTGGCGTCATTTTTCCCGTTTATGCAAAAGTCAATGAAACTGTCCATGTGTATTGGGCTGTATAGAAGGATTTCGAGGTTGGGCATGATTATTGACTCGTTCAAATCTGAGGTCGCTTGGGTTGCTCCGTAGACCTGAAGCGGTCGGAGGCTCGCAAGCGCGCCACCGAAAACCACACCATTCTTAATGAAGTTGCGTCGATGCATTGACTTTCTCCTTTCTGAGTTTTGGAAGGCGTGGAGTTTATCAGATTAGCCACAAAGAAAGGAGAAAAACGCAAACGACACTCGGAATACTGGCCTTAATCCACTGCGATTCCCAAACGATCGGCGGACTTGAAGAGCGACAGTCCGAGGATGCACGCAATCACGAGATAGAAGTAGAACGTGAATGTGGCATTAATGAAACTGCCGATCAGGTTTCCCATGAACGGAAGTGTAAAGGGTGAAGTTACAACTGCAATTATCACGCCCACGATAATTGCAAACAGTTGGACCAGGATCACCATTCCGAATGCTTTGAAGTAAGTAGCTCCCATGCGGCGAATCGTGTCGAGGCCAACGAGAGGATTCAATACCGAACCAAAACTTTGCGTGTAGCCGGCAACCGTCAGGGCCATCGGATAATAGAACACTCCCCACGCGATCAGCAGCAGGAACAACAACACGAACACAACTCCCGCGCCGAGATACGGCAACAAGTACCTCAATGAACCGGCGGGATCACTCGCTTGCTCTTTTGACTGTTCAGCTTCGCGCGCGATCTGTGCACCGGGGCGTGTTTCCTGAAGCTTCTGGTTTGCGTCTGCCAGTTTTTGCGGATCGGCATTGGGATCGGTGAGTGCATCAAGATACTCGTGATTGAGTGACTCTGAAGAGTGGCCTCCATCGACCAAGGTAGCATGTTCGACACCGCCGCTCTTAATAACACCGAATATCAATGCAAACACGAGAACCATGACTGGACCCCAGGTGACAATCATGATTCCAACACCGAGAAAAGCCGGAACGACCAGATCGTCCCACAGCGAGAACGAGCTGAAGTCGGGCATGAAGCTGCGATTGAGTCGACCCCACGCAACCTGGCTGATGACGTGTGAAATACATCCGAACAAGAGTACCCACGCCACGATGCTCCCGCGGAAACCTGCGAGCATAAGAAGGGCATAGATCAGAGCGCCGCCTAACAACGCCGACTTGTGTTGTAGTGGATAACGAACGGCGCGGAGGAAGTCTTCCATTCCAAAGCCTGAGCTCTGCAGCGCGGCACGAGCGGTTCGGTCGACGACGACCTGATATTCGTGACACAAGTCGCCGCACAACGGACACATTGGTACCTTACCACCAGCGAATTTCGGACACTGCTTGCAAAACACGGCACCGCACATTCGACACACATATTCTGGAGCGGCGTCAGGGTGGTTGTGACAGGCAGTTGTTTCGTGAGGAGAGAAAGGTCTTTCGGGTTCTACTGCTGGCGTTGCGTAGGTACGGTTCGATTCGACGAAGGTTTCATAGGAAACATTTGGCTTGGGAGCAGACGATGTCTCTCCATTGAAAGCAGCTTTGAGTTTTGGGACGCGGCCTGCGTCGATCCAGCTCAAGTTGCCTTTGCAGACTTTGTCGGTCGGTAGAACGCAACCTTCGACGATCCATTGTTTCAGCGTCTCGAGATCAGTTTCGAAGATCCCCTCAACTGTACTGACACGCCAGACTTCGGGTTGTGCACTCATGGGCATGGTCCTCTGGGAGTTGGCAGATTGTAGTGGGCTGCCGGGTGGGTGAATGGGCAAGCGGGTCAATGGGCCAGACCCGATGTTTTGATAGTAAAGCCCTGAATTTACCAGCGTCAAGTGTTTTTGAAGCTGCCTGAGGTGCGGCCACTCAGATCCCGCCCAACAATTTTTGCTTAATTTTGCTACGAATATTGGATTCCGATTGACTTCGCGGCCACGTTCCCATATGAGAAGGGACGGGTGTTACATTTCCTCAGCCAGCATCTTTGGTTGATTGCTGCCGGTGGTGGAGTTGGCGTTGCTGGGCGCTACCTGCAGCTCTGCATGCGCCACACTCACAACCTGATCCTCCCGGACCCAACTGTCGATCTTCTCAGGCGCTACCAGTTACATGGCTACAATGCTCACGCCCTCGTTGGTATCACTTCCGGGATTCGCTTATGGACCAGCAATGAAACTGACGGAGCCGTTGCTTACAACGAATTCGGCAAGGTGTGGCTCGTACCTGGAGATCCACTTGCAACTGTCGAGAATCTTGCGCACGTTTCACATTACTTTTTAAAGAAAGCACACGCGGAGGGACGTGTTGTTGGCTTCATGCCCGCGACACAACAGTTCGCGAGATTCAGTAGTGGCCTTGGTCTCCGCGCTATCAAGATCGGTTCTGCTCCTTACTTCGATCTCGCAACCTGGGCTCCTCGTGGCGATCGCGCCAAGAAAGCAAGAGCCGGTGTAAACCAGGCACGTCGCGCAGGCGTGCGAGTGACTGAGGCCGTTAACGTCGACGAGCAACTCGTTCGAGAAACTGCATGTCTGTGCAAGAGTTGGTTAACGACGCGACGAAGCGCGATCAAATTTGAGTGGCTGTTCACGGTCGATCTCTTCCAACATAAAGAAAAGAAAAAATACTTCACTGCACGAGATGCTGACGGAAACCTGGTTGGATTTCTTGCTGCCAGTCCGATACCGGCACGCGACGGCTGGTACCTCGAAGATGTTTTACGCTCGAAGGATGCGCCAAACGGCACTACCGATCTTCTCGTTGTCGAAGTACTCAACTCACTGAAACGCGAGGGCGCTAAGCTGGCCACACTCGGCACAACGCTGATGGCCAATGAAGGTGTTGCCGACACAGGCGTACATATCAGTCGCGTGCTTTCAAGACTGGCATGGTCCGTTGCCGGCTGTTTCTCGATCTTTTATAACTTCGATGGAGTCAGGCGTTTCAAGGCTAAGTTTGCGCCGAGCTGGTGGGAAAGTGAATACGTCCTGATGTCGAACAACGTGACTGCGCCTCCACGCGTCCTGGGCGCTGTCATCCATGCGATCGTGCCCGCTGGACCATCACATCTGATCGCTCGGCAGATAAATCGCGCCTGGCGACGTTTGCAGACTGCGAAGAAAGCCCCCATTGCCCTGAGAAATAGAATTGGTTATCGCGTTCAAGGGGAGAAATGAAATTTGATCAAGCTCCGGCGCCTCACCATTCGCAAAGACAAAATGTTGTCGTTGATGGGATAACACTGAATTATGTCAGTGCCGGAGCGGGTCCGCCCGTGGTCCTGATTCACGGCAATCCTGGTTCATATCAGGATTACACACTCGCGGTATTCGAAAGACTGGCTCAATCTTATTCCGTGTTTGCTTTCGATCGTCCTGGACACGGCTACAGCGAGCGCCAGGATTCTGTGCAGACCACGGTGGAAGTTCAGGCCCGCCTCATTCGTGCGGCACTGCAGGAACTCGCTATCGAGAAGCCGGTGCTGGTAGGACACTCGTGGGGCGGCTCGCTCGTGCTGGCCGCAGCAGTTGCTTACGGCAAGGAGCTTTCAGGAATTGTTTTACTCGCACCCGCGGCGTATCCGAACGTGCGCGTCGAATGGTGGTCACTTCTTCCTCGCGTTCCCCTGGTTGGAAAGTTTGTCATTAATCGGTTGACGCCGTTTCTCGGGCGTGCGTTTGTGAGGAAGAGTTTGAAGCAGGCTTACGATCCTCAGGACGTGCAACACGATTACGTGGAACAGTCGGCGGAAATGTGGATGAGTCCGGATCACATCAGAGCCTGTGCCTATGATGAACGGACGCTGGCTGCAAGTCTGAAAGTCTTGAGTCAACACTACTGCGACATTGAAATGCCTGTAGTAATCGTAACCGGGTCCGCCGATCGTTTGCTCGACCCCCACGAACACGCCTACCCGCTTCAGAAAGCAATCAAGAACTCCAAACTCGTCGTGCTACCAGAGACAGGCCATCAACTTCCGCAAACCCAACCTGACGCTGTTGTAGCAGCTATCGATGCGGCCTGGGCTCAAGTCGAGATTGTTTATCCACAGATTGCGCAGATTTCTCGAACCAAAACTGTCTAAGGTGCGCACGCAGTAGATGAATTTTCTTCACCTGAGAGGATAAGATCGAGCCCACCCAAAACGTATTGCTCGCAATTGCTCCTCTTACTCGTTTTTGCATCGAAGATAAGGATCGTACTTGGAGCGGGTGGGTACGCCGTAGGCCGCAATCAAAAACGCTGCGCGGCACCCACCCGCTACCGCGTGGTGGTTCTGACCCGGTCCAAGTCGCGTATCCTGTTCTGAAAACCGGTCGTTACAAGTGGGGCACACATTGGTTAGGATCTGACGTGATGTCTCCGCAAGTCCAGCGTGAGCATAAGCAAAACATGCCCTGAGGTCGTCAGGTTCCAAATCTGGGTAGTGACTAACCGAATGTCACCCGACGATATCTCGGACCCAGGTTTGCGGCCACTCTTGAAACTTACCGATCACTTTGTCGTCGACAATCAGCGTGTACATGACGTCGTCGGGAAAGTCGTTGAGGGCGATACGCCAGGCTTCTCCCGAGACGTCTGCGGTCCATGGATAATGCACGTCATCCGTATCACGCCAACTCAACGCGCGCGTTAACCGTTCGCCGAGTTCTGGTGTGGCGTAGGTGAGCTTTTTCTTTTTACGTTGATCTTCCTCTTCCCATGCAGGCGGCCGGCGACGAGCCCACTGCTGAATATGGTCCCACATCTCCTGGTCAGAGTCGCCCGCCTGTTTACGTTCAATGCACAGTTGGCGCAACGATGGACCATAGCGGTGAGGCTCGTAGGGGGTTCTTACTTCAATTCCGCCTTCAGTGCTTGGCATATACTGATAACTCATCTCGAATGAAGAACGAGTCTCGTCGTTCCATCCCGGGTCACCTTGAACTGCGGCATCGGTTTTGTAGTATCTCGCAAGTAGCGCATTACGTCCGACGATATCGTGTTTCTGGTTTCCTTCGAGTACGAGTTTGCGACGCGAGTAACGACCCGCCCACTCCGCAAGATAGTGCGTTGCGAGTTGGCCGAAGGCCGCCATGGCCTCCCTGAGCTCCTTGTTGTTCTCCCGATCTGCCTGGTGTTTAAAATCAATTTCGACATAGTGCCGGTACTGCTCGAAGACTGCCTCATTCGTCATTCTTCGATCAGGCGGCGGTGGCGCAGTACCCACAACTGCAGACGACGTAAGCTTTCGGCGTAATGCTTTGATTTGTTTCTGATCGATCTGCCCCAGCTCGCCGATCAGTTTAAGCGCCTGCAGCTGCTTCTTGAGCTCGTCCTGAACTTGAGGCAATTTCCAGGCATCCAGCGCAGTTTGTTCCACTTCTGCTTTGACTTCCGGTGTGTCGAATTCGTCGTGTATGGCTGCCATCTTTTCGGCAAATTGCGGAGCGATAGAGGAAAACCCTTTGCGCAATTTCGCGACCTTCTCGAGCACCTGACTCACGATAGGCGACTCCCAAACATCGGGAGGGAGAGGTCCCACACCCTCGTCTCTAAAGACTGGGGTTGACATGATTTCTTTACGATATAAATCGATGTCCTGCTCATCGGGTGCGGGTAGGTTGTCGAGTAGCGGAGTCAGTTCCTTTTTCATCATGTCGTAAAATTGAGTCGACTGCAAAACATCCGAAGGTAGTTGTCCCGCCTCCGTATAGATCCCGGGCGCCACAGCTTCAAGCCCGTATGACATTGCCGTGACGACATCGCCGGTGTTGTCATCTCTCATACAACAATCCAGGGCGTAATGGATGATCGCGGTCATAGTTATCACTTCATCCATATCGACAGCGAAGTCGTCCACATGCGGCGTATTCTCTTTGACCCGATTCTGGTGGAGCTTTTGGTCTTTGGGAGAGAGTTTTTTACCAAGCGCGGAGTTCCACACCGCCTCAACAGCACGTTGAAGAATCGATGGGTCGCCCCAATCTTCTTCTTCGGAGAACGACTCGTAGACCGGCAGCCACCGCTCGGCCATGGCTGCTGCCAGTGCGATTCGTTTTTCAGGTGTCCAGGGCTTTATCGTGTTGGTTATAAACTGTTGGTAATCTTCGAGGCTGTGCAATTCCGGGTTTGACATAGCGGCGTCCTCAGGTAAGGTTTACGCATGGGGGGAATTGGGATGTGAGGATAATACTCCCCTCCCAACGCGCTTGGAAGGCAAACACCGCCAAAATCCTCGGACGATTTCAACACTCTAAAAGCTTTGGTTGACAGTCGAACCTGACGAAGTGTAGAGTGCGGCCTTGCCCCCTATGCTCATCAACGTGCGACTCCTCGATAACAGTCGCGCAACCAACTAAATTCGTGCAATGGGTATTAGTTAGCCACGATTGATCTCAGCTTTCTCGCCGCACGTTCACTCTTCGTCGGAATTCTCATCGTAGGCCGACGAACAGTGGAGCCCCACAACTAGTGAGGAGCAGCATATGAAGAAAACGTCGATTCGCGGAGGCGTTGTCATCCGGTTTAGGTCGATCTTCGCGGCCGCACCACTCTTGTTGCTGTTCATTACTTCAGTGTCCGCTCAAACATTTACCAGCGTTACGGACGGCTCAACTCCCTCAGCGCTTACTTCTGGTGCACCTGCAGGAGCATACCCGGTGAGTGGTTTTGAAAATATCAACCTATATAACGGCAATCTCAATGTGGCTTTTCCCTTAGTGCATGTCGGCGGACGTGGAGGAGCTGAACACACTTTGATGCTGAGCATCGAGCAACATTGGCGCATCAGAAAACCCAAGCCCGCGCCGAATTGTGAATTGACCGGGACCTGTGATCTCAGATTTGCCTGGCCCAGTTGGTGGTCCAGCTTGTTTTCGAACTATGGCCCAGGTGTGCTTCAAGGCCGTAAGCCTGGAGTGCAATGCGGAGCGCTTTCTTTGACTCGTTTGACCTTCACTGCTCCTGGGGGTACCGAGTTTGAGCTGCACGACCAGCTTAACAACGGACAGCCATTGCCGTTCCAATGCAATCCGGCACAGGGAGCCTCGCGTGGAACTGTCTTTGTAACTGCCGATGGCTCAGCAGCAACTTTCATTTCAGATACTTCTATCTCCGACAACGCCAGCCAGACATCCACGGTAATCTCCCCATCAGGCTATTTGATGCTACGCGATGGCACACGCTATCGGATTGATGCCGGACTCGTAACCTGGATTCGTGACCGTAACGGTAATAAGCTGACTTTTACGTACAGTGGCCAGAAGGTGAGCTCCGTCACTGATTCGATCAATCGCCAAGTCAACATAGCTTACAACGTTGCTGACGTAGCCCCCTACGGAACCTGTGACCAGATTACCTTCAAAGGATTTGGCGGCGCCCAGCGGATGATTCGTATCTCGAAAACTCCACTGGCCAACGCCTTGCGCACGACTCAGCCTGGAGATCCAACCTCACCGTGGACTTTCAAGCAATTGTTTCCTGACTTGGACGACAGCGCAACCTCGACTCATAACCCCACCGTCGTTTCATCTCTTTGGTTACCTGATGGACAACGGCGATTCAGATTTTATTACAACGTTTATAGCGAAATAGCGCGGATCGAACTACCAACAGGTGGCGCGATCGAATATGAGTTCGCGAATGGCACAAATCCTTATGACGGTATATATCGCCGCCTTACAGAGCGCCGCGTTTATTCCGACGGAGTGACCCTGGAAGGTAAGACTACTTATTCTGAAGGAGTCTCACCAGTAACGGTAGATATTCGGGACGCGAGTGGAATCCTTCAGGCGCGATCCAAACATTATTTCTATGGAAGTCCGATCGATTCACTAAACCAACAGCCGACTGAATATTCCAAATGGAAGAACGGTCGCGAGTACCGTACAGAGGCATTCGCCAGTGACGGTACTACTCTATTAAGTGTAACTGAAAGCACATGGCAGCAACGTGCGTCCGTCTCGTGGTGGACGGGAAGCCCTGATTCAGCCCCATCTAATGATCCTCGTATCACTGAAATCTCTAATACCCTCTCCGATACAAACCAGGTGTCGAAGCGAACGTTTGGTTACGACGACACTGTGCCATTCAATAACCAGAACAATGTAAAGGAATATGACTTTGGTATTGGCGCGCCCGGCGCTCTACTGCGTGAGACGCGAACGACTTATCTAAGCAGTTCGGGTTACACCGGAACATCCGTTCACCTTCGTAGTTTGCCCACTCAGGTTTCAATATTCGATGGCGGCGGCGTTGAGCGTGCGCGCACTACGTATGAATATGACAACTATATTCTCGATGGTTCAGATTGCGACCACAGCTTTCATTGTGATTTGAAGCCACGATCAAATATCAGCGGGTTGGATTCAGCATTCACCACGAGTTACACAACCAGAGGTAACTCCACCAGCACGACAAGTTCCCTGATGATGAATGGAGCGGTGACGGGTTCAGTTTCCGTTTACTCTCATTACGATGTGGCTGGGAATATCATTCGCACCGTAGATCCGCGCAGCACTGTCTCAAACTACATTGTTACCAACGTTGAATACGACGATCGGTTTGGATCTCCGGATACTGACGCTCGTTCGAATACTGTTCCGGGCGAACTTACTGGATTTACTTCTTTTGCATTTCCCACGAAAGTCATGAATTCGTTGGGCCACACTCTCTATACCCAATTCGATTACTATTTGAGCAGGCCCGTTAATGGTGAAGACGCAAACGGGACTGTTGGCTCTGCATATTTTAATGACTCGCTCGACCGGCCTACGCAGGTTAGATACGCGGCCGGGACTACGATCACAAATCAGTCGACGTTCACGTATGACGACGCTAATCGTGTCATCACCACTACGAGCGATCTGAATAGTAACAATGACAATCTGCTGGTGAGCAGACTACTTTACGATGGACTTGGCCGTACAAAAGAAACACAGCAGTACGAAGGAGGTGACAACTACATCGTTGTCGAAACGCAGTACGACCCTCTGGGTCGTCCTTACAAGACGTCCAATCCGTATCGTCGCTGGCAAAGCGAGACTGCTTTATGGACCGTCACTGCATTTGACGGTATGAGCAGAGTCGTAAGCGTTACAACACCCGATAGCGCGGTCGTCTCCACCAGTTATGTGGGTAATTCAATTACCGTGACTGATCAGGCAGGTAAGGCGCGCAAGAGTGTGAGCGATGCACTCGGTAGGCTAATCACAGTCTATGAAGATCCGAGTGGCGGGAATTACCAAACCAGTTATTCCTACGATGTTTTGGATGATTTGACGGGAGTGACGCAGGGTGTGCAAACCCGCACCTTTGTTTATGATTCATTAAAGCGTTTGACATCGGCCACCAATCCCGAGAATGGAACCGTCAACTACACTTACGACAACAACGGGAATATGCTTACCAGAGTCGATGCCCTTTCGGTTACGACAACGATGGTTTACGACGCGCTCAACCGCCTCACGAGCAGAACTTACAACGACACCGCACAAACTCCGACCGTGAATTACTTTTACGATACGCAGTCGCTGCCTGGTGGCGCCCCGAGTTCCGATCGCGGATATTCAATTGGCCGGTTAGTGGCGATAACTTATGGCAGCGGCAGCGAGGGAACCTATGGTGGATATGATCAGAAGGGCCGGATAGTCCGGCAGTATCAGCGAACCGACTCAGTCAATTACCTTTCGGAAGCGACCTATCACGCAAATGGATCGATAGACACTGAGACCTATCCCTTCGTTCCTGGCGCGAGCGGTCGTCGCGTAATTAGTTATATCAACGATACTGCGGGGAGGCTCGCGTCGCTCAACAGTTCAGCTACCAGCTACGCGCCGGCAGCGAGTGTTTCCACCATCGGCTATGCCTCCCACAATGGATTGAAATCTGAGACCTACGGTAATGGTTTGATTCATGCGGTCAATTACAACAATAGACTTCAACCTAATGAAATCAAGCTTGGCACAAGTGGTGCCCCGACGTCGGTGGTTGGTCTAACCTACAACTATGGGACGACTACTAACAATGGCAACATTCTTAGTGTCAGCTATAGCGGCGGCGGACTAAGTTATGCGCAGTCGTTTGGCTATGACGGGTTGAACCGTCTCACTACCTCGCAGGAAACAAATGGCGGCACGAGCTGGTCCCAAACGAATGGTTATGACCGTTACGGCAATCGCTGGGTGGATCTCGGCGGCGGCAGTCAGAGTCTGTACTTCAACGCCGGCAGCAATCGTATTACGGGTTCGAGCTATGACAGCGCGGGCAATCTACTCAACGATGGCAGTCATACATACACCTACAACGGTGACAACATGATCAGGGCCGTCGATAGCCAGTCCGCGTACGTCTACAACGGCGAAGGCCGCCGAGTGCGGAAACTCGTGGGTGAGAATGTCAGGTTTGTTTACGGCATTGGAGGCAAGTTGATCGCTGAGTTTGATGGTGCAAGTGGGGTATTGAAGAAAGAATACATCTACGGTGCAACTGGCATTTTAGCAACCATCGAACCAACCGCCGTCAACTCGAATGGCACGCGCTACACAACTGCGGATCATCTCGGTTCACCACGCGTGCTGACAAACTCGAGTGCCGGCGTTGTTAGTCGTCACGATTATATGCCCTTCGGCGAAGAGCTTATGGCCGGAGTTGGTGGACGCACGGCAGGAATGGGTTACAGTGTTGCGGATGGCGTGCGGCAAAAGTTCACTTCACACGAGCGTGATTCTGAAAGTGGTTTGGACTTCGCGCAGGCAAGATTTTACTCCAGCAGTCAGGGACGCTTTACGTCAGTTGATCCTCTGCTGGCAAGTGCCGTGACTTCAAATCCGCAAACCTTCAATCGATATACTTACGTCATGAACTCTCCCCTCACTCTGGTCGATCCGACCGGCATGTTCTCCATGGGTGCTCGCGACGCTAACTCCGGAGTGCGACTGCTAAGCATGTCACGAGATGAGATGAGCGATGGACCGCAGCAGCCCGCGCCGACACAGCAACAACCAGCACAGCAGCCTGTCAGGTCCACATCTTCTACAACAACTCCGGAATCTGAGATACCAACAAGTGTCAGCGTAAACGTTAACGACCCCAAGCCGTACGGAAATGTGCCATTAGGAGACGATAAATATTTTAGCGGCATGGGAGTTATCATGGAATTTACAGTATTAAACCAAAACGGCAAGCCCATGAGTAATGTCACTGTTACGGAACAGGTAACTCCAGCGACCACTGTTCAGAATCCAACGCCAGTCTTTCGCGCAGACGGCAAGTTTATGGATGTAGTGGGCCGCGGAAGTTTTGAAGGGCAACTGACAAACGAAGAAGCGCGGGCGCAGGCTAGGGATGCGCGAAACACTCCAAATAACATCGTACAGGATCATGTACTGTTTATAAGGGCGTCGAATGGCAGATCAGCGGTCGCTACCCACAGTCGGACGTTTTCGAATGTTGATGCCAAGGGCAACCTTCGCCCAGTTGTTTCTGTTAACGGCTACTCAAATAATTACACATTCTCGCATACTGAGATTAAGGTGACTCCGGTGCCGCCGGTAATCTGTCCCATAGTTATTCGGTGAGATGCGACAAAGTTCACTTTTGGAGGTTGACAGTGCGAGCACTTGCTTTAGTGATTTTGGGTCTTGGTGTTATACCCGCTTTCGGACAGACAGCTTCGGACTTGGAAAAACAATTCGGAAAGCCTGTTCCCGTTTATTCTGTCAGCGAACATATTTGGATGACGCCCGACTACACCTCCGATGGGCAAGTTTGTCGAATGCGCCTCTATCCCCGACGTCTCGGCCGCGAAACGGACTATTTGGGCTCAGAGCTCTTGTTCCCCGAATTAAGCCAGGTTCTAAATGAAATAGTCCCGCCTCACCTACGTGGCTCCAAGAAAGACGGCTTCGGACTGACGAGTGGAGGAGGAGGGACCGCTTGGACTACATACGACTATGAAAGCGTGAGTTTTGCGTTTATTTTTTCTTACAAGCTGCTGGATCCTAATCTTTTGGATAAATTGGACACTTATGTGTTGACTGGTCCCGAGGCGGAAGGCCTCCCGCCAACCAAGAAGACGCCGCCTTCGCGTGATGATTTTGCGAAGAGTCAAAACTCAAAGGTTGAAATTGTAACGATCAGTTGGAATCATCGACCGTGTCAGGTGAAATGATTATGACTGTTGTACGAAGGCGAATCGTAGACTTTATACTTGTCACTCATTCTTCGGTCACTCTGCAAAACTGCCTGACAGTACAAGCTTGAGGTTGAGTGTGCGAGTTCAACTTTCTACGATCATCTCTATTCTCTTTCTTAATTGCCCTTCCTTCAGTCAAACTGTATCGCATATAGAACAAAAATTCGGTAAGCCAATCGCTGTATATTCCGTTAGCGAGCACATCTGGATGACACCTGAATATGCGACCGACGGCCAGGTGTGTCGCATCAGCCTTTATCCGAAACATGTTTCAGGGAGTGCAGGGGAGAGTTTCAGTTTTCAATCCTCTGCAAAGGATTATGTTGCGCCGAGTGAGAATTCAACACCGTCTGTCGATGATTTTCTACGTAGCGAAACGTCGAAAACGGAAATAGTCATAATCCAATGGAGCGATCGGAAGTGTCCGGCCTAAATAGTACCGTCGCCGCTGAACTGCCGAAGGAGATGCAGTCGCATCACTATCCGATCCTGTTTCAGGTTGAGGAGAGTCACTGGTGGTATGTGGGGAGACGGCGAATTATTCAGTCGTTGATCGAGAGGATTTGCTCGACGCTGAACACGCCGAAGCCGAGGATTCTCGATGTTGGGTGTGGTACGGGAGCGAATCTCAAGATGCTTGCGGCCTACGGAGAGGCGGAAGGCGTTGACATTTCTCCACAGGCAGTGGAGTTTTGCCGCCAGCGGGGTTTAGACGCGGTCACGCTCGGAGCAGCAGAGGAACTGCCGTATGAAGACAACTCTTTTGAAATCGTCACTGCGCTTGACGTGGTCGAACATCTCGACGACGACGTTGCCGGATTGCGAGAGATGAGACGAGTCTTACGACCCGATGGACGTATCCTTTTGTTTGTGCCGGCGTTCATGTTCCTCTGGGGTGTTCAGGATGATGTGAGTAATCACCGGCGTCGATACACGTTGCCGAGTTTGTTGAAGGCGGTTGAAGCCGCAGGGTTTTCCGTAGAATGGTCCAGCTATGCAAACATCAGCTTCTTTGTGCCGGTGTTAGTCGTGCGTTCGGTGATGCGCTGGCTCGGTTTGCGCGCGGATACGGAATACGGAATAAACATCTCGCCGATGAATGGACCATTCAGCCGGTTGTTCGCGGCTGAGCGATTGATACTGAAGCGCGGCAAAATTCCTTTTGGTGTGTCGGCGGTTTGTATAGCCCGGCGAGGAGAAGTGAAGCCACAAAAAGGCACAAAAAGCACAAAATGACATTTATGTGCTTCTTGTGCATTTTTGTGGCGTTGCTTCCGGGCTCTGCTTCGTTGAGAAACGGTACTTCAACAGGTTCGAGCTGAACTCGATGATCGCCTTCGGTTTTACGAACGAACCCCGGTTGTCGTTACTCTTGAAATGCACAGGTGTTTCGCCGATCTTGAGACCGAGTTCACGCGCGCGGATTATTATCTCCGCATCGGCAAACCAATCGTCTGATTTGAGGTGTAACAGTTCGTACTTATCACGCCGGATGATCTTGGGTTTGGAGTTGATGTCGCGGACTTTGAATCCGAAGAGCAGACTGAAGATTCCGTTGTACACCGTCGAGATGAAGCGTCGATACAAACCGTCGTCACGGATGACGCGATACGTCTTCGCCATATCGAGATCTTCCAGCTCACATTTCAGAAGACACGCGATGATCGACTCCGGAGGAAATTGCCCATCGCCGTCGATGACTCCGATGTACGTACCGCGAGCGGCGTCGAGACCCATTCGCATGTCCCATCCCATCATTCCCTGCTTGGGACGAATTACCGTGCGGATTTTGTCGGAGCCGGCGGCGAGTTTTTTAACGACTTGAGGGGTTTCGTCATCGCTCCCCTCGACGTAGTTTCCCACGAGCACAAGCTCCCACGTAAAATTGCAGCGCGACAACGTTCGTTGCAAACGTTCAACGAAGGGAATGATATTCTGTCCGCTTCGGTAACAAAGGACTACCAGTGAAAAATGGGGCTCGGTCACGCTTCGATGTTATTACGTATTCCAATCTGGCCGCAACGACGGACGACTTAATCAAACATCATGCGAATTCTGGTTACCGGCGCCTCGTCGCCGCTCGCAGTTGGCGTGCTGCGTCAGTTGCTTTTGAATAGCGACCTGGAACTCTGGTGCGGCCGTCACCGGAAAGAAGTTCCCATTATCGATCCGAGGTTGCACGTGATCGATTTGGACCTTGACTCCGCTTTTCACGAAACCCTACCTGCTTTCGATCTCGTCGTTCACTTTGCCGGAGTGACTCACGCCTCCGACGAACAGCAATACTGGAAGATCAATCTGGAAGGAACAGTTCGACTGGCTGACGCAGTGCGCCGAACTGGTTGTCGTCGTTTCGTGTACATCAGTACGCGCTGCGCGACGCGTGGGAGTGGAGCGTACGGTGAGTCGAAACTCGCGGCAGAGGACTCGCTTCAGAAATTCGAGTGGGAGAGTTTACTGATCATCCGTCCGGCTGAAATCTACGGAGGCGGCAGCAACGAGGGAATTGATCGTATGTTAGCGACCGGGCGCAGATGGCGGATCGTTCCGGCTCTATTCGGCCACTCGAACCTGTTCTTTGCGCCGATGCATGTTGATGACTTCACGAGGCTCGCAGCCGAACTGATCCAGGAACACCAGACCGGCGTGAGAATTGAAACCATTTGCGGACCAGAGGATCTAAGCGGAATCGATCTGGCGGTGCGCATCAGCAAGCGTTATCGCGCAGTTCCACTGCCGATGTGGTGGCCAGTTGTATCGGTTAGCCTGAAAGCCTTGCACAAGATCGGGTTTGCGATCGTCAAACCTGACCAGTTGACTCGTTTGGTAGGTGAAAAGACGGGAACTGCTGCGAATCAGTTACGACTTCACGATCTGAAACGGATATAACCCCACAGCCTGATAGTTTCCGGATGGGTCCGCCCCTTCAAGCTTGATTTGATAACTTCCTGAGGGTAGTTGGTCAGCTGGTAATTTCACTTTCACCACGCGGACACCACCTTCAGTGTCGGGCTTTAAGTGTCCGACAGCACCGAGTTCTACCCCTTCGCCAGTCTGCAATGCGGCTTTAAAGCTTTCATGAGTGTCGCCGATGATTTCGAGTTGAAGGAGAATAATCGTCTTATTGTCGCCTGCCGAAACGCGACGGTCTTCGGACCCCCTGACATAAACCTGTTTAAGAGTTATTGAGGCAACGGCCTGGGAAGACAAAACTGTTTGCGGGTCGTTGAGTTTTTCGAGGGCCGCGGTCAGCTGCTGTTGTTTTGGTCGCGTAATAATCCAGACAAGTAGGCCGCCGAGCATGACAACGGTAAGAGCAGCGGCAATCGGCCAGTATCTTGACAAATTTGTAACAGGAACCACGGGCTGAGCTGCGCGTTTGGTCAGATCTTTAATGACTTCAACGTGAAGAACTCGTCTTGGCGTCGACAAAAAATGTTCTTCGAAGCGTTTGGTCTCGTCCTCCGATAAGGCTCCACTCGCGTAGTCGTCCATCAACTCGTCCTTAATAAGCGAGAACTTACGGAGAAAATCGCCGTCACTCAGCAGACGCATCTCCAGCTCTTCGTTATCAACGAGTTCGGGAACTCCCAAAAGGTACTTTCTGATTTGGTTTCGGTCGTCAGTGAATGGTTCCATAAAATAGTCTACTTCTCATTGACTATGTGCTCTCAACGGATTTGTTACCGTTTTGGCGCGCTCGAGGCACTCGAGGATACATTCCTCCAGAGTGTTCCTAATTCGATGTACTTTTACCCGCAAAGTGTTACCGGACAAATCGAGCTCCATCCTCAGTCGCTTTCTAATGTCGATTTTTTTCCGCTTGTCTCCTTCGTAGTACATCAAGACAAGATCCTTGTCTTTTGGTGGCAATTTGCTCAGACAATGATCCAAACACTGATGTAATAGCTCTTTTTCGTCGTCCGCTTCGGTCAGGGGGGCTGCCGCCGGCTCTTTTGCGAGCTCCAGGGCTCGAATTTTTCTACGGTATTCGTGGCGAACCATTTTTGCCACGCCATAGAAAAATAATGCCGGGTCGCCGGAATACGTTACGACGATTGTGTCGAGCTTGGTCACCACCCGATTGATAGTCTCATCGGCCAGCTCGTCGGGTTCGCAGCAATGCCAGGCCTCGAAAAGCTCGATCAATGCCTGACGAATCGATTCATATTTCTCGCCGGCCATATTGGGATTAGGCCCAAGCCAGCTTAGCAATTGGTCAAACTCGGCTTGAGATAAAACCTTACGCTGCTTCTTCATGAAGTCCGGAAACCAGTGTGACGTGTTCTGAGGTAACGAAAAACATAATAGCCGGATAGTAAACAGATTGCTATCAACGCAGATCCCAGCAGGTAGAGCCAGTAACGTGGAGCCGCAGCCGTCCCGATTGGCTTCAGGTATTCTCCCTGCAACTCAAAGCCGGCCCAGAAATATGGCGACCGCCAGCGTTGTTGGCTGCGAATGAAGAGCTTGGCGTTTTTGAGTGCCACTGAAGCTGGCAAGTGCTCTATGAGCAAGCCGTGATAAAAGTGCCTCATCAATTCGGAAGTGGCTTCGTCGTCGACCTTCCATAAAGTCGCGAGTACGCTTTTTGAGCCGGCAAAGAGAAAGCTCCGGGCCAAACCCATTAATCCCTCTCCTTTGACATTCTTCCCTAACGCTGTTTGGCATGCACTGAGCACAACCAAATCGCTCGGAAGACGTAAATCGTAGATTTCAGCAACTCGTAGCACCCCATCCTGCGGATTGCCGTTTCGATCCACGAAGCTCAGCATAATGCCGGAGGTCTCCGGATGTTCCGGATCCATCAACCCGTGAGTTCCAAAATGAATGATTCTATAGCCATTGAGTGCCGATCCAAGAGCCAGATTGCGATTAGCGTCTACACCGCTAAACAATGCCGCCTGTTTGGCTGGTAGCATTTCAAGTATGTCCCGAGCCTCACGCAAAGTGGATGGGAGCCGATCAAAGTGAGGTTGATTGCGAGGCGCCGAACTCGTTTGATTGCCCCTGTCTTTTTGGGCCATCGCCACGCCGGTTGAACTCGAAGATTCTCTAAGTCTGGGATCATTTGCATCAAAAACGGGGTCAGCTAATAGAGCAATCGTCTTTCCCGAAGCCGGCTCTTCGTGTTGCCGTACTGCTGCTAATACCGATGCGGAAGGAAGTTTCACGATTTCGTGATTAAGGACGAGCGGAACGTAGTCAACCGTTGAGACTGATTGATCGTCAACACCGGTGGGCGAGGGAAGGGCATCAAAGGGAACGTAATGGAGTTCTCCATCCGCCACGATCAATAACCGCTTGTCACCAAGCTGCTCTTTTATGCCCCCGAGAAGTAGCGAGCTCAACTTTGCTGCGATGGTTTGATATTCAGTATCGGACCGCATTACGCGTTCCTGATAGTCCGGCGAGGATTCACCCGCTACTGGCTGCCGCGCGATGAGTAGCTGATATAGCCGGCCGGCAAGCTGCTCGATCGTATTGCGGGCCGGCAGCTGGTACGACTTGATCGAGCCGGCAGATACCGCCCACAAGTAGCTCTTCTCAGTGCCAAGTTGAAACTCCAATAACAGCGAGTTTTCGTCTGAAATCCGGGCCTGGATACTTTCGAGTTTCAATTCCTCGCGTCCGGTCAAAGCAGCGAATTGCCTGCTCTCGGTTTTTAGCTGAGCCTCGATCTGGTCGTATTCGCTATTGAGTTGTTGGATCTCCTGATTGGCCGGGTTAATCAGCTCTGAAGCCGCATTGCTGTTCAGCAGGCGCATCTGATACTCCATTTTTCCATTTAGCGTCTGTCGCAACTCTCTGAGACGATTTGAAACGGAAGCGCTTGGATCAGAACTGAACTTGCCTGCAGTTAGCGAGTCAAGTAGCGACCGAGCTCGGCCCTGCTCGCTGATTTCGAATGCCTTTTGTGCGTAACCGTTATTTGGCTGAGCCTGCTCGAGCTGCATCAGCAGGTCGATATAGAGCTCGTAGTGCTGATGTACCGAAGCGAAATAAGAGGCCCGCAGATCCCTGCTATGAACTTTCGTACGCATCGATTCGATAAGGTGCGTGGATTCCTGTATGTAAGCCAGCGCATTTTGCAGTTCTCCACGAGCTCGTTCCGCCAGGGCAAGGTTGTAGAGAAAAGAGACTTCCGCGGGCCGATCCATTATTGATTTACTCAGCGGCAAAGCCTTTTGGAAGTATTCAAGGGCGGTCGGAATATTACCGGCCAGGTACCAGGTATATCCGATGCTGTTAAGTGTGTACGCTTCTCCCCTCTTATCGGTCTTCGACTGATACACGCTCAGTACCCGTTCAAACAGCTTGAGAGCTTTATCTCGTTGGCCGAGCGAGTTGTAGATCAATGCAATATCTTTGAGGGCATATGCTTCGAACCGAGTATTTCCAACGCGTTGACTGAGCTTGATGCATTGATTGTAAAAGCTCAATGCCTCCGCCACCTGATTCAAATTTCGATGAACTCTTCCGAGGTAAAAATTTGAGAGAGCTTCGAAGTCAAACTTGCCGGCGCCATGGAACAGATCCCGTGCACGCGTATAACTTGCCAGCGCAATCTCGTTTTCATTCAACTCTTCATGTGCTGTTCCTACTCCGTTTAGTGTCGAGGCTTCACTCAACTTATCACCGATAGTTTGGAACAGTTTCAGGGCCTCATTGTGCGAATCCAACGCCATTTGTTTTTCCCCAAGGAACGAGTAGACGCCACCCAGTGCTGTGCGCGCGAGAGCTTCGGCGCGGCGGTCGTCGATCGCACGAGTAGTGGTGAGTGAATCCTGATAGCTCGTAGAGGCCTTGAGAATGTCGCCGGAGTCGTAAAACGTGTATCCCAGGTTGAGGTGGGCGAGGGCTTGACCGTAACGATCGTTTGTCTCGGTCCACAAAGCAAGGGCGCGGTTGAATTGGTCAAATGCGCTTTGAAGCTCACCCCGTCCGTAGTGAACCTCGCCGATGTTGTTGAAAGTCTGTGCCCGGCAGCGCTTGTATTCGAGACTGTTTATTGAGCGAGGATCTTCAGAGAGTTGGCGAGATTGTGACAATAATGCCAAGGCTCCATCGTAATTACCGATGTAGAGTTGCGCGTAAGCCAGATCATTAAGCGATTTAGTCTCTCCTAATCGATCGTCCGCCTTCCGATTGAGATCAAGGGCTTGCTCGTACGAATCAGAGGCTGACTCGTATTCGCTGAGAATCATGTAAATATCCCCGGAATAGGAGAGTGCGGCGGCTGCCTCCTGATAGTGGGATATCGATTTCCAGTTTTCACTTGCTTCGAAATACTTCTTTATCGCTCGTCTGAAGGACGACTCTTGCCATTCCATCCGAGCAACTTCGGCTTCATTTAATATTTTGAGTGCGGTTTCGTGGACGACGTCGGCTGTTGTTGCAAGGTGAGGCGCTTCGAAAGACAGTTCGTATTGTTGAGGGCCGCCCTGATTCTCCAGAGATCGTACTGAGACGATATGAACGCCAGGGCTGGCGGCAATCTTAAAGATCTGCAAAGGTTCGAAACGTAATCCAACAAAGTTACCGCTGTTGTTGCCCGCTGGATCCTGGACCGTCACCAATAGACGCAGATCGTTTTTCTTCAACAATATTCGAAGGCATTCACCCTCTTTAAGTTCCACTTCGAATGTTTGTAAAGCGCCGGGATTAATTTGCTGAGAACTGCTCTGATCCGGGATTAGGCGGGTGGGTTGTGCTGGTTGTGCAGATCGTGTGTTTTGTGAAAAGACGATCGCTAATCCTGTCAGGATCAGCAGCAAAACATGACGAACACAAACGTTGAGCTTCCTGCCGGATGGTCTTAGTAGCATGGGGGATAAATCCTAAGCGCAGAGGGGCAGGATAGTAGTTCAAGACTTTTTTGTCCACAGATTACGCAGATTGTTTAATGGAATCTGCGTAATCTGTGGATGAATAACCTCAGCTCTTGTTACTTATTGTGCGAGGCTGTGGTTCGGTTCCGGTTGTTGGGGTTGTGTTTGTTGGTTGAGCTGACTTTCCCGAAATGTCGCCGCCGCCTCTCGGCATTTCCTCTGCTGATTTACCGGAAACGTCGCCACCGCCGCGTGGGGTCTCGTCAATCTTGTCTTGGTATGCCATTCTCAAATTTCCTTTCGCCTGAGAGATTGAATCGGTCCGACCTCTAATGCGGTTAGTCATCGAAACGTTTCACCATCGATCCATTGAAACGTTTCGTGAACCGTTTACATATGAGGGTGAGCCGGATCAGATCACTGGATCACAGGAGATTCGCATGCCCAAGAAAGCTCTAATAGTTGGTATCGATAAGTATGAGAACTTCTCGAACCTTACCGGATGCATCGCGGACGCGAATTCAATGCGGGAACTACTTCGCCGGAATGAAGATCACAGCGCTAATTACACCTGTAAAGTCATGGTCTACGGGGAAAGCGATCCAGTGCCGATCACGAGGCAGTCCTTAAAAGTTGCCTGTCGCGAGTTGTTTGATTTTAAGGGCGGCGACGTGCTCTTTTATTTTTCCGGGCATGGGGCGCTCTCTCCAGAGGGAGGTTATCTTGCGACCTCTGATGGGCGAGCTAACGATTGGGGAGTAGCGATGCAGGACATCATTCAAATGGCAAACAATTCCCGAGCGAACGATATCCTTTTAATTCTCGATTGTTGCCACGCGGGTGACGCAGGTGATCCGGGTCTCTTGAATTCGAACGGCAGAGATTATCCCATCGCCGCTCTGCGCGAAAACATGACGATCATAGGGGCCGCTCGCAACACTCAAGCGGCGATGGAAGCGGGCGGGCATGGTCTCTTCACGTCTGCTCTGCTGGATGCCCTGGACGGGGGCGCAGCCGATCACATGGGTTGGGTAACGGCTCCCGCAATCTACTCCTACGTGGAGAGACGTTTTAATGATTGGTCGCAGCGACCCATCTACAAGTCGAATGCGTCCATTTTGAACGTAGTGCGGAGATGCGCTCCTCTAATTGATCGGTTGAAGCTTGAAGAACTGACAACTCATTTCCCGACTGAGGATCATAAGTATCGACTCGATCCGGAGCATGAACCGGAAGACGAATTTGGAAATCGTCGCGAGCCGGTGAACGAAGAGAAGGTCAGGGTTTCCAGTTTATTGAAAGAGTACCGAGATACTGGTCTGGTGCGGGCTTCTGAACCTGGTGAACAGCTTTATTGGGTGGCCCGGCGAGGTCATACGGTTGAATTAACTCTTCGAGGCCGCGAATACTGGCGTCTCGTAAAAAATGACAGGTTGGGATGAGAGTCGGTATTACCGGACATCAGCGACTCGCAGAGCTTTCAGATTGGGATTGGACCAGGAACGAATTGGAAAACGCGCTGCGATCGCTGCCGCAACCTCTTATTGGAGTTAGCGCGCTGGCAATCGGTTCCGATCAACTGTTTGCCCAACTCGTCCTGGATCTCGGCGGCTCGCTCGAAGCGGTCATTCCATTCACTGACTATGAGCGCTCGTTTGGAGGCAGTCTTGATCGTGATGAATACCATCGTCTGTTGAACCTCGCACAGCCCGTTTCAGTGCTACCCGCCAGTGAAAATGACGAACAAGCGTACTTCCTTGCAGGCACCTCTGTAGTCGATCGTTGTGAGTTAATGTTCGCGGTGTGGAATGGTCAACCAGCGATTAGCTTAGGTGGCACGGGCGACATCGTAATCTCCGCACTGCGACAACAAAAACCTCTCATTCATCTCAATCCCATCTCCCGCGAGATACATGCCTTCAACGTCGACGCGTTGCTTCGTTAACTCTTTAGTTTCGACACGAGTCGCGCTGCAAAAATTTTTTGAAACAGATCTACACGAAACAGCATTGAGTAGTGGGCCGACGGGAGTCGGTTAAGTAATCCATATCGAACAAGCCACAAAGAACTATCGGAATCTCCCACGAGCATTCCCCGGCAATGGAGGCCACAATGAAATTTAACAGAGTGAATCGCATCTTCGCAGCCTTGATGGCTGTACTTCTTTTATGTGTAAGCGTTCCTGCCCAGTACAGCTTGGGGACGCGACGTATGGTTTCCCGCCCCACTCCCACACTAGTGAATCGGGGCAGACTGTCGACTGTCTTAGGCCCTCGTCCAAGAATCGGCTTTGTGGGAAGAGTCGGAGGTATTGCTTCGGATGGAGTTGCTGCTCCTGAACAGGGACTGGTCGTCAATACGATTGTCGCGAGCTATTCGGCCAGCCAGCCTGACGGGCAGCGGCTCTCAGTAAACATCAATGGCGAAACAGTTAACGCGCCTATATACGATTGGCAGTTGATCCCGATCGCCAAGTTTGCAGACAGCGATTCCTTCTCGTGCTTTACCTATTTCGGTGATAACCGATTAGGAAATACATCGGCTTATCATGCGGCATTCAAGGATACGCTGGTGGGATTGCGTCTTTTCCAACTCGATAGCCTAATCGAGGATGACAACGCCACTGATCTTGTGAAGTACAACGGCGCATATGTTCTCGGCGCTGGTGAATCCGCCCCTAACAAAGAGGAGAATGAGAAAGGATTGAAGGCATACGAAGACTTTTACCTGGATAACATAGCTCTGTTCCGGTACAGATCTTACGTAATTAGCGACTACCAAAGAACTATCACCTTCGGAGTTGATGGCAACAGTTTGAAATTGAAAGGGGAGCCTTCTTTTTATTTTTGGAAGGTCGATCCTGACTCGATCTATCAGTTCAAGTGGGGTACGGCGAAAGAGACAGTTCGCAAAACCCTGGGGATGGCTTCTCGATATACCAGAACAACCCTGATTAATCAAACCTTAAGTGAGGTAAGCAAATACGATGAAGTCACAGAGCAGAATGGATTTCTGGATGAACGGCTGAGTACCGAACTGAAAAGAGTAGTACAGAGTTCCGATCAACAGCGCGCGACACTACTGAGAACGAAGTCTCATGCTGCGCTATTTAATCTCTTAGTCGAGATTAAAGCTTTCAATGGTCTCGAGTGGACCGTGGGAATGCCCGAACTCAGCGAAAAGGTCTCAAATAAAACCGCATTGGTTCGAGCGATCAACCCGGCTGTTTGGGATACCGGAGTGAATCTCATTCGCTACGCAGCTTTCTTTCGCTATTTCAAACGAGACCATCCTCAACAATGGCAGGCGTTCATGACACAGATTAATGCCGCACCGCCGCCTAAGCCACCAGTTACAACGCCCAGCGGCTTTGAGCGTTAACAATGGTCCAACATGTCGCGAATCTTCATCAGTTTTTCCGGCAAGGACCGGCCGAAGATAAGGAAGCTCTTTAGCGCTCTGCAGCTCCAAAAGGCCGACATTTGGGACTATTCAGATGCGGGACAGGAGCTTCCTTTAGGGCATGATCTTAGTAAGGCGCTGAAAGAAAAAATCGATTCGTGTGAATATTTCATAGCCGTCATCAGTGCCAGCAGTATCGATGAAAAGATTTCGATCGATCCCAAGCTCGAAGTCCAATATGCGATCGAATCCGGGAAAGCCGAAACAAACAGAATTATTCCGGTAGTCTTGAATGATGCCCCACCCGACTGGATGAGTCTTTACGAAAGACTCCGACGGCTGGTGCGAATTAATTTTGAAGATGACGGTACCACACAGTTTGACGATACGGTACGCAGAATTTGCGACGGGGTTGGCATTGCTTATACGCCACCCTCGATGTTGAATCCAGGCGTTTTCTTCGTCGAACTGTTGGAAAAAGAAATCGAAAAAAATAACCTCGGAAACGCCCAGTTTGTTCAACTGAGAGGAGTCGCGAATAGTTGCGCCTCTGCATTCATTGAGCGAGACTGGGTAAAAGTAAAAGCGAAGATTGTCCTCTTCCTTGGTATTGCCGCCGAAGAAATTCCGAACGCAAGCTTTTATTATGCAGTCGTTATTAAAGGAATCGCTGAGCTCGAACTCGGCGAAATCAAAGAAGCTGAGCAGACATTTCTCCAGGCGACCACCAACCAGACGTCTGAAACTAATCCGCTGTTGATGCTGGGTTTTGCGGGACTTGCGCAAGCTTATTCGTTACAGGGTCGTGAGCAGGAATCGTTTCAAGCTTTTCAGAGAGCCAAAGAAGTCGAACCACCGGATCAAGCTGCTGATCCATATCTTCAATTTAACTATCTCGGGGCAATGTTAAGTGCGGGTGGCTCGGTAGTGGATGATTCAGTTCTGGAGCTTTTTGATTTATCGAAGCTACCTGCGGCCGAACGCATGAACGTGTTTACACTAATCGCTGAGGCAAGATACAAACGGGGCGATTTTGTCGGAGCGATCAAGGTATTCGACGGCGTCGATTGGAACGAACTCAGCGAAGCCGCGGCCGCCTATTACGCTCTTGCTTTGCAGGAGAATTATCAGCATGAAGCGGCGATCGAACTGCTTCGTGTCACTACCAACAATCTAAAAGCACCAGCTCTCTATCACCATCTTGCGAACACGTATCACATCGTTGGAGACGTGCAGAATTGTCTCAGGATCTACGAAGACGTATTGTGGTATGTACAGGAACCGACCTCCTTTGCACGCCAGATCCTAATCGAGTATGCGCAACTCGTAAGACAGGTCAAAGGGGGAGAGATCAAAGCGCGGCTTGCTTGTGAACGCGCAGTTGATCCGGAAGTGTTTCCAAATTTCCCAGCCACAGCGGACTGGTTCTATGCAGGCTTTGCGTATCACCTGTTGGGTGAAAGCCAAATGGCAAAGAATTACTTCGGTAGGTCTTCAGGCTTCTCCGACTCGTATTACGACGAGCTCGAGTACTGCCACGGATGAACACGGATTCGATACGGATTTCTGATCCGTGTTGATCTGTATTCCAAAAATCCGTTTTATCTGTGCCCTCGATTGACAACCCAGACAGCCTCTCAAGCGTCTACAAGCTAGCAGTACTTCACCGTCTCCCCTCTCAAGAACAAAGAGCAGAAGTACGCCAGTGCTTTGGGTGTCACACTCGGAGTGGTCGGGCTGTCCATCGAGAAATACGATGTAACCTATCCCGCAGAGGCATACCAACGTTACCAGGCATACGAGACTGGTGACGCAACTGTCTACAAGAGAATGGCACGTCGAGTCGCGTGGTTCAGCGTAAGGCGTTCACGTTCTATTACGAGCCGTTTCAAGCCAGCAGTTTCGATTCAGTGCTTGTTCCTCTGGGGCTCGAGCCAATGGTCCAATTCTCCCTCTATTTGCGAATGCAATACCAGGTCAAAAGATCGTCGATGAGCTAACTGACCTTAACATCAAGGATCGGGCTTGGATACAGTCAGAACCACCACGCGGTAGCGGGTGGGTGCCGCGCCGCGATCGACGGAGCCTACGGCGTACCCACCCACTACCGCGTGGTGGTTCTGACTGTATCCAAGTCAGATTTCGTATCTCACGCGTGGTGGTTTTCCGAGGCGGTTCTCGCGTTAATAGTTGGATAGAAAGCCCTCTCTTCACTTCTGAAAGGAGAATCCCATGGAGAACCCGACAAATACTAATTCCCCTACGAAACGCAATGTCATCTTGATTACCGTCGATCAGATGCGCTTCCCGATGAATCTTCCCCCAGACAAGTTAAGTCCGTTAACTCCAGACCAGTTCATGGAAAAACACATGCCGAATCTCTGGCGAACTCTCTGGAACCCCGGTGTTAAGTTTTCCAACTACTACACGGCTGCATCCGATTGCACCGCCGCACGTGCAACCATCTACACCGGGCTTTATGCCTATCAGACTTATTCAATGCTGACCCTGATAACTTTCCCGGACCCGGACATCATGCCTCCTTACGAGCCCGAGCAATTACTCCAGCCCGAACTGGACCATGAATTTCCAACTATCGGAAAGCTGATGAAGGAAGCACAGATCGACACTCCATACTTCGGCAAGTGGCACCTGTCATACCATGTCGCCGATCTCGATAGATACGGCTTCGACAGTCACACGCCGGATGGTGATTATGTCGGTTACGCCGGACAAGGACTTGACGACGACAACACGATTGCATTCGACGCCTCCGAATGGCTCAGGCAGCGTGTTGACCCCAAGAACCCGGACCACGATAAGCCTTTCTTCCTCTCGGTAAACTTCGTCAATCCTCATGACAAACAGTGGTTCTGGGGTGGAATGGAAGCCGACCGATTCAACGAGGTCTACGCTCAGATGCCTAATGGTGAGGAGCCTCCGAGAGAGTTCAGGGAGATCGTAGGCGAGGCCGAGCCAGAGCCACACTACGCGCCCGATATTAAGACCGCAATTACAAACTGGCAGGACGAGCAGGACCTTGTGGGCAAGCCTAAGGCGCAGAGAGTCGTAAAACAGGTATTCCAGTATCAGATGGGTGGGATTTACGAATCAGACGAGCAACATGGTTACACTCCCGTCAAATCGCCGGTAGATTTCAACTATGCCTGTACACCTCTCTATCACGCTGAACCAGGTCAACCATGTGAGAAGCACAAGGCCATCGCCCCGCCGCACTACTGGAGCAAGGCGCTCGACTCGTACATTCAATGTATGCATTACGTCGATGAAGCGATTGGAAGATTCATGGAGCGTCTTCCCGACGAAGTTTTGAACACTTCCATTTTCGTGTTTACTTCCGATCATGGTGAATATGGCAGTTCACACGGGCTACAAGGCAAAGGTGGCACCGTCTACGAGGAAGGCATTCGCGTGCCGCTCGTCGTCTATGATCCAAAAGGTACCTTCACGCAGTCACCACAGACGACCCGAACGCAGTTGTGCTCGAGCGTAGACCTGCTGCAAATGATCGTGACGATGGCCCATAACGGGAATACAAATTGGTTGACGGAGAATCCTGATTACCAGCAAATGTATGGCACCCGTTGCAACCTGGTGAATATTCTCGGCAGTACCGGTGCGTCGGGAAGACTTTATGCCATGCACACAACTGACGAGTTTGTTCCGGACGCGACCAACTATCTGCACGCTCCCCTGCACGTCATCGGGCAGATTAAAATGCAGGACGGCAAGAAATCGAAACTCGGAGTTTACACTCGTTGGGAGAAGGATACTGGTGAGTCTGAAGCAACAGTGCTCAACCAGCCGGACGATCCTGAGGTTACGGAATTAGAGTACTACGACCTTAGTGTCGATCCGGATGAAATAGCTAATGCGTCTAAGAGCAACGAGGCAAAGCAGGCGCTTTCAATGCTCTTTGGTGGCAGCACACATGGTCTTCTCTACAGTGAATTGCAGGCGGCGCTTCCTGAAAAGTACAAGGAAGCACAAGCACGAGCGTATCATGCGTTGTTGACCTATGAGCGACTCGTTAATGCGAGTACGGAACAGTCAGACGCGGATCTCGCTCAGCGTATCGAGGAGGAATCTGAACGACGAGTAAAAGCAGCCTGGGCTCTTTAACTCACGAAATTTCCTTGGACAGGGTTCTGACCCTGTCCAAGTCAGGTGCTAATTTTAGAAACCGAGTTCGACGTAGACCCAGTTGTGATCTGATAGTCGAACACCTTGATCTTCCGGAATGTCCCACAGTTGAGTAACCGAAGGACATTGCTTGTAATTCCCTCCGGTCGTCAATGATTGCGGACACTGAGCACGACCATCAGGTACCGAGATCTTCGTCAGCGTTATCGAACCACTGTTAGCCTTGTACAGGATGAAGTCGATGCGCCGGGTATCCGACGTTCGAGTCGCCGTACTGAGCGGCATATCGGCAACTGAATCTCCATCTCGGTCTCCCCAATTTGCTTCTGCCAGGCTATTCGTTAATCCCGTTTGCCACAGGTCACTAAAGCCTGCTCCAGTGAACAGATCAAACTGATACCCCGAAGGTTGTTTAGGAGTGTCGGTAGTCGTGTTCAAGTCACCCAGGATGAAAATAGGGAGATCGCCAGTAAGAGTACTGCCGATCCAATCCAACAAGTCGTTGATCTGTGTCACTCGTTGCACTGATTCCAAAGTACCGCTGTTATCCCGGCAACGTGAAGGACACAAGTGAACACTGACAACGTAAAACTGTTTTGAGTTATGGGTGAATTTGGCTGCGATGACGCTGCGACGAATGTCCGAGAAACCGTCGTAGCCATAAATGGATGAACCACTGGTGGGGTTCGTGCCATTCGCCAGATCGTGTTCGTACGTTGCGTTTACCGTTAGAGTAGATTTCGCCCAGATAGCGTTACCATCGCCTCCGTTCGCGTGCATCTTCGATTTGACTCGAGTGAACCCGCCGGCAGTAAAGGCACTATCCCAATTCGGAATATCTCCTATAGAAACTTCCTGAGCACTAACCAGATCGCTTGTAGCTGTGATCTGATTTGCCTGGGTGTCGTAGTGAAAAGAGCCATCTGTAGATTGGCCGTGTTGCAAGTTAGCAGTGACCATCTTCAATGAAACACCTGGTTCCGGTGTCGGGGTTGGCGTTGGTGTCGGCGTGGGAGTGGGTGTCGGCGAATCAGGAGTAGCCACAACGAAGTTGTCGAAGATGACTGTGCCCGGTTGGTTTGCTTCTACCTGCCAGGTACCGCCTTTGACCTCGAATGTGATCGTCGACGTGGAGATTGAAGAGTTCCAAGTTTCGGTGTATTGCTGCGTCCACGTGCCGGGCACTCCGCTGCTGCCCGGTGCTGTGTCCATATACACACTGCCTGAGTCGTTACGGATGCGGAGGAACCTGTGATTAGTCGAATGATAGGCTGTCGAAAAGAGTGTAGTCTTGGTGCCGCCAATGTTCCTCAGTCCAATGAGATTCCCGGCCGACACGTAGATCCGGTAGTAGGCGGTGACACTATTGCCAATAGTGAACATCGCATCGGCGGCAGTGTTGGAGTTGGGAGCTTGAACTAGTTCCACATAACTGTAAGCGCCGCTGAAGTTGTACGAACTGACCGTGCGAACACCGCGATAACTGGAGCCGCTGATATTTTGGAGCAATGGACCAATCTCCAGACGCTGCCCGGTTTCAGCTAACGGAACATTCGTGTTGGTGAAACCACTAAACAGATTAGTGTCCCACTTGCCGGTGTCGAGTGAGTTGTCGTTGAAGTCATCACTCACAATCGACGCAGCCAGAGCAGGTGGAAATGTGAGTAGCGTGCAGATCGCCGCGATTACGGCTAGCGAAAGAGTGATTCCGATGAACGTTCTTGTCTTGATTCTGTGTGAAGAGCGAACGGGACCCCGCAGTCCTGACATAGCGACCTCCTTAAGCGAAAAGAATTGTTACTGCCGGGGCTAACGACGAGTTGTAAGGGGAGAAGTGTCGGGAGTGTCGCGCAGCAATCTACTACGTCATTGTGGCAAAAAGATGTCCACAGGCATCTTGTTAATTCTGTTCATCCTGAAAATGATTTACAGGATTAACAAGAATCTCCTCTAAGGCGAGATGGTTATCATGCGTGCGTCGCTCGTGACGCCGTGCAGCTTGATCTTTATCTGCTGGAGTCCGGTGGGAACATTGTCGGGAAGTCTCACGACGATGTAAGAAGTGATGAGTCCGGGTATCGAAACTATACCGACATTTTCAACCTGCAAACTAACACCTGCTACTTCGACACCCAGCGCTGTCGGGTCGCTAAGATCCGCTTGTCTCAGCCCAAGGTTGGAAGTCAAAAGAACTATTCGTGTTCGCTGATCGCTACTGAAATTATTCGGATTGGGTAACCGGAACGGTCCCCTCACGAACGTAACGGAATCAACGGCGAGCGCATTGTTAGTTCCTTCTTCCGCATAGAGCACTGGCGGCATCGGTACAGGCGCGGCCTGGAAACCAACCACTAAATTTGATGCTGGCACTACTATCAATCCTTCACCAGCGCCAAGTCCCGTGAGTGGATTGGAACTGTTAAACTCATCAGGACGGTTTACTGCCGCACCCACAGTCCCGCTCCATAAATTTGCTCCTGAATTTTCGTCGACGGCGAACAACTTTCCACTAATCGAACCGACGTACACCACGCCATTCACAACAATCGGAGCCGAGCTAAGAGTCCCATCGCCCGCGAATGACCATTTCAATGCGCCGGTGCTGATGTCTCTTGCCTCTAAATTGGAGACATTGAAAAGGCCGACGTTCAGAAAGAAACCTGTGGAACCATGAAATGCGGGTGCCGGCCCCGTCGGGGTCTCGAGGACCGGGATGCCGGTTGCTGAGTCAAGAGCCACGTTCCCGATGTTGTTGTTGCGTATGTAAAGGCGGCTGTTATAGAAAACCGACGTCGTTCCAAATGATCCAATGCTCGTAGATGAAGTGCGCCAAATCACGCTGCCATTAGCTGGTGAAAGAGCAAACGCCTCGCCCGAGTTGGTGTAATAAATTGCGGTCGCTGTTACCGCCGGTGAACTATGGTCACTTCCGATAAGCGGCGCGGTCCATTTCACGTTACCGTCAAGCACGGATACAGCGTAGACATTTTGACCACTATTGATATAGACCGTTCCTAGCGCGGCTGTTGGTGGTGACGTGAATGATGGGCCCTGAAGCTGTCGCGACCACACCTGAGTTCCGGATGTCGCATCATAAGCGCGCAGCAGACCACTACTATTGAGTGCAAAGACGCGTCCAGACTCGAATGCGATGCCGGGATAAAGGCCGATATCGACCGGTCCCCATACTGTAGCACCGGTAAAGATGTTGAGCGCGTAAAGCTGTGTTCCTGCCGCTACGAAGACCTTGTTAAGAGCAACCAGGGGATACGAGACTTGACTTCCCAAGTCGCGCGCCCAACGCTGCGTCAATGGCGGAACCACAGTATCAAACTGCGATCCAGTGTGGGTGGGATCGATTTGATAAGCGACGGCCTGAGGTGGACCAACCGGAGTCGGCGTCGGACTAGGCGGTGGAGGCGTTGGGATAGTGACATAAATGGCAGTCCATGTCTGGTTGTTGTTCATGAACGGCCTTACCGATCGACTCGTCGTCACGTCTTGGCCGTCTCGTTGCCACTTTAGAAAGTAACTATTGCCACCACCGTTAAGAGGCGCTTTCAGATCAACCGAAGTCAACTGTTGATAACTTCGTGTGAATTGTGTTGTTCCGTTGCCTGAACCGCCAATGTCGTTAGGACTAACCTCGATGGGCACACCACTGCTCGGATTCGTCGAGGCGACCGTTAATGTGTACGTTGGAATTGGCCCATACACTGCGGTGAGTGTGTGATCGACATCCATCGTAATGAGGGTTGAATTCGAGGTCGTGTAGTCCACGCCGTCTTTAAGCCACTTCACAAAGACCAGGTTTCCCGGGGCGGTGCCTTGCGCGTTTAGAATCGCCGTAGTGAACTGATCATATGTCAGCGTGAACTGTGTGGTTCCGCTTGAACGGCCGTTGTTGTCGGCCGGAGTCACCGACACGTCTATCCCGCTATTCGGATTAGAAGACGCGACCATTAGAGTCCGCAGCACCGGGACGCTTATGGATAACGAATACGCTCCCGTTGTGTCGTCAGGATCGAAGGCGTTGGCCCAGATGGTGTAGGTGCCGGTCGTGGGCAGAGTAATGAAGCCGTTCGATGGAATGCGTGAGTTTGTTAAGCCTCCGCTATCGTCATCGAACGCTAGTAATGATCCATCGGGACGATTCAGCAAAAGGAACGTGTCGAAGTCGGCGGACGACATCGAGATCGCGATCCGCTGACCCGCCGTAGCGCTAAAACTGTAGGCATCGTAGAACGTTCCGTCGTCTGCCGGACAGTCATTCGTCGTGAGATTTCCGTTTACGGTTTGACCAATGCTGATGGGCGAAGGCGTGCATGGACCACCACCACCCTGAGTAATCATGAGAACCTGTCCGCTCACAACGATTGTTGCAGTCCGCTGTGGTCCATCGTTGGCCGCGACGGAAAAGCCTACGGTCCCATTTCCTGAACCGTTTGCTCCGGACGTGATTGTTATGAAGCTATCGGTGGGCACTGCCGTCCAGTTGCAACTACCCGAAGCAGTTACGTTGAAGCTGCCAGTACCACCGGAGCCGCTGACGAACTCGGTGCTCGAACTAAGCGATGTGACACAGGCGGTGGCTTCTAAAAAGGAGGCAATACTCGGGAAGGTGACGCTGAATCGTCCATAGACGTCCCACATCTGCGAGGGAAGGCCACCACAAGAGGATACGCCTGCGGTAAGATTACCGATTAACTTTGGTCCACCTGCATCTGCTGGGTTGCCAAGCCAGATTCCGGAACCGGATGATCCGGGTTCAGTGATACCGGAAGTCCAGTCAACGCGCAGGCATTGCTCTCCCGGCGGACAGTTGCCGGCGCTCGGTTGCTTTGCGTTACCGAAAGAGATGCGTTTGTGAGATGCCTTCGGATGGTGAATGCCTGTGGCTGGTGCAGTGGTATTGAATGCCGATGCATCCCAGCCCGAATAAAAAAGTCCGCCAGGCACAAAGCCCGTCAAAAACAGAAGAGTGAAATCACTCGTCGCTCCGGTAGCCAACAGATTCGCGCCATTGGTCTGAGGCGTCCCGCCTGGAGGTGAATCGCCGGTGTTGTAGTTCCAGTAGATGGTAGCTGATTGAGCTTCGGACTGAGTGCTGACGCAGTGGTGAGCCGTCAGGAAATATGGTTTTTGATCGTTAGCTAAATTGTTCAGTAGCGTGCCGGTGCACGAGGCGATGAAACCTCCAGTGACGAAATCGATCCTGCCAACCGACTTCGCAACATTTTGCCAATCCGCAGTTACTTCCTGTTCGCATGACGCCGCGGGCGCCTCGATCGCCGACAGATCTTTGTAGACATGAGCGATCGACGGAACTTTGAATGGAGACTTAGTTGAGTTGTTTCCCGCTGGTGTGAAGTACTCGATGACTGCCGTGTCGCCTTTCATTGCCGGTGTCCAGAACGTTCCATTCTGCGACGGGCCGCGCCCTTCATATGGGCCATAGTATTCATTCGGGTTACTCGGCGAATAGACAAAGACTCGCGCGCCTGCCGGCAACGACATGTCTTTGAACTGTACTCGTACGGCAACCGCTCCTTCAGAGACGATGCCCGCAACACGAATGTATCCTTCGGTCACGGGGTAGAGCTCGCTATCCGATACAGGATCGAGCGGCGTTACCAAAGGTCGCACAACTCCGATGCGTAAAACCTTGTCGTCCTTCTTCTTCTTTTGTTCACTCGGGCTTAGCTGAGCAAGTCGTTTGGTCTTTGCGGCGCCGAGTTTCAAGTGTCCGTAAATCTTGCTGAAAGGAACCTCGCCACGCAGAGCTTTTACCGTGTTGGGAGTATCGTCCTTCACCTTCGGCTTATCCGGCGCCTGAAAACCAGGAACGGACTGGCCATAAGCCGAGCAGGCAAACAACAAAATTGAGACGAGTAAAAGCGCGGGTCTGAGGGCGTGGGCGGTCGTCGCGCGGACAGATAATGAAAGACGGGGGTGACTCAAATCAGACTTCCTTTGGAATAGGATCAGCGGTTCAGGCGCTCAGGTATCTAAGCTCTTTACTAAGGGTAACGATGTCAAAATGTCAAGCTGATTACCAGAGCAGGTAAGGCAGTTTTGATAGTGTCACTGGGCCCCCTGGTTTGGATTTCTCTGTGCAACCTCTGTGTTTCTCTGTGACTCTGTGGTTATAGGAACTTACGACGTAACAACCACAGAGACAGAGAGCACACAGAGTTGCACAGAGAAATCCAATTGGGCGAATCGATGAAAATGCGGCATTATTCCCTATTGCAAACACCACCCCACGGGTGTATGGTGCCGCCCACTCAAGGCTAGTTCTCAGACCCTTCTCCTCCTAGCCAAAGAGCTCCCTTGCAGTCCAGACCCCCTGCAAGGCTGACAACTTTCCTCGAAACCCTTGGGGTTCCTTTCCAACATGGAGGTTAGTATGAAAATTCCCAGAAAACTCACAGTTACATCTCTCACTCTGTTGTGTGTCAGCTCTCTGTTTATTTACGTCAACACTGTATCGGCCGGTTTAACGGGCGCCATCTATTCCACCACTAAAGATGGCACTGCGGTTAACAAGAACATTTTCGGTTCGATTCAGGATGTGTATTTAAGTGGTGGCCCGCAAAACTTGAATGCTTCGGGTTTGCCTAACGGTACCTATTACTTTCAAGTCACAGATCCGAGCGGGAAAACACTACTATCGACAGACAACGCGGCCTGTCGTCAACTGACTGTCACGGGTGGCAAAGTTTCGGGAGCCGCCGGTCCCTGTGCGCATGCGAATGGCATATTTAATCTCGCTAACGGTACGCTTCCGGTTCAACTTGCCCCTTTCTCAACGTCGCCAAACAAGGGAAACGAGTACAAAGTGTGGCTCATCCCCACGGGCAGTGCGACTATTTCAGGATCCGATCCCAAAGTTCTCAACTTCGCGAACTCGAGTTCGGCAACAGATAACTTCAAGGCGCAGCCAGAAGAAGTTATTCAAGGCTCCTGCCAACCTTCGAGTTCGTTATCTGTCTTGGTCTCCGGAACGGACGTGGTGGCTTATGTTCCTAAGGGTAACTGGGCGATTACTCCAACTACGGGTGTGGCCGCCGTTAACCTGGAAGGTAGCAGCATCGCGAACACTCTAATTCCCACTAGTAGCGTGGTGAATTCATGCGCCTCTAATCCAATAACCGGCCAGACTGTGTGCACTGCAAACAACACGGATGTTTATGTGCTCAAAGGCATCGCTCTGGATCCGGCTGTAGCAACAAATCCGCTTACGAGCGCCGGCTCTGGTCAACTCTTTTTCTCTGGCGGCGGGTGCACCAACTGCGGAGTCGCCATGGACGCAACTCATAACAAGGCAGTGATTGGACTCAGCGTAGCGGGCACAGGCGGATTCCAATTCCTAAATCTTGGAGCCGCGCCGGCGTTCGAGACGGCGTTTACGTCGAAGAGCCCGGCCGGCTTTATTTCCGAGGATCCGCTGATCGATCCGATTCGTAACTTGCTGTTGTCGGCCGCTGAGAACAGCAACTACGAAATCATCGATGTGAACACCTCTACCAGTCCACTGCTCTTTGAACATCCAGTGTCGGGGTTTTTGGATCTCGATTCGTCCGGGGAGGACTGTTCGACCGGCATCATTTTGGCTCCGGCCGAGTTTTCCGACCCCTCGGATGTTCTTATCGCCGACATCAGCAATCCGGCATTTGCCGTGTTCACGCCTGGCGCACCGGGTTCGTGGACCGCACCCTCGCAGGTTCAGAGCCTGTCAGAGTCTTCTCTTTCGGCGGGAGCAAGTGGCCTCGCCGTCGCACAAGGTACACATACAGGTGTTGTGACCGGTGAATTCGGAGGCGATGTTCTTACTGCGATATTGCTTCCGGCGATCTCAGGCGGTGGCGCTACGCCGGCTATAAACGACTGGGTGTCGTGCAATATTGGAAACGGATTCTTTAATGGATTCGATCCACACACTGTAACTGCATATCGCAGTCCGGCTACGGGCCACGCGACTGCAGTACTGGCTAATGCCGGTGCTACCCGACTCGCCGTCGTCGATCTGACGAACATGCTTGACACTACGATCGTGCCAAGAACGTTTGCTGGTCACGGATGCTCAGTTGGTCCACTTCCACCATCGGTCGTCCGCTTTATTAGTCTGCCATAGCACGCGACTCAATCCGCTTCTCAACACGACTCGTCCGCGTTCTCTTAGCGGCGAACCGGCTCCTGATCACATCGGGAGCCGGTTCGATTTACGCCGAAGGCGTTCGCTAACCCCAGCCCAGGGTTGGGGCGCTTCGCTCCAACCCTGGGACTAATTCAAGAGAAGCGCTAAACCCTGAAAGGGTTCCTCTCTTGGCGAACCCTTGCGTAGCATAAGGATTGGTAGCGGCGTGGTAGTGTGTTGATTCTAGTAGTGGCTTCGGTCCCGGAGGGACCACATGTTTATAGCCAACCGTACTGCACTATTTGAGGCGATGTGCCACAATGCGGAACCATGAAGCGACGCTTTGCGTCAAATCGAACTCTCCCGATGATGCAGTTTCATAATCCCTGCGGAGATATCAGATGAGACTAAAGACCGCTGTGTGTTTCGCACTCGTGGTGGTTTTGTTTGACCTGCCGGTCCTGGCGAAGCCGTCGATCGATCGCAGAGTGGACGAACTGTTGTCGCGGATGACGCTCGACGAAAAGGTGGGCCAACTCAATCAACTCTTCTACTTCACGCAGTTTATGAAACCGGAAATGGTGGAGTCCGACATTCGCGCCGGCAAGGTTGGTTCTCTGCTGTTCGTCACCGATCCGGCAATCATCAATCGATTTCAGAAGGTTGCGGTCGAGAACTCGAGACTGAAGATCCCGCTCCTTTTCGGGTTCGACGTCATCCACGGCTTCCGCACGATTTTCCCGGTGCCGTTGGCGATGGCGTCATCGTGGGACCCTTCACTCGTCGAGGAAGTCCAGGGCGTGGCGGCGAGTGAGGCGAGAGCGGTCGGCATTCGTTGGACCTTCGCTCCGATGGTTGATATCGCGCGCGACCCGCGCTGGGGACGCATCGTGGAGGGCGCGGGTGAAGATCCTTTTCTTGGTGCGCGGATGGCCGCAGCTCAAGTCCGTGGTTTTCAGGGCCAGGATCCATCGAGCCCAGGCCGCTTGCTTGCCTGCATGAAACATTTCGCGGGCTACGGTTCGGCTCATGGTGGTCGCGACTACGACTCTGCTTACATCGCTGATGCGGAACTCTACAACGTCTACTTTCCTCCGTTCAAAGCCGCCGTCGACGCCGGTGTCGGAAGCGCAATGTCCGCGTACATGGATCTCAACGACGTACCAGCGACGGGAAACGCTTTCCTCTTACGTGATGTGCTTCGCAAGGAGTGGGGATTCAAAGGCTTTGTCGTGAGCGACGCCGACGCCGTCGGCAATCTCGTTACGCACGGCTTTGCGGAAGATAAGTCGGACGCAGCTTATCGTGCGCTTACCGCTGGTGTTGACCTTGAGATGTCATTTCCAGGGAATCCTGTCTCTAATGCGTATGCGACGAGTCTTACGAAGCTGGTTCAGGAAGGTCGTGTGACTAAGGATCAGGTTGATGAGACGGTGCGCCGCATTCTGGAAGCGAAGTTCAAGCTTGGTCTCTTCGAGAATCCTTACGTTGATGAGTCACGTGTAGCGACGATCCACAACGATCCCGAACACCGGCGACTGGCGCGTGTCGCCGCACAGCGTTCGATGGTATTGCTCCGCAATGAAGGCAACCTCCTCCCGCTCGACAAACGCGATGCGAAGGTTTCGTCTGTTGCAGTGATTGGACCACTGGCGGATTCGAAGCGTGACATCCGAGGCTCGTGGAGTTTCGTCGACGATGTTAAGAGCGCAGTAACTGTGCTCGAAGGAATTCGCGCGAAGCTCGGGTCGTCAGTAAAGGTTGAGTATGCACCGGGTGTAGACATTGCGCGCGTGTATCAGTCTCCGTTCGTGATATTGCAGGGGGCGCGGCCGGCGCCATGGAGCGAGGCGCAGAAGCAAGCGGAGTTTGAGAAAGCCGTGTCGCTCGCGCGCTCGTCTGACGTCGTTATCCTCGTGCTTGGTCAACATGAAGAAATGAGCGGTGAGGCAGCGTCGCAGTCAACGATCGATCTGCCCGGCCGGCAGCTTGAGCTACTGAAAACGATCGCTGGACTCGGGAAACCAGTGGTGCTAGTGCTCATCAACGGTCGTCCACTCGAGATCTCATGGGCCGCTGCCAACGTCTCTTCGATTCTCGAGGCGTGGCATCCGGGTAGTGAAGGTGGAAACGCTGTCGCGGATATTCTCTACGGAGATGCTACACCCGGTGGGAAACTTGGTGTCACGTGGCCACGGAGCGCAGGACAGATCCCGATTTATTACGCACACAACCTCACGCAAGAACCAGCAAACAAGAAGGGCTTCACTTCACGTTACTGGGACGTCTCGACATCACCTCTTTATCCGTTCGGTCATGGTCTAAGTTATACGACATTCAGCTTCTCTAATCTGCGCTTGAGCAAACCGGAAATGAAAGTGGGAGAGAGCACTGAAGTGTCAGTGGACGTAGAGAACACGGGCCGGCGAGCGGGTGATGAGGTCGCACAGCTCTACATTCACCAGCGCTACGGAATCGCCTCGCGTCCGGTTCGCGAGCTCAAAGGCTTTGAGCGCATCACGCTTGGACCAGGCGAAAAGAAAACCGTTCGTTTCACGTTGGGTAAGTCGGAACTGACCTACTGGAGCGCCGCGGCGAAAGGTTGGGTACAGGAACCGGCGGTGTTCGACGTGTGGGTCGGTGCAGATGCAACTGCTACATTGACGACGACGTTGCGAGTGTTGCGCTAGATACTTGGACCGGGTCAGAACCACCACACGGTAGCGGGTGGGTACGCCGTAGGCTCACTCGAAAGT
>JBKPPU010000019.1:0-9087 GCA_046733695.1 Acidobacteriota bacterium
GGTGTTCGACGACTTCATGTAGATCATGCGGTCGACGCCATTGACTTCCTGCTCGATGGGAGTTGCGACAGATTGTTCTACGGCTTCGGCGGACGCGCCGGGATACGTAGCAGTGGCACGGATGTTAGGTGGTGCGAGAAAAGGATACTGCTCGACCGAGAGGCCACGAATCACAACGACCCCGATCAAGAGCGTCATGATTGAAATCACGATGGCAACAATCGGACGGTTGATAAAAAAGTTAGACATGAGTGCTCAGCCTCCCTGGATCTTCGAGGTTTCGTCCGGTGTCGACGGCTTGACCTGGCTCCCCGGTCTAACTTTTTGCATCCCTTCAACGATCACGCGTTCGCCGGGATTGAGACCGTCCAGCACTACGACGTCCTTATCGGCTTTATCTCCCAGCTTGATGGTGCGCACTGAAACTGTGTTCTTGTCGTCGACCACCATGACGGTTTTTGCCCCCTGGAGTTCCTGGATGGCGCGCTGTGGAACAAGGATGGCGTTTTCCTTTTGCGCCACCGCAACACGAATGCGGGCGAATTGTCCCGGCCGCAGGTAACTTCCGGGATTTGGAAAAGTAGCTTCGACTTTCAGAGTTCCGGTCGTGGGATCGACGGTCCGATCCAAAACACGGAAGCTTCCCTGATAGGGGTGAATGCTTTCATCGGAAAGTAGTAAGTCGAATCGCATGTTGCTCGCGTGATGTCCGACAGTTTGTGGATCGGTTAACTTCAGGTATTCGATCTCGCTGACACTGAAATCGACTAGCAGAGGGTCAGACGCTGACACGGTTGCCAGCAGTGTGGCGTCGCCACGACCTACCAGATTTCCTTCGTCCACCTGCAGGAAGCCGATCACTCCCGTGAGAGGAGAGTGGATATCGCAGTAGCTCAATTCGAGCTGCGCCTGCGTCACGCGCGCGTTGCTTGCGGAGACTTCTGCCTTGGCACGCTCGATCGTGTATTTCACTGCGGCTTCGAGGTTCGTCAGGTTTCCCTGTCTCGCGTCAACAGTCGCCTTGGCAGCTTTTTGTTGAGCGACGGCGGCGTCGAGATCCTGTTCTGTAACAGCTTTTTCTTTGGCGAGAGGAGTCAGACGCTTCACGTCCTGATCGGCTCGGACGTATACAGCCTGCGCTTCAGCCAGTTGAGCTTGTGCCTGAAGCACGTCGGTGCGTTGCTGTGCCTGGGCAAGATCTGAAACCGCTTTGGCAGCGATTGCTTTTGCTGACTGCAAAGCGGCTTCAAACGGACGCTTATCGATTGTGAACAGGAGTTGACCCTTTTTAACGGGGGCTCCCTCGCGGAAGTAAACCTTCTGAAGAATCCCTTCCACTCGGGCACGCAACTCCACCGTGTTGTCGGCGCGCGTTTGTCCGACGTACTCGCTGTAAATCGGCACCGTCTTTTGCTGGACCGCAGCCACGATGACGGTGGGAGGCGGGGGTTGAGCGGCGGCGGTGTGTTCCCCCTTTGTGCTACAGCCCGTTACGGATATCAACGCAGCAAGCACAATCAGCGCCGCCGCTGAAACGGAAAGATTTCGCATGAGCAGAAGCTTCTTCATTGCCACTCCTTTTGTCTTCTAAAGAAGGCTGGTTTTGCTGGATGTTAGTTTCACGGGGGTGAGGCTGATACTGGCAGAATTTACAGTGCGGCGAGACGGCAGTGAGTGCTATTGCTGGGTTTAAGCGATGTTTACCGTAATTTCATTAGCCGCAATGATTGTGGCCGTGTGCCTTCTGATTCATATTTCAGGAGTATTGATCATGGCCGAATTGCTGTTTCGGCATCGTGAATATCTCGAACGGAACGCTACGAAGAGTCAGCATGCCTTTCTTCTGATGATCCTTTTTGCCGGGATCATGGTCTTGCACATAACTGAGACGGGCATTTGGGCAACTTTTTACTACACCTTTCAATTATTCAAAGACCTCGAGTCCTCACTCTATTTCTCCCTGACCAGCTACACCACGATCGGTTATGGGGATGTGCTGCTACCGGAGAGATGGCGGTTGCTGGGGGCTATTGAAGGCGTGTCGGGTGTTCTGCTGTGTGGGGTATCTACGGCGTTTATCTTTGCGGTGATCAGTGCGATGTTCCAGATGCGGCTACAGCAACAGCAGTCTCCGAGTGGACTGTAAGAAGTAACAGTTACGATTATCCCTGGCTCGGGCTACGCTCGCTTGCAATCCGACTTGTAAGGAGATTTCCATGACACGTGGACGAAAGTTAGTTGTAGTGCTTGTGATGCTCGCAGCCACTCTGCTTGTGGTTAAGGCACAGCAGAGCCAGTCGCGATTAGCATATGCCAAGGGTCAGGGGACTCTCAGAGTCGGAGATGAAAGGTTCGAGATCAATTCAGTGATTGTGAAGCTGATTGACGACCGGAAGGCCGAGATTACGCTCGCTTCCGATATCACCGTTTTCCTGAGTGCGACCTGGTCCACGCATGGCGAGTCGCAGCAGGAGTACGATCTCGAGGTTACCGGTGGGGCGACACCGGGTGGTTTGGAAGGCAGAGGCAAAGTGTTTCTCAGCAGCGACGGGAAGGCGGTTACGCGGTTGAGTTTGAAAGGCGTCAGCCGCACCTCTAAACGCATCGTCGAGGCCAACTTCGAAGGGAAGTAAGGCCACGGATTAGACGGAAATAAAGAACGATAAACACGGATAGGATCCGTGTAAATCGGTTTGAATGATCCGTATAATCTGTGGCCCAAAAAGGATGGGCCGAGCCTCCTGTGTCTCGGCCCATCAGGAACGTATTGCACGGCGCGGTCAACTCCCCAGTTAAGACGGCACGTGCTTCACGCTCCACGTCGTTCTCAGTTTCGATCAGACGAGGAACGCAGGCTACTGTCAAAATTAACAGTTACTCGCACCCCTCACCTCCGCTAGATTTGCGGCAATATGAAGTCCCTAATCGTTCTAGCTCTGCTCCTTATTGGCGCGCTCACAGTCAACGCTCAGAAGGTGAAGGTCTCTTCCGATCCTGCCGCCGACTTTTCCAAGTACAAGACCTACGCCTGGGACAACGGAACGCTGGCGAATCCTCTCATCAAGCAATACATCGTCGCCGCCGTTGACAAGGAGATGGCAGCGAAGGGTCTACAGAAAGTCGAAAACGACCCCGATCTTATGCTCACTACTCTCACCGCGACGGCGAGCGATCTCACCGCGACAAATCCGAGCTGGGCGCCGGCCCTGAATTCCATCGCCACCGGCATTCCTTCGAGTTCGCAGGGGTGGGCCGTGACCAAAGGCACGCTCTTGATTGATATCTCCGACGCCAGGACCAAGAACGGCGTCTGGCGCGGCACTGCGTCCCATACTTTGGAGGATGGTCCAAGCGGCAATGCTGTCCGCGATGCCAAGACCGTTGAGAAACCCATCAACAAAGCAGTGCAGAAGATGTTCAAAAAGTTCCCGCCTCAGTCGAAAAGCTAAACCTTCACGACTGTAAGAACTGACAGTTATTTCATGCATCGGGATTCCCTACAGTGTGGCCCGGTAATAGCCAAACGCTGCAAAGGACTAATCTGATGCGACTCTCAACTTGTTTTCGGGCGGCAACGACTGCGGCTCTTCTATTGTTAGCTGGGCCAATAGCCAAATCACAGGTTCCTGAAGGAAGAAGGAACGAGATCGAAGTGCGTGGCGTTGTTGCGGTCCCTTCCGGCGAGGTGAGCCTCTCGTCAAACGGAGCTTCCGGTTCCGTCATAGATTTCGAACGAGACTTCGATCTGAAGAACGAGATCGGCATCGAATTTCGCTTTACACATCGAACCGCGAGTGGGAAACACAAGTTTCAGGGAAACTACTCGCAAGCGACCTGGAGTCGAAGTACCAACCTTAGCCGGAGTTTTACTTTCCGCGGGGAAACCTTTACCGCCAACCTGAATACTTCGTCCGAACTGCGGCTCAACGACTTTCGGGTGATGTATGCCTATCGCTGGGGCAATGAAAAATTCAGGATTGGACCAATGTTCGACATGGGTGTGATAAAGACCAGCCTTGAACTAAATGCGGCTACGAACAGCGGAACCCGGCAGGCAGAAGGTTCAATCTCAAAGTTCGCCGCAACGGTCGGATACGATCTCGATTACGATCCTACCCCACGGATAAACATATTCAACAACCTTGGAGCAATCCGCTTCCAGGGCGAGCGACTCTTTCACGTTGAAGGAGGCGCGAGGATTTACGTCGCGCACGGTTTTGGTTTTACCGGAGGTTACAAGGCCCAGCGCTACCGAGTGGAAAAGGATTTGGATTTCTTCAAAATACGATTTCATGGCCCATTTTTTGGCGGCCTGTTCCGCTTCTGAGTTCCCGGCGAACAGCTAATCATGAGTTGGCTCTCCCGACATCGGCTCAAGCTTTACATTCGCAACTCGATATGGGTCTTTCCGTCATTCAGTATTCTGGCGGGATTGATAGCGGTGGCGTTGCTCAACGCCATTGACCACGCATTCGGTTGGGAGTTGAAACTCGGTCCGGATACCGCGCGAACGGTGATGGGCACGGTCGCGGCGTCGATGTTCACTCTGGTAGTAGTGGGCTCATCCGCGGTGCTGGTAGCGGTGCAGCTTGGCAGCGCGCAACTGACGCCGCGAATTATTGCCCTCATTTATCGCAGTCGCATCCGGAAATTCTGTATTTCCGTTTTTGCCTTTTTCTTCACGTTTTCAGTCGCCGCCCTCGTCCGGATTGAAAGCAGCGTCCCTCTCTTAACCAGTTATGTTGCAGCGTACGGGTTTCTGGTCAACCTCGCGTTGTTTCTTTACTTCATCGATGGAATCGGTAAAGCACTCCGGCCGAGTTCCGCTATGCAATTTGTCGCCATCGCCGGGCGCGAAGTTATCCAAAGTGTTTACCCTTCAAAACTCAGAAGAGACGAGCCGGATGTTTTAAAGCCAATTGCGACGCTAAAGAATGAGCCGAGCCGTCTCGTCACCAACGAAGTTGACGGGGTCGTACTGGCGTTCGATCGCAACGGTCTTATGAGGATGGCTGAACAGGCCAATTGTCTGATCGAGTTGGTGCCGCAGGTTGGGGACTTCGTCGCGTCGGGCGATCCGCTATTCAGAATTTTTGAGGGTGGCGAGAATCTTTCCGCAGAGAAGTTACGCAACTCCGTAGCGTTTGGCCCCGAGCGTACTCTGGAACAGGATCCCACCTACGCCTTTCGCATTATCGTCGACATCGCCTCTAAAGCTCTTTCGCCCGCTATTAACGATCCGACAACCGCAGTGTTGGCTATCGATCAAATTCATCATCTCCTGCGCAATGTTGGCTCACGCAGTCTGGCGTCGGGTCGCGAAAGGGACAGTCGCGGCGAGTTGCGGCTCGTTTATCGCACGCCTGACTGGGAGGATTTTGTTCATCTGGCAGTAACCGAGATCCGCCAGTATGGTGACGACAGTATTCAGATTATGCGGCGTTTGCGAGCGATGCTGGAAAATTTGGTCCAGACACTCCCGGAGCGACGCGCGCCCATGCTGCGCCTGGAGATTGGGCTCTTACAGGCAGCCGCGAAGCGGATGTTTGAGGATCTATACGATCAGTCACTGGCGGAAACGGGCGATTTACAGGGCATGGGCGGCGGTGAATATCGTGAACCCGGTGTACCTGCAATCGCTTAGCGTTCCTGTAGAAAAGATGACTATGCCTATCTGGCTCTATAACCTTCAGCCTCGCACATCCGCGCTGATAATGGTGGTCTTCATCGAGTCTCTCGCCATGGTCGGACTCGTGTTGGTAAGACGATTCGTGATACCGCGACTTCATTATCACGAAGGCGCGAACGATGCGGTGAGTGGAACGGTGCAGGCGATTGGCGTGTTTTATGGAATCACGGTCGGCCTGATAGCCGTCGGTGTTTGGAACACAAACTCGAGTGCTTCTGATCTGGTATCGAAGGAAGCAGCTTCTATTGGTGCGTTATACAGAGATGTGAGCGAATATCCATCACCCATACGTGATGAGCTTCGTGCAAAACTCCGCGAGTACACGCTCTACGTGATCAACGAGGCTTGGCCGGCACAGCAGAAAGGACAAGGCCAGAAGATCACCGGCGGGGTACACATTCTCGACGAATTCCAGTCCCGGCTCTATTCCTTCCAACCGGCAAACGCGAGTCAGTCAGCCTTACACAGTGAAACGCTGCGGGCTTATAACAACCTCCTCGAGTATCGCAATTTACGCATCGACGTGGTTGGGGGCGGCTTGTCAACGATAATGTGGTCGGTGATATGGGTAGGCGCGGCGATCAGTATCGGCATTGCCTACTTTTTCAACATCCCGGATTTCAAGCTGCATGCGATCCTTATCATACTCATGGGCGGTTTTCTCGCGATGGTTCTCTTCATGATCGTGATCAACGACAAACCGTTTTACGGCGCCGTCAGCATCTCGCCCGACCCTTACAAACTGATCCTGGAACGCCTCATGAACTGAGCCACAAAAGGCACATAAAGCACAAAAAGCACAAAATACAAAGCACAGAACGACAACTCAAAATCCTTTTGTGCCTTCTGTGCTTTTTGTGCCTTTTGTGGCTGCGACTGTAAAAAGTGACAGTTATTTCTCTCCCGGCGCGCCAATAAAATTCAAAATCATGCGAATAATCAGTTCTATCCTGTTTGTGTTCATAGTCTCCCTCTCAGTCGGGGCGCAGCAGGCGCAGGATCGTGGGTGGCCGCGCGGCTACAACCTGCCAAGCGAGGCGCAAATCGTTCTGTTTCAGCCACAGATCGCGAGTTGGCAGGACCAGAAACACGCAGTGGCGCTGGCTGCGGTTTCATATGTCGCGAAAGGAGCTGAGAAGCCGGTTATCGGGACGATCAAGATCGAGACGGATACGGAAGTCTCACTGGAACAGCGCTTAGTAAAGTTCTCCACCCTCAAGATCACCGAAGCTAATTTCCAGACATTACCGAAAGAGCAGACAAGTGAAATCGTTAAAGAGATCGAGAAAAACATTCCCGATGAAGACCGCGTTATTGCACTCGATCGCATGCTCGCTTATGTAGATAAGAGCACCATCCAGCCGAAGAATGTCGCCGGTATCAAAAGCGATCCGCCGAGAATTTATCTCAGCAAGACACCGGCCGTTCTAGTTAGTTTTGACGGCGAGCCCATCTGGAGTCCCATCAAAGACAACGAGCTGAAGTTCGCTGTAAATACAAACTGGGACATCTTCCAGCATGGCCCAACTGGTCTGTACTACCTCCGTAACGACACGACATGGCTCAGGGCCACGCAATTGATCGGACCATGGTCGCGCGCGGGGAAACTACCGGAAAGCTTCAACAAACTGCCTGACGATGAAAACTGGAAGGACGTCCGCGCTAACTTGCCCGGCGCCGCCGCCAAGGTGCTGCCGAGTGTTTATGTAGCGACGGATCCTGCGGAGATGCTCTTGATCGAGGGGGAGCCGAAGTATGAGCCCGTTCCCGGTACGCAATTACTCTGGATTAGCAATACTGAGAGTGATCTCTTTCGCCTGGGTAAAGACGGACCCTTCTTCTACCTGGTAACCGGCCGATGGTTCAAGGCGCCCACGATCAGTGGACCATGGACCTTCGCAACGCCTGAGCTGCCTGAAGACTTCAAGCAAATCTCTCTTGAGCACCCTCGTTCACGCGTGCTGGCTTCAGTGCCCGGAACTCAACAAGCGGCTGAAGCTGTTCTACTGGCGCAGGTACCGCAGATCGCGCGGGTCAACAAGAAAGAGATTCAGGCCCCGGATGTTACCTATAACGGCGACCCGGAATACGAGCAGATTCAGGGCCTGCCAATCCAGCGCGCGAAGAATACCGACAAAGACATCATCAAAGTCGGCGAAATGTACTACATGTGCTATCAGGGAGTCTGGTTCCAGGCCGGTGAACCGAAAGGCCCATGGACTCTCGCCAGTCATGTTCCCGAGGAGGTCTACCAAATTCCTCCCAGCTCGCCCGCACATAGTGTGACGTACGTCACGGTCGAACAAGACGACGATAGCAACGACGATTGGGTTACGTACGCGGCTTATGCGGGCTACACCGGCGTCATGGTCGGTTGGGGTTGCGCGGTCTGGGGAACAGGCTGGTACTACCCACCCTACTATTGGTACGGCGGCTACTACCCCATCTATTACCCGTACTGGAGAACGTACGGCTACGGTTCCTGGTACAACCCGTACACCGGACGCTATGGAACTGCGGGAAGGATCTATGGACCATACGGCGGTGTCGGTTTCGGCGCTCGCTACAATCCCGGTACAGGTACTTATTCTCGTGGCGCCTTTGCATATGGACCATACGGAGCGCGTGGCGCAGCGGAGGCGTATAACCCGCGCACCGGAACATATGCCAAAACTCGCCAGGGCTCTGGTGTGTACGGAAGTTGGGGATCCACCACCGTCCAACGCGGCGATGATTGGGTAAACACAAAACGGTTTACTAACAGCTCCGGCAATACAACGCGCGTGACGCGCGGAGATCAGGGCGGCGTTATATCTCGTCGTGGGCCGAATGGTAGCGGGTTCGTCGGATCGAACGGCGAGAACATCTATGCCGGCAGAGATGGAAATGTTTACCGGCGCGATCAGAACGGGAATTGGAGCAAGTGGGATAACGGTAACTGGAATTCTGGAGAACGACCGAGTCAGCACAACAACTCTGTACGTGACAGCATGATGAACGATCGCGCGCGCGCGCAGGAGCGTCAAACCCGCAGAGACAGTGCCACCGGGGAACGCGCGGGCCAGTCGTCACCGGGAAACCGGATGGATTCCGGGACATTGGGTGGACTTGAGCGCGATCGAGCGGCACGAAGGGAAGGAGCACAACGCACGCGCGACTACGGCTCGTACAGCAGAGACAGAAGTAGTTCAAGAAGTACAGGTAGTAGTTCGAGAAGTACGGGCAGTTATCGTGGCGGTGGCGGCTTTTCCAGAGGTGGTGGTGGTGGAGGTTTCAGGGGTGGCGGTCGCCGACGCTGAGGAATTTATGGGGAATTCCGAAAGTGTGTGGTGGCTCGCGCGGGTGACGCCGCGGGGCATCGATGAAGGGGTATAGGGCGCTCGTTCAAGATGCTCCGC
>JBKPPU010000020.1:0-14049 GCA_046733695.1 Acidobacteriota bacterium
GTTATGCGGCTTGTTGCCGCGAGTGACGACCTTCAGCAAATTGCTCGATCATCTTCTTATTGAACGCGGGTATATCGGCAGGCTTCCGACTGGTTATTAAGCCGTTATCTACAACCACCTCTCGATCAACCCAACGCGCGCCCGCATTTATCAGATCCTTTTTCAACGAAGGCCACGAAGTAATCGTTTTTCCTTTTACTACTTCCGAATCGATCAGCGTCCACGGTGCATGACAAATAGCTGCGACCGGTTTGCCCGTTGCAAAGAATCCGTCCACGAACTCCACCGCTCTGATCATCATTCGCAATTGGTCAGGATTTCGGACACCACCCGGCAATAGAAGCGCGTCATAATCATCAGAACGTGCCCGGCTCAACGGCATATCGACCTTAAATGTGTCTGCTTTCTCGTCGTGATTCCATCCCTGAACTTCGTTGTCAGCGGGGGACACAATTTCCGTTATCGCACCTGCGTCTTCCAGCGCTTTTTTCGGTTCCGTGAGCTCCACCTGCTCAAAGCCATCGGCCACCAAAATGGCCACCTTCTTCCCCTCCAGTTTCTTCTCCATGAGGTTCCTCCTTGTTCTTCAAAATCCGGTCAACTCTGGTTAGGCAACAAAGATGCCGCTATGTATTGGAGCGTACACTGAGAAAGTGAGGGCCGAAAGGGAATGAAAACGTAATGAAGCCCGACAGCACTGTTCGAAAAAGAACCTCTATGATGCGAGGTTAAACTACCTTCTGTTTCCAGCGGCCGCGGCGGAACACGAGGCCACTCACCACCGCGAGAGTTGAAAAAGCGATAGTCATCGCGATGAAAACGCCGCGCGGACCCCATCCGAGGGCAACGCCAAGCACGTAGGCAAGCGGAATCTCCCACAGCCAGAACACGAACAGGTTGATAATGGTCGGCGTCCAGGCATCGCCGGCGCCATTGAACGACTGCCCGAGAACCATCCCGTAGGCATAAAACAGAAAGCCGTAAGCTACGATCCGCAGACAGTCAACACCGTACTTGGCGACGTTCGGATCGTCCGTATAAAACCAGATGATCTGCGGGGCAAAGAAAATGAATAGCAGCCCAACAATGCCGAGGAAGATCATGTTGTAGAAGCCGGCCCTCCATACGGCACGCTCCGCGCGTTCAGGATCCTTGGCGCCCAACGCCTGGCCCACCATGGTCGCTGCTGCGTTCGCCATTCCCCACGAAGGCAATAGCGCAAAGAGAATCACACGAATGCCGAATGTGTAACCGGCAACAGCGTTACTGCCGAAGCTGGAAATGATGCGCACCAGTCCGATCCAACTCGCCATGCCAATAAAAACCTGAAACGTCGCCGTAGAAGACAAGCGAATCATTCGTCCGATGATCGACGGCTCGATACGAAGATGACGTCGCTCAATATTGAATCGACCGCCGTCACGAACGAGTTTGCTGAGTGCGAAGAGTGCGCCCGTTCCTCGTCCAATATTGGTCGCGATGGCGGCGCCCACAATGCCGAGCTTTGGAAATGGTCCGAGTCCAAAGATCAAGCATGGGCCAAGCACGATGTTGATCCAGTTGGCCAACCACAAGGTGCGCATCGCGATTGCGGCGTCACCTGCACCACGAAAGATGGCGTTGATCATGAACAGCATTACGACGGTGACGTTTCCAGCCAACATCACTCGTGTGAATGCGGAACCATGTTCGATTACCCACGGTGAACCACCCATCAAGGCAAGCAGCTTCGGTGCGAGGGGAGCACCGATGGCGCCGATCACGATCGAAACGATCAATGCCAACACGATGGCCTGCACTGCCGCACGTGCAGCGCCTTCCGGATTCTGTTCTCCGATACGGCGCGCAATCATCGCCATCGCACCGATACTTAATCCGATCGCGAGCGCGTAAATCAGTGTTAGTAAGGATTCTGTGAGTCCAACGGTTGCAGCGGCGTCAGTGCCGAGGTGCGATACCCAGAAAATATCGACCACCGCGAACACGCTTTCCATGATCATTTCAAGGACCATGGGTATTGCGAGCAGCAGAATTGCACGTCCAATGGGTCCGGTGGTGTAGTTGCGATGCGAGCCACGGATCGATTCTTTAACGGCAGACCACAGGCTTTGTGAGTCTTCCTGAGGAACCACAACTGTTTCGGACATTGTTCAGACCTCTGCCACAGAGCGTTGGCTCCGTGGCTAACTACCGGCCGTAGTCATCCTGAAGACGAACGATGTCGTCTTCACCGAGATAAGTTCCACGCTGGACTTCTATAAATACTAAATCGGCGTCGCCTGGGTTCTCGACGCGATGGGCCGTTCCGATGGGAATGTCGATCGCCTCACCGGCGTTGACAGTGACTTCCTTTCCATCGAGAGTCACTTTGGCACTGCCTTCGACCACGAACCAGTGCTCAGCTCGTTGAGCGTGTTTCTGATAGCTGAGTCGTTGTCCGGGCAAGACTTCAATACGCTTGACCTTGAAATTTCGATCTTCCTCCAGGACCGTGTAAGTTCCCCAGGGCCGGCGATCAAACTCCCGCATATTCGCGTTCCTCCTCGAATGGTGGAACGTACATTAGCGCATAAAAAAACACAAAGGTTCTGAACGAACCTTTGTGCTCTTTTGTTGCTTCGCCTTTATACTCTTTTACGAGTTGGCTTTCAAGGTCAAATAAAATACGCCGTTCCGTCTCTTCACCAGAACCAGTGCCGGCTTCGCACCGGACCTTTGAATCGCGGCGTTAAAATCGGCAACGGTTTTTACGGGCTGGCGATTTACTTCCTGAATCAGGTCGCCCTGCCGTATGCCTGACTCCGCGGCGCTGCCCGCCGGATCCAGTCGTGAAACGAGTAACCCCTGGTCGTCGGCGTCAAGACCCAATCGCGGGGCCGTCTCGGCCGTAAGCGGCTGGACAGTCATTCCGAACTTACCACTGCCCGCAGCACCGGAGTTGTTAGTGCTCTCGTCGTCGCTCGCTGGTTCAGCTCGATCCGGAAGCTCGGCAAGAGCGACATGGAAGTTCTGGTCCCGGCCATTACGAAGCGCCGTGACTTCCACGTCCGATCCCGGAGGAAGGCTTGCGACGATGTTTCGGAGCTTGTTGTTGTCAGTAACTGACTGCTTGTTAACGGCGGTGATCACGTCGCCGCGTTTGATGCCCGCCTTATCAGCTGGCCCGCCATTGTTGACTGAAGTAACAATCGCGCCTTGCGCCGATGGCAGATTCAGGCTCTGCGCCAGATCCGCATCAACCGACTGGATCGTTACGCCAAGCATTCCCCGGCGCACTTTGCCGGTTTTCATCAGCTGATCCATCACGGCCTTGGCCATGTTCGACGGAATCGCGAACCCGATACCGATGTTGCCCCCGGAGGGCGAAAGAATCTGCGAGTTGATCCCGATCAGCTCACCGCTGATGTTCACGAGAGCACCACCGGAGTTACCGCGGTTGATCGCGGCGTCGGTCTGCAAAAAGTCTTCGAAACTGCCGTCACTCAAACCCGTCGCACGACCTTTCGCACTCACGATGCCCGAGGTGACGGTTTGACCGATGCCAAGCGGGTTACCGACTGCGAGCACCGCGTCGCCCACGCGAACCTTGTCAGAATCTCCCAGTGAAAGTGTCGGCAAATCTTTCGCGTCGATCTTCAACACTGCGAGATCGCTTGGCGGATCCGAACCGACCAGTTTTGCAGTGAAAGTACGATTGTCGGTTAGCTCGACTTTGATCTCGAGTGCTCCATCGACCACGTGATGGTTGGTCAGAATGTAACCCTCAGAGTTGACGATGACTCCGGAACCGACGCCCTGAACTCGCTGCGGAGTCTGCTGCTGTTGCTGCGGCATCCGGTCGCCGAAGAAATCCCGAAAAGTCGGGTCGTCCGTGAAAGGAAACTGTTGTGCTGCTCGTGCGCGTTCGGTGGAACGAATTGTCACGACCGCGGGCGAAACCCGGCTAACAAGGTCGGCATAAGAAGCCTGCACGCCGGCCGCAGTGGCGACCGGCGCCGCCGGTGCTGGCTGGGTCGAAGTCAGACTCATCAACTTGCTCTGTCCACTGCACGAAGCAAAGGAAAAAACCACCAGGACTAAACTTAAAATCATATTTGCGCGCGAAAGCGCTCCTCGATTAATCTTCACTTCTCTCATTCCTAATTCTCTCCACTTGTGAATGCATTAAATACAAACTTATGATTCACCTAACCGCGATTCCGTTTACTCGACTTATATACGCTCTAAACGCGCCGGGCCTTTGCCGGATTTTGCGCTTTTTTGTACCTCTTTGCGGTGCTATGTGGTGTGCTATACTGCGCCCGTTAAAACGCCTGTTTATCCTTTGTATCTGTTATGCAAAAGGAATTGCCGACAGTCCCTTAAATCAACCTGTACGCCGTTCGCCCCCGGTTTTTCCAATCAAAACACGGCATTCTGAGGTAAAGCTCTGGTGCATGGGATAGATTCCAACGGCCACGAGGAAAATTCCGTTCTCATCGTCAACGACGAGCCAGACCAGCTTACCCTGATGGGTAATCTGTTGCGGAAGGCTGGTTATGCGGTTCTTACCGCCGAAGACGGGGTGGAAGGTCTGACGCTCGCCAGACGAGAACGACCGGATCTCGTAATCAGCGACGTGTCCATGCCGCGCATGAACGGCCTGGCCTTCTGCCGCGAAATTCGCGCCGACCTGGAACTGAAAAACCTTCCGATCCTGCTTGTAACAGCGCTTCAAAAAGACACCGAAAGCGCTGTGGCAGGACTGAACGCCGGCGCTGACGACTATCTCGAATTTCCTTTTGATTCGGCTCGCCTCGTCGCAAAAGTCTCGCGTCTGCTCGAGCGTTCGCGTCTCGAAGCCAGCTATCGAGACCTCGTCGAACAGGCCAGTGACATGATTTTCACGCAGGATCTGGCTGGCAAACTGACGAGCATGAACCTCGCCGGGCAGAAGTTTCTGGGCCGGACGCCTGAAGACATCATCGGCAATTCATTCTTTGCTGTGTTCGGGGTTATTCCGGAAAGCAATGGGTTCGCCGGCAGCCTTGGACGGCCACAGGAAGCGAGCGAATTTCGCCACCAGTTTGTGGCCCGCTCGGCCGGCGGCGAGGATCGCTGGCTCGATCTTATTGTTTCCCCCGTCAAGGATAAGCTCAACGAGACTGTGGCTTTTCGTGGACTTGCGCGCGACGTCACGGAGCGAAAACGCTTTGAAGAGGCGTTGCGCGATTCGGAGGAACGCTACCGGCTTCTGTTTGAATCGACGCCGCAACCGATCTGGGTTTACAACGAAGAGACGCTCGCGTTCCTCGCCGTCAATGAGGCCGCAACTCGGACTTACGGCTACTCCCGTGACGAGTTTCTCTCAATGACGATCAACGACATTCGTCCCAGCGAGGATATTCCGACGCTGATGATCAAAAACGATCCAAATGACCTCATCATCTCGAGCCCGTGGCGTCATAGCACCCGAACGGGAGCGACGCTCTACGTCGAGATGAGCTCGCACCCGGTCGTTTTTGACGGCAAGAACAGCAAGCTCGTTATCGTCAACGACGTCACTGAACGCAAGCTGCTCGACGAGAAGCAACAACGCTTGCACGCGTCGCTGCAGCAGTCGGCAATGGAATGGCGGCAGACTTTCAACGCTATCGATTTTCCAGTGCTCATTATCGATCTGGACGGAAACATCAAACGATCGAACCAGGCCGCCGAGCAGATCGTCGGGATCAGTGCGGAACAGATTCTCGGGAAAACTGTGAGCGAACTCGGTGAACACGAGCCCTGGAAAAAGGCCATCGAGTTGCTCGAACGTATTCGCGAAAACCTGGCGCCCATGGCTGAAGAAGTTAAATGCGAAGCGACCGGAAAGACGTGGGCCATCACTCTGTATCACGTGAACGAATTCGGCTCGGCCGGCGAACGAGCAATCCTGATCGCGCAGGACATCACAAAACGCGCCGAGCTCGAAGCGTCACTGAGACAAAGCGAGATGATGTCGCTGCTCGGGTCGCTGGTCGCGGGCGTTGCACACGAAGTCAGGAATCCGCTCTTTGGCATCTCGTCGATACTCGATGCGTTTGAAACCAGATTCAGTGACCGGACCGAATACCTGCGCTATACAAACGTGCTGCGCGATGAGATCGGACGTCTCACCATCCTGATGGAAGAGTTGTTGGAGTATGGCAAACCGTTCCGCGGCGAACTGTACCTCGTCTCAATGGAAGAGATGGTTGCGCGATCGGTGCGCGCCTGCATGCCTGCAGCGGATGTGGCCCATGTGAATCTCGAAAGCAAAGTTGAAGACTCTTTACCGAAGATACGGATCGATCGCCGCCGGCTGTCAAAAGTTTTCGTAAACCTGATCGAGAATGCAATTCAACATTCACCGCAGAAAAGCACTGTCACGATTGAGGCGCACCGAATCAACGACGGAAGTCACGAGTGGGTCCAGTGTGCAATTAGGGACAGTGGGGCTGGAATTCTCCCCGAAGATATGCCAAAGATCTTCGAGCCATTCTTTTCGAAGCGACGCGGTGGCACCGGGCTTGGTCTGGCGATCGCCCAACGAATCATGCAGGAACATGGAGGAAAATTAATTGCCGGTAACAATCCGCAAGGCGGAGCCTGCATGATCGCAAGATTCCCAATACCAGTTGAGGGAGACGCTTAATGTCAAGGAATAAGGTATTGGTCGTTGACGATGAATCCGGCGTGAGGTTTGGTATCCGCGACTTCCTGGAGCAGCACGGATACGAGATCGAAGAAGCCGAAAGTTGTCAGGACGCCCAGAACCTCTTTCGCAACTCGAGGCCCGACATTGTCATCGCTGACTACATGATGCCGGACGGCACTGCCCTCGATCTGCTGCCGAAATTGCGAGAGATTGACGCCGGAATTCCTTTGCTGGTCCTGACGGCGCATGGCTCAATCGACCTCGCCGTCAGAGCCATAAAAGAGGGCGCCGAACAGTTTCTGACCAAGCCACTCGAGTTGCCGACTCTCCTCGTAATCCTGCAAAGATTGCTGCAGAAGCAGCGCAACTATCACAAGCAACTGGCTAGCAAGTCGCGGCAAGTTCGGCAGGCGATCGATCCCTTTATCGGAACCAGTGCGGCCATTCGCGCGCTTGCGGATCAGGCGCGGAAGATTCTTTCAACCGAGAGTCCGATCCTGATTCTTGGTGAAACCGGAACCGGAAAAGGCGTGCTCGCGAGATGGCTACACGAGAACAGCCCGCGAGCCGAGGAGGCTTTCGTCGATCTCAATTGCGCCGGTCTCACCAGAGAGTTGCTGGAGACTGAACTCTTCGGTCACGAAAAAGGCGCCTTCACAAGTGCCACTGCCTCCAAGCAAGGTCTCTTTGAAGTGGCCCATCGCGGCACGATCTTTCTGGACGAAGTCGGTGATGTGGACCTTCAGATTCAACCGAAGCTACTGAAAGTTTTAGAAGAAAAACGATTCAGACGATTGGGCGACGTCCGCGATCGGCAAGTGGACGTACGACTTATTGCAGCCACTCATCAGGATATTGGACAGCTCGTCCGTGAGAAGCGTTTTCGCGATGACCTCTATTTTCGCATCAGCACGATCCCACTTTCGTTTCCCTCACTGCGCGACCGTATCGAAGACATCCCAACGTTGGCCCAGTACCTGCTCGATAAGGTCTCGGCGGATCTGGGCCGTGGCGAATTGAGGCTGGACCAGGGTTGCATTCAGGCACTTCAGGCCTACTCCTGGCCCGGCAATATTCGCGAACTGCGTAACGTTATCGAACGAGCGGTCCTACTCAGTGAACAGAAACACATCACACTAAATGATCTTCACTTCGATGGTTATGCGCAGGTCGGCGCACCTTCTCTCGACTCGCGTCTCACCCTCGTAGAGCTCGAAAAGCAACACATCGAGCGGGTGCTTCAGGAGGAGAAAGGTCGAGTTGAGAAAGCTGCCAAACGTCTCGGCATACCGAGAAGCTCTCTTTATCAGAAGATCAAGAAGCATCAGATTCCGATGTCCAAAGTCTAGACCTCACGTCTGAATCCTGGAAATTCCCGCCCTGGTCCAAGGACCAACTTCAAAAATTTCGAATCTTTTGCCCTATTAGCACTTTCTAATGTTCACGGCGCGAGTTTTGCTAAAAGGAAAGCGCCAAGTGCCAGCATACGTACGTTCTCGGGTGGTTCTCCGAGCAATTTTGGCTGACATCATTAGAGATTGCATTTGCCCGCAGTGCTCTGGTGAGGTCCGGCCTCCCACAATCTTGCATTAAGCGGCTTCCCTCGGGAGTCAGTACAAGTCAGTACAAGTCAGTACAAGGAGGCTTTAAATGTCCCGATTTGGTTCTCTTACACATCTCGTGCTCGCGTTTGCGGTCTTCGGGATTATCAGCATTGCGGCCGGCACAGCCAAAGCCGACATTGTTGTTATCACCGGAGTCAATAACCAGGGCACGGATAATGTTCTGCTCAACCCGTCCACGAACGTGCTCACGGTAACCGGTACGGTCGGCGCCAATAATCTGCTGGTTAATTTTACTTCCACCAGTGGCGATCACACGTTGAGCGCTAACCCCTCCGGTCAGGCGACCGTAAGTGGGGGTACTGGAAACGCCCCATTTACGCAATTGACCTTCGGTCTAGCGAACAACGACACGTTTACACGCGCAGTCTTCAACATTAACGCCGCAGTAACTGGCATGGTCACGATTACAGTGACAGGAATAAACATCACCGGCGGCACGTTTGTACAAAGCTTTACGGTGGATGCAAATGGTGAAAACTTCTTTACGGTTACGGCCATAAACGGACAGCTCATTCAGACTGTCAGTCTGAGTGGCGTACAGATGGATGACGTCAGACAAGTTCGAATTGGTGGCGGCGCGGTTCAGAACACAGTCCCAGAGCCCGCCAGCATGTTCTTACTTGGAAGCGGTCTTCTAGGAGTAGCAGCTGGTTTCCGAAAGCGTCTTCGAAGGAAGTAGGGTGAAACTCGGTTGAGTTTCGGCCTGGCAGTACCACGCGAGTGCCGTGTGTGTTTTCCTCCCTCGACCCGACCGAGGGAATTTATCTGGCTGGAATGTTGGGCGAGCATTGTCCGCTTCGCTCACCAACCCCATGCCTTAACAACAAACTGGTTCTTGGATGCCCAGAGTTTTTGAAACCAGAGAATTTATTGATGGCGGTTTGCAGTTTCGGCCGTCGCCGGTTTACAGGCAGTAACTGAAATTCCTTGGTTTGAACATGTGCGGATTACTCCTGTTTACACATCTGCTTTGCCACCGCAGATGTGTAAACACGGATCCTTTAACCGGGTGCTATCACTGATCACTCGATTTAAGAGGGGGAACAAATCAATGAGCCGTCTATTTAAGACAACTCTCATGGGCGTCCTGCTAACCGTGATGATGGGCATTGTGGCCGCGGAAGCCAAAGCGGATCCGGTGACCTTCAGCACCACAGGCGTCTTTAGCATTAGTGGTACCAACGTCGTCAACTTTACCAACATACAGGGAACGACGACGATTACTTTTAACGGCACGACCAATCCGGTGAACACGCCTGCGGGCACGAGTTTTGGCGACCTCGTCGTCACTACGACGGTGCCGGCGAATCTCCAGGGCCCGGCCATTGGCGGTAATTTCACCCTGAACTTCATTCAGGTTTCACCGGCGGGTGCCGGCAGTTTAGTAGCAACGCTCAATGGAAATCTTGGTTTCAATTCGGGCATCGCCACAATTACATTCTCAACCACATCACTCAGCATCGGCGGCTTCACCTACACCGTTAACCCGATCTACACGATCGCGTTGCCGGTGACAGGTGTGGGCGGCGGCGCAGGAACAGGAACCACGACTATTCAAGGTACGGTCGTTGGTAGCTCTGTTCCGGAGCCGACCAGCATGTTCCTACTTGGAACAGGCTTGCTTGGTGCTGCGGGTGCGGTTAGAAGGCGTTTCAGACGCTAGTAGCGAATCGATTCGATCCTCATTCAGTCGCGGGTGAGGATGAGACCTAAACAATGAACCAAGGGTGAATTTGTGCGGTCCCTGGTGAAAGGGAGTTTGTGTGCAATGTACGCTGAACCAATGATTCTTCCCCTGGACGCCGCCGGCCGGATCTACGCGCTACAGGACGAAAAAGGAAATACAATCGGGACAGGCAGTCGTGAGGTATGTGAAGTTCTGCTTTACATCATCACGAAGCCTGCTTCGCCCAGCAGTTCCGGGCTTGCAAACTTTTCGCTCAGGCAGCGATCAAATGTGCGGGCTGCTATTAGTATCTAGCTTTCGGGTCGGGCAACGGCAGCTTCAAGGCTACTGAAGTCGCCGTTGTCATGACTCATCGTTTTCGGGTGCGGAAGTTTAACGATGAGTACGAGAGCTGAAAACCTCGCAAAAAACTTCATCTCCTACGGAATTGTTCCGGCATCCTTGCTCGCACCTGGATACGGGTGACGCTGAGTACTGATCTTGCCGTTTGCAGCAGTGGTTTGATTTTCTGCCTGAACAAGGGGTGTTTGGTGGCGTATTAACTGTGAGTGAATTTTCCTTTGGTGTGCCCCGTGAAGCAGAGTCGATTTGGAACGCTCAAGAAGGTCTCCGGCAAATTGAGACAAATGTGGCTCGGTAAGGACGAGAAATCTGCAGAAGCCCCAGCACCACGCTTGTTGGTGGTCGACGATGAAGAGTCGATCTGTTTTTCAATGAGTGAGTACTTCTCCTTGCAGGGTTACAAAGTCGATACTGCGTGTGAAGTTGAAGAAGCTGAAAAGCTCCTCGGGGCCACCAACTACAAAGTCGTAATTCAGGATCTGCGCCTCACCATGACCAACAATCATGATGGTCTCGACATGATCCGGCTCATCAGAGAACACAATCCGCAAACGCGAATCATCGTATTAACGGCTTATGGTTCGGCCGAAATCGAAGATGAAGCGCGACGCTGCGGCGCTGATGCATTTCTGAGAAAGCCAAAACCCCTCTCGCAGGTCGCCCAGGTTGTTCAGGGCCTCATCGAATCCCCCTCCCGAACTGCCCGCCCCGCGTAGTTGCCACAAAAAGGCACAAAAAGCACATAAGGTTTTTTCCGAATCGCCTCGGGGAATTGGTCTCTCTGCTGTCTAATATTTTATTTTGTGCTTTTTGTGCCTTTTTGTGGCTAATGAAAATCGTGTGAAGGGGTGGCAGCGACGGCGAACTTGAGCGGCTGCACGTGGCTGGCTTTTACCGAAATAACATTGTCCTGATTTTGCAGCGCTCCCTCGATTAAGAGGAACGGATGTCCCACCAGCTCAAACCGGTATTTTTCGAAGAGTTGTGGCGTGACGATAATGTTGCTGACACCTGTCTCATCCTCGAGACTCAGGAACATGAAGCCTTTCGCGGTGCCCGGACGCTGACGAACGATGACCCATCCGGCCACTTTTACTAAAGTGCCATTGCGCAACTTCCTGATATCGATAGCTCGCAGTGCCTTGAGCTTCTTCAACTCTCCACGATGATATGCAACGGGATGTTTTCCGATCGTCAATCCGGTCCCGCGGAAATCAGCGTCCACCCGCTCAGTTAACGTCATCTGCTGCAGCGGTGAGTTGCCGTCTTTTTCGAGTAACTCTTCGTACAGCCTGCCTGCCGCACGTGTCGCCCGCTCAACCTGCCACAGCGCATCGCGACGTGTAGACGTTTGAATAAAATTCAACGAGCCAACGGCCGCGAGTTTTCTCAACTCATCTTTACGCAGCTCGGGCACACGGTTGTGCAAATCGTCGATGCCGGCGAAAGCTCCGGCCACCCTCTCCTTAACAATCGCCTCGCCCGATTGCTGGCTCAAACCTCTCACGTATCTCAAACCGAGACGAACTGCGAGTGTTGAGTCTTCCTGTTCCTCGATCGTGCAAAGCCATTCGGAGCAGGTGAGGTCGATCGGCAAAACTTTCAATCCGTGACGTTGCGCATCTTTAATGAGCGTGAATGGCTGATAAAACCCCATCGGCTGATTGTTGAGAATCGCGGCCGTGAATGCTGCCAGGTAGTTACACTTAAGCCAGGCGCTGGCATAAGCAATCAAAGCAAAGCTGGCCGCGTGCGACTCCGGAAAACCGTAAAGCGCAAAGGAGCTGATCGCGAGGACGATCTCTTCCTGTGTCTTTCCGAGGATCCCGTTTTTCGTCAGTCCCTGTCGCAGTTTTACTTCAATCGCTTTCATGCGGGCTTCCGAGCGTTTGAAACCAAACGCGCGGCGTAATTCTTCGGCCTCGCCTCCGGTAAAACCGGCGCAAACCATGGCCATGCGGAGAAGCTGCTCCTGAAACAACGGTATTCCGAGAGTGCGTTTCAAGATAGGCTCCAGTGCGGGGTGAGCATAAGTCGCGGGCTCCCGGCCCTGCCGGCGTTTGAGATACGGATGGACCATGTTGCCGACGATTGGTCCGGGTCGAATGATTGCCACCTGAACAACGATGTCGTAGAAGTTTGCCGGCCGCAATCGTGGCAAACACGACATCTGGGCACGGCTTTCGACCTGAAACATGCCGATCGTGTCGGCGTTCTGCAACGCCTGGTAAACGCCCGCGTCGTCTTGAGGCAGATGAGCCAGATCAACTTCTTCGCCGTACGACTCGCGAATCAACTTGATCGAATCTTCCAGCACGGCCATCATTCCCAGCCCCAGCAAGTCGACTTTGATCAATCCCAGGTCCGCACAATCTTCTTTGTCCCATTGGACCACGACGCGCCCGGGCATCGCGGCCGGTTCGAGCGGCACGATGGAATCGAGCGCTCCCTGGCAAATCACCATGCCGCCTGAATGCTGGCCCAGGTGGCGCGGCAGATCCTGCACCAGTTGATAAAGCTGGAAGAATTTTTTGATTCGCGGGTGACGGATATCCAAACCTGCATCACGGAACTGTCGCTCGCTGGAATCGTTTGGATCTTTCCATTCCCAGGTGTGGACGAGAGACGACAGACGCGCAAGCGTGTCTTCGTCAAAATCGAGAGCTTTGCCGACCTCGCGCGCCGCTGAACGTCCTCGATAGGTAATGACATTCGCAGTCATGGCAGCGCCGAGTTTTCCGTAGCGCTCGTAAACGTATTGAATTGCCTGCTCGCGTTTATCTCCGCTCGGCAGATCGAGATCGATGTCGGGCCACTCGCCTCGTTCTTCCGAAAGAAAACGTTCAAACAAAAGATCCATGCCGATTGGATCGACCGCAGTGATCCCCAGCGAATAGCAGACGGCGCTGTTTGCAGCCGAGCCACGTCCCTGAACCAGAATTCCGTGCCGGTTGCAAAAACGAACGATGTCCCAAACGATCAGGAAATAACCTTCCAGTTTGAGTTTTTCGATCAAAGCCAACTCGCGTTCGAGTTGAGGCCGCGCCCTTTCGTAAGTGGGCATACCATGCGTGCCGGTGTAGCGTCCGCGTGCGCCTTCTTCCGTGCGCTTGCGCAGAAAGGACGTCATCGTTTCGCCGCGCGGCACAGGATATTTGGGAAACTCGTAGCCGAGATCTTCGAGCGTAAACTTGAGTCGCGACGAGAGCTCGGCAGTATTTGCAACTGCTTCGGGCAGATCGGCGAAGAGCTGCTCCATCATCCCGCCTGACTTCAGATATCGCTCTGAGTTTTGTGCGAGCAGGCGTCCGGCAGTTTCCAGTCGCACGTGATTGCGAATGCAGGTGAAGACGTCAGACACTTCGCGGCGTGCCCGTGTCGCATGGCAAACGCCGTTAGTGGCAAGTAACGGCAAATGATTGCGCCTGGCGAGTTCGATCACGAGATGATTGCGGGCTTCTTCTTCGCGATCCAGATGCCGCTGTAGTTCCGCGTACACATTCTTCCCGCCAAACACATCGACGAGCCAATCGATTTCGCTCTGAGCTTTGGCTGTGTTCTCGGGATCTCGGGGATGGATGGCCGTCGCAATTGGGCCATCAAAGCTTCCGGTCAAACAGATCAAACCTTTGGCGTATGTGGCCAGTTCGTCAGAAGTGACGATGGTTTCACCCGGCTTTGCGTGTTTTGGCACACGCAACTTCATCAGCGTGATCAGTCGACAGAGATTCTGATAA
>JBKPPU010000021.1:0-2838 GCA_046733695.1 Acidobacteriota bacterium
CCGCCGCACTCCAGGGATGCGGCCTCACTCTAACTCCTCAGCGGCCATCTCGGATCGATTGACCGTGGCGACCAGAGGTTTTTGTGGAGTTGCTGTTCTCTCCTCTCCAATCCTCAATCGTACCCATTCTGGTGCCTGCAGGTTTCTGAGCGGGTTTGCGGAAAGAGTTCTCCTGGTTTCGTTTCGCTTCGTTTGTGTTTGCATTAGTTGGCATTTCGATTCTCCTACCATTCAAGTGCGAGGTGTCGCAGTCACCTGACACAGTTCCACCAGGTCGGGCGTATGTGTTCGCCTGAACAAATCGCGCCTGCGTACCGACGTTTTAGTTAGTTACGGTGATTTGAAAGGCGTAGCTCGCGTCAGTTCTAAACATCGCGTGCGAGTCAAATGCCGGGGAATTCCGACTTTGTAGTTTGTTAATTGATGGAAATGGATCGTCTTCGCTGATGCCTTCTTTCACGAAGAGTTCGATCCCGCGCGAACGCGGTATCCTCGTTAACGCAAGCTCTGCTTGTGCGGATTCAAAGGCGTCACGAACTGATCGCCCAAAGCCAAGGGCGCGATAGAAAGCCCCGGCAAACGCGACTCCCACTTTGTCACCAATTCCTCGACCGGTACCGATCGAGTAGTTAACTACTTCGGAGATCGCGCGAGCCTGCGCTTTGGTAAAACAGGCGTTGAGAAGAACAAGACGTACGTGAGTGTTGTAAAGACTGAACACGTTTGCCAACCCCTGCTGGTCCACCATCTTTCCTCGGCCACCCGTTCCCGCAAGGATCAACTTGTGTCCTTTGCTTCCGTGTCCGCTGAAATGAACGATGTGTGGTTGGTACAGCAAGAGCAGTCTTTGCAGATCGATCGGCTTGATCGCTGTGTGCTTGTGCAATTCGAATCGGTCGCGGTACGGGCCTTCGTGAATCTTCTCGAAGATCTCCCTCGCCTCTTCGTCGACGAGAATTCGGCTGGTCGTCCATGGATTTGATGATAAGAAAAGTATTCGGATCTTCTGGGTCATGTTCGTTTATCACCTCTGAACTACATGGCGCACAAACGAACAGAATCTCGTCATAGGAAATAAAAATTTTTCGGAACGAACTGTACGTTGGATCAAATTGAATAATTACCGGTGATTAAATTGGGCGAGTGTGACGAGCACGTCACCTGGGCCACGCACAAGCACGGTCTGGCTGGCCTTGTAATGAGTCACTCTGACTTTTACTTCGTCCTGCTTCATCCGGAGAAAGTCCTTCATGAACGCGACATTTTTGGCAGACTCGATTTGACTAACCGGGGATGCAGACCAAACGATCCAAAAGTTCTCAGCACCTGCCGGTCCTCTGAAGATGGTCCAGTCCGATTGCACCGGCTGATTTGCTCCCAGCGTCGCAGAACCGTTGTTGATTGCCTGGCTCGGATAGATCATCACAAAGCTCGTGCGGTTTGGCTCAGGTGGCCCTTCATTGAGCACGTAAAGATACCCCGGATTCGGACTCGAAACGTTGAGCCGAAACTTGTCGCCGCTTTCAAATGTTTCTTCCCCATTCGACTTGAACGGATCTTCGTACTCCTTGCCGTCCCGCATCTTTTGAACCGTGAGCCAGTAGCTAAACGCGTTGGAAGACGTTTCCGGTTTTGTTCTTCTGATATACCTGGACAGAGCTATTGAACCGAGTAGTACACACAGTAAAACCAGCACAGAAGCGCGAACGACTGTCGACCAACGCATACTTGTGGAACGAAGAGGAGGCTCGACGAGCGCCTGCGCCAGCCCGTTACCAAACTCTCGCGCATTCGTATACCGCGCTTTCGGATCGAACGACAGCGCACGAAGAATTATCGCCTGCGCTTTTGCGGGCAGATTCTCTCGCAGGTGGATAGGCTTCACGCGCACACCCGCCCGCTGCAGTTCCAACAGTTGAGACGCTGAGGTGGGATTGAACGGGCGGCGTCCTGTTACCAGTTCATAAGCAATCAAACTCATTGAGTAGATGTCACTCGCCGCTGTGACATCCTCTCCGCGAAGCTGTTCGGGAGACATGTAAAGTAAAGTCCCAACCGACGAGCCGTGAGCGGTGCTTGCAGCGACGACCGAATCCTTAACCTTTGCAATACCAAAATCCAGAATCACGATCGAATCGGTATCGCGCTTTATCATGATGTTCTCCGGCTTCAGATCACGATGAAAAATGCCTTTCTCATGGACGTGTTCGAGTGCCGCTCCGATCTGTTTGAGAATTGAAGCGACACGATTCAAATTCATTCCTTCTGCTGGAATTTGCGGGCGCAAAGTCTCGCCATCAACGTAGGACATCACGATATATGGTCTCTCGTCTGGCAGTTTCCCAACGTCCAACACGCGCACAACTCCCGGATGATCGATGCGCAACAGCGCTTCCACTTCCTGTTCCGACTTCTGCCGTGCGTATGAATCATGGACCAACGCCTCGGAAAGAATCTTGATCACGACAGCCTGTCGCTTGAGCTTTAAATCAAGAGCGACATAAACCTGGCTCATGCCACCCTGGCCCAACTCTCTTTCGATCAGATAGCGTTCATCAACGGTGGTGCCCTCTAACTTCTCAGAGGCGAACGCCAAATTTATGATGGGCGATTCCAGAAACCCGCTGGATGAATCATCCGCCTTTAACAGCGAACACACCTCGAGGAGCAGATCCGCATCGTTGGCACAAGCGTGTGCGACGAACGCGCCCCACTCAGAACGAGGCATCGCCAGGGCCGCATGATAGATTTCCTGAATGCGATCCCAGTTGGGCTGTTTCATTCGATTGTCTCCTGGGCTAGGAAGTTGGGCGGCGAAGAAACGATGTTTAGCGCTTC
>JBKPPU010000022.1:0-8317 GCA_046733695.1 Acidobacteriota bacterium
CCTCGTAAACGAAATTCAGGAGGTCTATCGTCTGCAGGGCGTGAACATCAACGACAAGCACATCGAAGTGATTGTTCGACAGATGTTGCGCTGGGTGAAGATCAAGGAAGTCGGCGACACGGAGTTTCTGCTCGAAGAGCAGGTCGATCGTTTCCGCTTCCAGGATGAGAACGAGCGTGTGCGTCAGGAAGACGGCGAAGTGGCACAAGCCGAGCCGCTCTTGCTGGGTATCACGAAGGCTTCGCTCTCGACCGATTCATTCATCTCGGCAGCGTCCTTCCAGGAGACCACGCGCGTGCTTACTGAAGCCGCGATTTCTGGTCGCGTGGACTACCTGCGCGGGTTGAAGGAAAACGTGATCATGGGGCGATTGATTCCGGCCGGTACCGGCATGGAATACTATCGCAACGTTGATATCGAACGTGACGAAACGGTCGATCAGGGTAGGGATCGCGATCTCGATGAGTTTCCCGACATTGTCGGTGGCCATGAGATAGTGTTGCCGCCGCGTGAGCCGATCGTAGTGCCTTCTGCAGGACCGAGCGACGGCGATGGAGTTGCCGAGCCGGATACTGACGACGCCGAATAGTTAGATTAACGTTCACAACAACCATCCACAGGTTCTACGTAATCTGTGGATGGTTTTTTATTGGTCGCGCGACTCCTGCCCTTTTATCCTTTCGCAGTGCTTGCAGATCATAAGGTTGGGCTCTAACTCGTTGACGAGTTGTAGTGTGTTAGTCTTTCGTGCCGACGTGACACGACTTATTCTTAGACCACAGAGAGTATGCTGTCCGCCGGGTTCGACCAGGTGATACACATCAGTCATGAGTCGAGTCGCGTACATTTGCCGTTGACTTCTTTCGGTACACCCAATCATGCTGACTTTGATAAAGTGCAAACTCGATGCCGCTGAAAAAAATCAACCTGAAAAACCTCCCTGGTGCGCGCAAAACCGGAATGCCCGAGTTTGTGCCGCCGCAACTGGCCACTTTGACCGATAAGCCGCCGTCAGGTGACGAGTGGCTTCATGAATTAAAATTTGACGGCTACCGTTTGCTTTGCCATCTCGAAGGCCGGCAGGTTCGTTTCTGGACCAGGAACCGGAAAGACTGGACGGCGAAGTTTGCGACGATAGGCAAAGCGGTGAAGGCGCTGCCGTTGAAGAGCGCGATTCTTGACGGTGAGATCGTCGCGCTTGATGAGAAGGGGCGCGCGAGTTTTCAACGACTGCAGAATTCGATCAATAAAGGCGCCGCGGCCGGGTTGATCTTTCATATCTTCGACTTGATCTATATCGACGGGTTTGATGTCACGCGTTGTCCATTGCGTGAGCGCAAGCGTGTGCTAGAGGAGTTGCTGCAGCCTGTTGGTGATGAGGGTGTGTTGCGTTACAGCGATCACTTCGAGGGAAGCGGTGCGCAGTTTTTCAAGGAAGCTTGCAAGCTCGGGCTCGAGGGAATTGTTTCGAAGCAGGCTGCCTCGGCGTATGAATCGACGCGGTCGCGCAGTTGGTTGAAGATCAAATGCATCAGGCGACAGGAGTTTGTGATCGCTGGATATACCTTATCCGATAAAGGTATCCCCTTCAGTTCTTTGATCCTCGGCTTTTACGAAAAGGGGAAACTGATCTACGCCGGACGCGCCGGCACCGGCTACACGAACGCGATGCGTGTCGAGTTGAAAAAGAAATTGGACCGCATCGCTGTGGACAAACGCCCCTTCGCCGTCATTCCCAAAGACCCCGGCCTGCGAAAGGCCGTGTGGACCGAGCCAAAGCTCGTTGGCGAAGTAGCCTTCACAGAATGGACCGACGAGGGCATAATTCGCCATCCCTCCTTTCAGGGACTGCGCGAAGACAAAAAGCCCACGGATGTTGTAAGGGAAGAGCCGTCTTAGGCCACGGATTACACGGATTTTTAATACACGGATCAGTGCCTCATGAAACTACGTCCCACCATCTTCCTCAGTGGCGTTTCGAGTGAGTTCGCCTCGTTCCGGGATGCGGTCGAGACCGAGGTTCAGAAGAAAGATTGTTTCCCGCTCAACCAGCCGAGCTTCGGCGTCGATTATCGGACGATCGAGGAGATACTGCGACGAAACATTGGCGAAGCCGACGCGGTAATTCATATCGTAGGCTTCCGCTTCGGCTTTGAGCCCAAGGATCGCCCACCCGACAAGCCCCGGCGCTCGTACACTCAAATGGAGTACGACATCGCGGGCGAACTGAATAAACCCGTCTACGTTTTCCTATCTGCTGATGCGAGTGTTCGCGACGCCAATCCGAGCGAACAACCCGAAGACGCGGAAGCCACCCAACTCCAACTCGCCCACCGCCAAGCTCTCGAACAGTCAAACAGCATTTGGTATACGTTCCGAGACAAGGCCATATAGGCCATGCAATCGATGATGCAGAACAGGCAGTGACCTACGCTGACCGCAGCAATGATCCTGAGATGCGGATAGTCATGCGGGGCTCACAAGCTGATGCTATGTACCAAGCCGGCCGTCCATTGGCTGCTGCACAAAAGTGGTACGAAGAGGCAGAGCGAATACAGAAACAGGTTACGCCTGCTTTGCCCTTGCTCTATTCGCTTCAAGGCTTCCTATATTGCACTTTGCTTCTTACTCCATCTGAAGGTGCTGCGTGGGGAAAAACCTTGGAACCTGGCCTCTTTGTATCGTCTGCGGAGGCAAGGACAGGTGTTATCTCGCAACGTGCATCACAGGCGCTGGACATTGCTAAGAATCAAAATCGCCTTCTCGATATTGCTCTTGATTACCTCACCATCGGCCGTACTGGACTGTACGAAGCTCTGTTAGCAATTTCTGACTTTGGCCTGCACACTGGAAATCTTAAACTCACAACAGTTCTCGATACGGCTGTGCAAAGCCTGCGTCGTGCCGGCACAATGCAGTACCTTCCTCTGGGCCTACTCACGCGCGCTTGGTTGTGTGCTTTGGTGCAGCCGCGCAACAACGTTAACAACGCGGTCGAGGATTTGGACGAGGCGTGGGAGATTGCGGAGCGGGGGCCGATGAGGTTGCATATGGCGGATATTCATCTATACCGCGCGAGGTTGTTCTTTCGAGAAGAGAGGTATCCGTGGGAAAGTGCGGAGATGGATCTCGCAGAGGCTCGGAAACTGATCGAGCAGTGTGGTTACTGGCGGCGGAAGGAAGAACTCGAGGACGCTGAGCGCGTAATACTTAAAAAATCCGTATAAGATCCGCGTTAATCCGTGGCTAAAAAGAGGAAGCGCTTCTCGGACCGCGGGATGAGGAGCTGTTCGAAATTCACGCTGGCTTTCCTTAATTCCTCACGTAACGTCTCCCCACCAAACAAGAGTAGTGTTTTGTCACCCGCCCAATTGATTAGGGCCGGAAGCTTTTGCATAAACTGATCCAATGCGCGACACGTGACGAAGTCCACCGGGGGGAGAGGAACTTGTTCGAAAGGCTGGGCAATGATCGTGGCCTGAAACGGCCTTGTGGCTTCGCGGAGGAAGACGGATTTTTTCTGAGAAGACTCGATTAGGGTGGCCTGGAGATCGGCGCGGGCGATGAGGCAGGGGATGATTGGTAGCCCGCCGCCGGAGCCGATGTCGGCGATACGGGCGTTCAGAGGGAGGTGCGGCAAAAGCAGCAGAGATTCGAGGACGTGCCGAACCGCGAATTCCTCGGGCGAACAAGGCGCGACGAGGTGTAGCCGATCGTTCCAGCGTGTGAGTAAACTGTAGTGCTCCCCAAGCCGCGAAACGGTCTCGGCGGGGAGGTCCAGGTTGAAGCTCCCCATGTTTGTTACAAGAGATTGCTCGAACGTATTCACAACACGAAGCATAGATCATGATTGACGATTTTGTTGAGCAGCATCAGTTTCTCGGCAACGCCGTGGCTCGAATTATTCACGAACACGTGGCGGGACTCGCGTCACGGCGGGTGACTCCTGAAGCTACGCCGGAAGAGTTGGAGAGACTTTTCGATGAGCCCTTGCCAGAGAAGGGAATCGCGCTTGAGGAGATCTTAAACCGCTTTCGCGAAGACATCGCACCCAACGCGATGGGCGTTCCCAGCCCGCGATACTTCGGCCAGTTTAACCCGACACCGCTGCCGATCGGCGTTTGGGCCGACGCCCTGAGTTCCATGCTCAATCAAAACGCTGGCGCGTGGCGCAATGGTCCAACGTCGGCCATGATCGAGGCACGTGTGATTCGCTGGCTCTGTGATCTGCTGAACTATGGCCCGAAGAGTTTCGGAACCCTCGCGAGCGGCGGCTCGGAAGCGAATCTGATTGCGTTAAAGTGCGCCAGAGACAGTGTCGCCAAAAACATCAAGGATCGTGGTGTACGCACAGCGCCAAGCGACCTCGCGATCTACGCTTCCGAACAGTGTCACTACTCGATCGACAAGAGCGCTGACATTCTTGGTCTCGGCCGCGAAGGCTTGCGTAAGATTCCGACCGACTATCGCTTCCACATTCGCGTCGACGCCTTAAGAGACGCAATCGCCCGCGATCGTGAGGCAGGGCTGCTGCCATGTTGTATCGTCGGCGTCGCCGGCACGACCTCCACCGGAGTGATCGATCCACTCGAAGAACTTGCGACAATCGCCAAAGTGAACCATTGTTGGTATCACATCGACGCCGCTTACGGTGGAACACTCGCTTTCTCACCGAAGCACAAACACCTGCTAAACGGCATTGAACTGGCCGACTCGATCACGTTCGATCCGCACAAGTGGATGTTTGTTCCTTTTGCCTGTGGCGCCACACTCGTGCGCGAGGGCGGCCGCGTTCTGCGCGAGTCGTTTGATATGACTCCGGAATACTTAAACGAGGATCGCGGGGGCGCCGACGTCGAGTTTGACTTCTTCCGCTACGGCCAGATGGGAACGCGGCGCTTCAACTCGCTGAAGCTTTGGATGGCGATGAAGTTTATGGGCCGGGAAGGCTATGCGCGCACGGTCGAACGCCACATCGATCTCACAAACTACCTCGCCAGCCGCATCGACGCGCTTCCCGATTTCGAACGTGTCGGTGAAGTCGAGACTGCCGTCTGCTGTTTTCGTCATACTTCAAGGTCGGACCTCGTTCAGCAGCGACTGCAACAGCAAATCGAGCGCGGTGGTGAAGCGTGGCTTACGACAACCGTGCTGCACGGCAGTCGCGCGCTGCGGGTGAACATAAACAGCTTTCTCACTGAGCAGCACGACGTCGACCATCTCGTAACGCAGATCCAAAAGGCGGGAGCCACGTTATGAAACTCTTAAACTTAGTCTTTGTTTTGGTATTGATTTGCGTGCCGGTGATGGCGCAGACAGGTCCCAAATGGCTGCCGGCCGTCAAATCACAAGCCGACTTCAACTCGATCTCTGTCGTTTACGACGCCAACACCCCCTACGCACTCCCGCACGTCATGTTTGTGATCGATCGCAAAGACGGGAACAAGATCTACTACGTAAACAAAAAGCGCTACAGCTTTCACAAAGACTTCGTCAACGGCACTTATCTCTCACTCGAACGCGGCAAGGAGTTTTTTGTAAACAACTACATCAAACCCAATCGTCGCTTCATCCTCGGCACGCTCGCGTATCAATCTCCGATCAAACGCTGGACCTTCGAGTTCTGGGAAGGGGATCTCATACCCGCGGATCAGATCCAGCTTGCTTACGAGGTGATCAATAAGAGTTTCTTCACGCCCGTCGCGTTCAAACCAAATTCATTGCGCCAGGATGAAGCTACGAAAGATCTCGCGGGTGTAGAGCGCGTTTTGCTGGCCGACATCGCGAAGGAGCAGGCGTATCAGGCCCTGAACATCGCCAAAGGTCTCGGCCGCATTCATATCATTCCGAAGCTCGACGACCACGTCGAAATCGGCTTCAACGAGATTCTCGTGCTCGATGAAGTGCCGGTTCAGCTTCCGCCAGTGGCGGGAATCATCACCTCAGAACCATCGACACCGCTCTCACACATCAACCTGCTCGCGAAGGGCTGGGGCATTCCAAACGCGTACATCAAGAATGCGAAAGAGTTGCTGAAGCAGTACGACGGCTGGTGGGTCTCGTTCGAAACGCTGCGTGAGAAGTACACGATCAAGCGCGCCGACATGAATCAGTTGCGCGAGTATCAACGCCGGCAGGCCGAGCGCCTGGACGTGATGAAGCCGCGCTACAACCTGGACGAGACGCGTTTGTTGAGTCTCGCGCAGCAGCGCGCACGCATGAGCCTCGCGTTCGGAGGCAAGTCGGCGAATCTCGGCGAGGTGCTGAATGCGCGTCTACCCGGAATCATCGTTCCCGGCGGTTTTACTATTCCGTTTTACTACTACGATGAATTCATCAAACGAAACAACCTCGACGACGTTATCTTCGGACTGTTGAACGATCAGAAGTTTGTGCACGATCCGGCGTACAGGCGCGAGCAACTGGTCCAACTCAGACAGAAGATCGAGACGGCTGAGTTTAGTCCGGAACTCAGGAAGAGTGTGTTAGAGAGAGTCGCGCGCGAGTACGCCGGCAAAGGATTGTTCGTGCGCAGCTCTTCAAACTCGGAGGACCTGCCAAACTTCAGCGGCGCCGGTCTTTATACGACTGTTCCCAACGTGCGTGGCGACCAGGAGTTGATCGATGCGGTCAGAAAAGTGTGGGCGTCACTTTGGAACTTTGAAGCGTACGAAGCGCGTGAGCGCGCGAGTGTGGACCATTCGAAGATCTTTATGGCGGTGCTGCTGCAGGAGGGAATCAATTCCGAGAGTTCGGGCGTGATGATCAGCACCGACCCATTCGACACGGAAAACAAAGGCGTGATCTACATCAGCGCGAAACGCGGGCTAGGTATTAAAGTCGTCGAAGGTCAGCGAATCGCCGAGCAGATACTCTTTCGCCCGCGCAGCAATTCGATAAAGGTGTTGACGCGCTCTGCCGAAGATAGCTTGTTGACGTTTGATGAAAAGGGTGGCGTGAAAGAGGTGCCGATCGAAGGCGATCGCGTTGTGCTGACTGATGACGTCATTCGGCGGCTCGTGCGGGCGGCGAACGAGATCAAGCGCGTGTTCGGAAGTAGGGACCAGGATATTGAGTGGGCGTACATGAAGGGGCAGATCTACATAGTGCAGGCAAGGCCGTATATTGCGGGCGGTTAGTTAGACAGGATTTATAAGATTTGCAGGATTTACAAGATCAGAATCCTGTAAATTCTGCAAATCTTATAAATCCTGTGAGACATGGGTTTGACAACTGGCCCTCCAGTCGGTTATAAGCCCGACGAGCAAATGTTTATCAATCTCGATCACGGCCATCATGCGTACTGGCATCACCACACCGGTGGCGGGATGATCGTGTAAGTAGACATATAACGATTTTCCAAACCCGCTACCGACGCGAAAGCCGGTAGCGGGTTTTTCTTTCAGTTGAGAATCAGATGACCTCCAGAATTCCAGCCGGAATGCGTTACTACATCGGCGCTGAGGCGCGTCTGCGCCGCACGGTCGAAGACGTCGCCATGTCTGTCTTCGAGGGCTGGAACTACGAAGAGGTGATCACGCCTTCCGTCGATTACTACGATCTTTTCGAGCAGGGAATGGGACGGACTGAAGCTCAGCGCGGTTTCCGTTTCACCGATAATGACGGGCGTTTGCTTGCACTTCGCCCCGACGTGACAAGCTCGGTTGCGCGTATGGCCGCGACCCTGTTGTCGGAAAGATCGCGACCACTGCGTTTTTGTTACGCAGCGCCGGTGTTTCGTCAGCAAACGCAGTCGCATGCTGAATGGCGCCGCGAGAACACACAACTCGGCTGCGAATTGATCGGCGTTGGCGGCACGGCGGCAGATCTCGAGGTGCTGCGACTGGCAGCGGAGATTCTGTCGCGCTTGAATCTGCAATCGCGTTGCTGCATCACAATCAACAACGTCGAAATATTCAACGGCGTCGCAGCGCATCTGAATCTGCCAACCGATTCACGCGAGCAGTTGCGCCGGCTGATCGACACGCGCGCAGCCGCCGAGTTGCAGCAGTTCCTGCAAACGTTCAATGACACTGAAGCCCGCGTGTTTTCGCAACCAACTCAACTCACCGGCAAGCGCAATGTTTTAGAAGCTGCACGCACGGTAATCACCAATGAGCGGTCAATAGCGGCCTTGGATTCACTCGAAGAGCTCTGGACTGAAATCGAGTCGTTAGGTCTCGAGAATTCATTCGAGATCGACCTCGGCGACGTTTCGAGTCTCGACTACTACACCGGGTTGAGCCTGAAAATTTTTGTTCACGGCGCGGGAGCGAGTGTCGGGCGCGGCGGTCGTTACGATGGTCTAACGGGAAGC
>JBKPPU010000023.1:0-43817 GCA_046733695.1 Acidobacteriota bacterium
TTTTCAAAGAGATCGATTCGACGCCGGGCGGCCACGGAGGGCCGCCCCTACAGTACGTTCCGAGACGTCAGCCACTCTATTGATTGTCGCCCTCGGCGGTGCTGGGGCGTTGTCCTTGCCCGCGACCCTCGGAGCGTCCGACACTTAGGTTGTCGTAGTTCAGTGCAGCATTGAATATCAGGAAGAATTCACCCTGCGTTTGATGTCGCCACATCGGATTCGTGGCAAACATCACCACATGACCGCGCCCGACCGGCACGTCAACGATTGCGGGCTTGTTCGCAAGCTCGTTACCACCCGCGAGCATGCCACTGACGAGCAGGTTCTTTTCATCATTCGCAAACCGCAGCACGACGCGTGGTCTTAGCTGCGGCGGCGTGAAGAATGGACTCTCGCGCAGATCGGCGTCCGGGTCGGGACGGTTATTGGGATCGAGCGGTCGTGGTTGCGGCATTGCCTGAATCACGTCCGGATCAGTAACGCCTCCACGTCCGGAAGCACGGTTAGCACCGCCGCCACCTCCCTGGCCTCCACCAGCGCCGCCGCCACCACCAAACCCGCCACCTCCGCCGGCCTGCACCTGAAACAGTGGCGACTGGCTGAAGTAAATCGGCAATCCTGAATCATATCCATAAGCAATCGGACTCTTCCGATCCGAGAAGGTTGAATTGTAAATCGATCCACGCGCCTGGAGTTTATCTGCCTGCTGAATCGAAACGCCGTTCGTGATGCCATAATCGATTGGCACCTGAGCCACAGTGCCGATAGTGATAAACAATCCACCATCCTCGATGAACTTTTGCAGGTTGGCGACGCCGGCCACATTCATTCCGCCGCGCATGTCGTCAGTCTGGTCCGGCGAGTTGGCGAAGTTTGGCGTTACTGTCGATGCCTTCCACGGAATCGGATCACCACGCTTCGGCATGCCGTTGACGATCGTCTGCGCGGAACCGCCAACAGGCGGGAAAATCAACACGTCAAACTTCTCTCGAAGATTCGGCGTGTTGCGAATCACGTGATCCGAAATGTACGTATAGGGAATCTGTAGCTTGTCGAACTCGATCCGATACCAACCTTCGTTTTGGGTGTTGGTCCAGGTATGAACGATCGCGATGCGGGGCACTGCCAGCTCGTGACTCTTAACGTCCGGCATTTTGTCCACGCCGATCGCTTTCAGACCCAACTCGGTAACAGCCGACTCCAACCGCGCCCGCAAGTCCGCCGGATTGCCGTCCTTCTTCAAGATGAACGAGCCAGTATTGAACTGCTGATCGCCGATCTTGAATGAGTCTTCCGCAGCACTCATCTTCACGTCTTTCAACCTGAAGCGCAGGGTTGCGAGGGTGTTGTCAGTGTTGTGATTGATTATGTACGCGACCGCTGAAGCAGGACCGCTAAGCTGTCCAGTTACCTTCGCGTCTTCCGTCAGTAGTGTCGCCGGCGCGTCGAGCACGCTCTTGTCGACAACGCGCACAGTCATGACGTTACGCATGGCACCCATCGTCCAGCCGGTATCGTCGTACGGAGCCGGATCGCTGACGTTGTAATACTGCGTGTCGAGGAGCATGTCAGCCATGCGTGAATACGGTTGGTCCATCCTGACGATGTAAGAACCTGCCGGGTATTTCTGACCCTTAACACTGAACTCTTTCGATGCGCGGTGCACTTCGACTCCCTGCAACCGCAGCAGATTAACCATGTCCGCAGCTTCAACCGGACGCGGCGTGTCGCCCGGAATGATGTAGGCAGCCGGACCTTCATTCGAGGCTTTCGCGATCGAGCGTTTGCTCTTCAGATAGAAGTTGTTCAGAAAACGCTCTTTTTCCTTGGCAACGAAGTTCATGGCAAACAGGATTGCAGACTGCTGCATATTGACATTGTTGCGCATGGACCAGTTCACACGTGGGAACGGCGGGTTCGGCCGGTACCAAACGCGCGACGTTGCATTGGCCTGGAGAGTTCGCTCGCGCGTGTCAGCGCCACCATTGCCGAACGTCTCGTAGAAGCGCCCAATCGCGTTGTGACCGGTGGCGATGTAAAGCATGTAATTTGGCGCCCAGCCATCGTAGAAACCGTGTGTCCAAACTCCGGGAACACCCCGCTTCGTCATTTCCTCGATCTCGTGATACGCGAGCAATTGGAATTCGTCGATTGCGAGCGGATCGAGCCACGCGTTGTATGGTCCCGTGCCGGTCATCGTGTAGAGATACGGCACTGACTCGTGCAAATCGTGAAGCACTGTCGGGTGGTAATCGAGAAACGTCCGCATCTGGTTGCGTGTGAGCGCGAGTGCGAGTCCCAAACCGTCACGATTGTTATCGTGTGCGACGTACTTGCCCCAGTAAAGGAGCGGCGGCGTTGGTTTGCCCGGATTGGCTTTGCGATAGTTGTAGAGATCGACCATCCGATCGCGACCATCGACTTCAAGGGCCGGAGTGATCATGATGATCATGTTCTTGCGAATGTCTTCGATGAATGGCGAATCCTCGACGGCGAGGCGGTAAGCCATCTCCATCAGCATTTCCGGCGAGCCGGTTTCGGGCGAATGGATCGAGCCCGAAGCCCAGTAGAACGGTTTTCCTTCGGAGATCAGGGTGTTTGCTTCCGCGTCGCTGATTTTTCTGGGGTCGGCGAGTTTTGCGGTGATCTCTTTGTAACGATCGAGCTTCGCGAGATTTTCCTCATCGCTGATGATCACCAGCATTTGTTCACGTCCCTCTTCGCTCTTTTCGGGTGCAGTTAACACGCGCACGCGCGGCGACGCTTTGGCGAGCTCGCGATAGTAGCGGTAGAGATCTTTTGTGTACGTGAGCTTATTTGGAGTTCCGACTGCGTATCCCAGCACCTTTTCGGGAGAAGGCACCTTGTCAGACGCCGGCAGGTGATCGACGAGTTCGGTCATGAAGTATTTTTCAGTGGTGTACTCGGCGATCTTCGCACCGTAGGCTGTGTCGAGTGGCGACTTTGGTGTCGTGTACTTCGGATTGACCGGCGCGCTTCGGACCGGACCCGGCGCACTGGTCGCGCCGCTTGCTTCACCACCCGTGCGCGATTCGGTCTGCGCAAACACGGGTGCGCTTGCAAACACCACAAGGACACAACAGAAGAATAGTCTTCGAAGAACTGGGGACATGATGTTTCTCCTTCGATTAGGTAGGCCTATCCGCGTAGATCTTTTTGACGATCCGTTAAATCTGTGCCAACCGGAAACCCGACGTCATCCAGCGCTCGTGTGCGTGAAAGAAGTTCCGGTACGTTGCTCGGATGTGCAATTGTGGCGTGGCAAATGAGCCGCCGCGCAAAACCTTTTGATTAACGAACCACTTGTCGTTGTATTCATCAAATTCGGAATGGAATCCGGGATACGGCACGTAGTCAGAAGTGGTCCACTCCCACACGTCTCCAATCATCTGCTCGCAGCCGTAAGCGTTCGCGCCATCCGGAAAGGCACCGATGGGTGCTACTGACCAGAAACCATTCTCGAAAAGATTTGTATTGCCGCTGTTTGGGGCAGTGTCGCCCCACGGAAACTCACTTTTGACTTTACGGCGCGCATCATAACACGCCGCCTTCTCCCATTCCGCTTCGGTTGGAAGTCTTTTGCCGGCCCACTTTGCAAACGCAGAGGCCTCGAAATAGCTGACGTGCGAAACAGGATCGTTTTTTCTATCTGCGACTGTATGCAGGCCGGAAAAATCACGAATCATCCATTCGCCATCATGAAGTCCCCAGTAAAGCGGGGCGCTCCATTTTTCGCGATTGACTGCTTCCCAGCCTTCGGAAAACCACCACCGGAAGTTTTGATAACCGCCGCTTTTAATAAACTCGAGATACTCGCCGTTACTGACCGGGGCCTTGTCGATCAAGTAGTCGTTGAGGAAAACCTGATGCGCAGGCTTTTCATTGTCAAATGCAAAGCGGTGCTTGCGGGCAGGTGAAAATTTAAATCCGAGTTCGAAGAGTCCGCCTTCGATCTGCGCCATTCCCTCGGGCTTTCGTCCCGGCTTGGGTAACAGCTTTATCGGTGCGTCAAACTGATCGCAGAGGAGATGCTTGATATCGTAAACAAGTAATTCCTGGTGCTGCATCTCGTGTTCGAGACCGAGCCTTACCAGCGTTCGCAGGGACGGCTCTTCGTGCCCCGAGTGTTCCAGCTCCAAAAGCGAAAGTATTTGCTCGTCTATGTGGTTACGATACGAGACAGTTTCTTTAACGGTCGGCCGCGACTTGGTTCCGCGTTTTGGGCGTTCGATGCGTTGGCCGAAGCCTTCGTAATACGAGTTGAAGTAATAAAGGAAATCTTCTGAATAGACGCGATAACCGGGCTTACGAGCCTGCAGCACGGTTTCGAAGAACCAGGACGTATGGCCGATGTGCCAGCGTGGCGGGCTCATGAATTCGGCCGTTTGGACTACGTAATCCTCGATCTCGAGCGGCGCGACGATTTCCATTGTGCGCGCTCGAACCTGCTTGTATAGCTCGGCCAGGGAAACGGTATCCTGCCCTGAAATCTCCTGAATCGTTGACGCCATTGGTTTGAGGCAATAATAACCCCTCGAAGCTCAAAACGATAATAGGTCCTATAGGACGCATAGGACCTATACCGAGCTGATGTAGCGACGCGCGTTGAACTTCTTCGCCATGCTTCGCGACGTCATGTAGCGGATGGTGCCAAAGATTTCGCGCTCAAACCACGGCCGATCGTGCTTGCCGAAGCACCAGAGAATACCGGCGTAGGAGTTGGGATCGCGGCCATCCAGAGCATACTTGTTGTTTAAGTGAACGAGGAGCTCGAACGCCATTTCATACGTTCGCTGCCATTCGATAACGCGCTTGCCCCAAAGCATCCGGACGTAGTTGTGTAAGAGTCCGGTGTTGACCAATTCGCGCTGAGCGGCGTTCCAGAGTTCGTCGTAGGTTTCCGCCGCCTCGATCTTTTCCTCGTCAATCAGTTCGGGGTGTGGATCATCGGCGTGGTCGCGCATGGTTTTCAAAGCCCAGGGCGGCAGCGATTTTAACGAATCGTAGTGCGGATTGTGTCGCGTCAGGTTGAACGAGAGCTCGCGCCGGACGATTGCCTGTTCCAGAAATGCATCCCTTGCCACTTCGGGCGCCTTCGCGTGTTCTACAGCCGCGACAATTTCCTGAATCGACAAGAAGCCGAAGTGCAGATACGGACTCAGCCGTGAGACACCGTCGACAGACGGTTCGTTATGCGTCTTGTCGTAGTGAGGCAGGATATCGTGCACAAAGTGTTTGAGACGTTTACGTCCAGCGTTTGTGCCGCCGTGATAAAGCAGGGAGGGTTTGACGCTGTGATCGATGTCACACTGTGCGACTAGTTCCGCGATATTGTCAGCGGTCACTGTGGTCTCAGGACAGTCAACCGTGAGCGTTGGCTTCTGCACTTCCACGTTCGGCGTGGCGATGGTGCGCGGCAAATCGGGAACCAGGCGCTGGATCTTGGGACGAATCGTATAGGCGGCGTATTCCTCTTTCGGCAGCGCTGAAAGTGGAACCATGCCGTTCGCGTCCACGGCATACACCGGAAGATTCAACTGGGCGACGCGTTTGTTGTGGTCGGGAATTATGAAACACGGATAGTCGTCGGTAACGAGCACCGCCGCCTCACGCGCGAGTTGCGCAACAGTGTGCTTCGGATCGCGGTCGTTTCTCTGGATATAGAAAACGTAACGAATGCCACGTTCTGGAAACTCCGCCTGTTTCTCAGCGACGCCCTCGAGGATGAACGTGTGTAGCCGATCGTTTGACCACGGATAATAGAACTTCAACCCCTCGTAGACGACAAGTGGCAAACTTTGTTCGTTCGCCATCTGGATAGCAAAGTTGAGCGCGTAGTTGTGACTGGCGCGCTTGAACATCTGCATCCAGTAAAGGACGTAGCGACCTTTGGTGTTTACTTTGGAGTCGTTGAGTTTGGTAACCCTGCTGGAAAGATCCATCTCAGCTGCCGGCGTTGACGATAATCGAAGTGGGGCCTGCGGGAAGCACGCGACCGATGATGCGAAGGTGGGGATAGTTTTTGTTGAGCGCCGCAAGGAGCGGTTCGCTCCGGCCTTCCGAGATGGCAATCAGCATTCCGCCTGCGGTTTGGGGGTCAAACAGCAACTTCACTAGATTTTCATCGACGGATGAATCGATCTGCACATCACCACCAACATACTCGCGATTGGTCCTGTCGCCGCTCGTTAGCATTCCCTCAGACGCTAATTCCAACGCGCCTTCCAGCAGGGGAACTGCTGTGGCGTCAATCTCGATCGTGACTTTGCTCGCACACGCTAGTTCCCACGTGTGTCCAAGCAGAGCAAAGCCCGTCACGTCCGTCGCCCCTTGAACGCCAAACTCGCGCATCGCTTCGGCTGCATACTTTCCGGGCGTGAGCATCGTCTCGACCGAACCCGCAACGATTGAATCAGTCGCACGCCCTTTTTTGATTCCTGTGGAGATAACTCCCGTTCCGATTGGTTTAGTGAGAATGATCACATCGCCAGGCCGCGCGCCTGAGTTCGTAGCAACTTTGTTGGGGTCAATGATGCCGGTAACCGAGTAACCAAACATGATCTGCTCGTTATCGACGCTGTGCCCGCCAATCAATGTGACGCCAAATTTGTTTATCGTCTCCAGCCCGCCGCGCATGATCTCGCCCAAAATCGCGGGGTCAACGCCCTTCTTTGGAAAACAAGTAATCGCCATCGCCGTTATCGGAGTTCCGGCCATGGCCCAGACGTCGTTTATAGAGTTCAGCGCCGCGATCCGGCCATAGTCGTATGGGTCGTCGACGATCGGAGTGAAGAAATCGAGCGTCTGCACGATTGCGAGGTCGTCTCGAAGGCGGTATACACCCGCGTCGTCGGCTGTATCGAAGCCGACAATCAGATTTGGATCCGCAGGTTGTTTAGGTAACCCGCTCAAAACTTGAGCGAGTAAGCTAGGGCTAAGCTTCGCCGCTCAACCAGAACACGAAACCATCTCAGTCAGACGCATGCGTTTCCTCCTTTCGTAAATCCTGCTAATCCTGTCAAATGGATTGCTTTCTTGCAAACGCGTCACTATAAGAAACGTGAAATGCCGAAACAAATTGTTCGCATCGGTCCCGCTGGTTGGTCTTACAAAGACTGGGAGAATATTGTCTATCCTCATAAACCGGGAAAGTCGTTTGACCCACTCGAATACCTCGCGCGGTTTTTCAATACGATCGAAATCAACAGCAGTTTTTACCGGCCGCCGACACCTTCGACAACCAAATCCTGGGCGAGTCGTGTGGCGGCGAACAAGGAGTTTGCTTTCACTGCCAAGCTCCACCGGCTGTTCACACATGAACGCGGCAAAGCGACGAAGAAGGACGAGAAAGAGTTTCGGCAGGGAATGGATGTGCTTGTGAAAGCAAGCAAGCTCGGCGCTGTACTGCTCCAGTTTCCGTGGTCTTTCAAAAACACCCCTGACGACCGCGTCTATCTCGCGAAGCTGCTCGAACGGTTTTCGGATTATCCGTTGGTGCTCGAAGTCAGGCATACGTCCTGGAACACTCCGGAGGTGTATGAATGGCTGGAGGAACGCGGGGTTGGAATCTGCAACATCGATCAACCGGTGTTTAAGAAATCGATTCGGCCGGCGGCGTTAACGACGTCGCGTGTCGGTTATGTCAGGATGCACGGCAGGAATTATCAGAACTGGTTTCGGGATAAGGCGCCGCGAGACGAGCGTTACAACTATCTCTATTCGCTTGATGAGCTGGAACCGTGGCTGGTTCGAATCAAAGAGGTCGCGAAGCAGACTCGTGAAACGTACGTCGTCACGAACAATCACTTCCGTGGGCAGGCCATAGTCAACGCGATAGAGATCAAAGCGGCTCTGAAAGAGGAACCAGTTCCTGCTCCAGAACCGCTGTTCAAGATTTATCCGAGGTTGAGGGATTCCGCGACGCCGGATGAAGAGGAGAGTGGGCTCCTTTTCGAGTGATGGCTTCACAGGATTTACAAGATTAGAGCAGGTTTTAGATGTTCATCCTGAAAAACCCTGTAAATCATCATGAAACTAACCTTCAGCACCATGCCCGATCAGTTGTGCGAACGAAACCGGCAACCCATCCGGATCTATCGCAACGGCAAGCTTAATTCCCTCGCCTTCCCGCTGCATTGGCGGCATCACGAACCTGATTCCCCTTGCTTTCAATTCCTCGTAAGTCTTGTCGACATCCTCGACATTAAAACCTATGGAACACGCGCCTGCGACCTTTGACGGATCGCCGGCGGGCGGCTGCGTGCTCGGAACGCCACCACCATGAAGCGCGAGCGTTGTCGTTCCTGTAGCAAACTCAGTCCAGTCAGGCGATTGAAACTTCAGCGGAATTCCCAGTTTGTCTCGATAGAACTCAACTGAGCGCTGCATGTCGGAAACAACAATCATCGTGTAGTCGAGCTGTTTGAACATTTCTAACCCTCCGTCATTGCCGTTTGCGCGTTTTGCTATTTCCCATTGACACGATCACGTCGAATTCATCTTTTGTCAAAGGCATCACCGAGAGTTGCGACTGCCGAATAAGCGGCAGTTGACTGAGTCGCTTGTCGTATCGAATAGCTGCCAGTTGAACCGAATTCGCCAGTGGCTTAACAGGCTTGAGGTCGACCGCGACCCATTGCGGATCATCGGCGGTCGGATCAGGGTATGCGCCTTTCACAACTTCCGCCAATCCCACAACTTCCTTTCCCTTGCCGGAGTGATAAAAAAGCACCTTGTCTCCGGGTTTCATCGCGCGCATATTGTTTCGGGCTTGATAGTTGCGCACACCAGACCAATCGGTGCTCCCGTCCTTAACAAAGTCGTCCCAGGAGTAGGTTTCAGGCTCCTGTTTTACCATCCAGTAGCTATGCTTGTTTTTTGTTGTAGCTTTCATGAAAGTGACCTTGATCCTCTACAATTCGGCTATTAGACCATCTTGGATTTCAAAGGACGAAACATGCTCAAAGAGGGATCAACTGCACCTGCATTCAAAACCAAGGACGCCACAGGCGAAACTGTCAGCCTGAAAGACCTTCGCGGACAGAAAGTGGTGCTCTATTTCTATCCGAAGGACGACACGCCTGGATGTACCAAAGAGGCCTGTTCGTTTCGTGATGCATTTTCCAAGTTCAAAAAGCAGGGTATTACCGTGTTGGGTGTTTCACCAGACAGCGAAAGGTCGCACCAGAAGTTCGCAACGAAATACAGTCTTCCTTTCACACTTTTAGCCGACACGGATCGAAAGATCGTGGAGGCTTACGGTGTTTGGGGAGAGAAGAAGTTTATGGGACGAACGTACATGGGTGTTCATCGAACCACCTTCTTGATCGATGAGAAGGGCAAGATCAAGAAGATCTTCGAGAAGGTAAAGCCCGAAGACCACGCCAGTGAGGTACTCCAGGCGTTTGCGTAACACAGATGAACGCGGATGAATGCGCGGAGGCTAGGCTGCCACCCAGCCTCCGATTTTTTCGGGTTCACCTTCCGGGTTTCTTCCGGGCATCAATCCCTGCAAACAACTGAACGAACTCGGCACGTCACGCTTTCTTGCCGGCAGACGTGGCTCATCGTCCAACGTTGCAGTCTCGGCTCCGTCGTTAAGGAAATAGAGCCGAGTGTTATCTACAACCTGCGTTCTAATCTCGTGAGTCCAAAGAAGGAGATTGGCTAGTGCGTCTCCTATTTCGTCTTTGCCGAGTTTTGTTTCCTGCGCGATCTCACGCTGTGTTCGCGAGCCGCGTCTAATCGCGTCGCGCACGCGCTCGATGGGAGACAACTTGCTCATTGCTTTCGCGTGATATTGACCGTTGCTCGACGAGTCACCTGAAAGCAGTTCCGCAATTTCAACTTGCTGTGAAATGTATTTCTTGCGGGCGGTTTTGTATTCCTTCAAAGCGCGCCGGCTCTGAGTAACCTTTTGACGAATGCAACTCTTGCAATAGAGATTGCGCCCATCTTTGCGCGCGCGACAAATTCCAAATTCTGAAATCGGTAGTTCTTTCGAACAGATCGGACAATTCTTCATACTGGGGGGTAACTGTATCTCGGTCATCACACAACTCCGGCTGGGCATCAAGACTTAGCTTGCAATCCGTAAACGGACAACACTGCACCTTCGTCCGGCTCTAAACTCCTCCGGCAAAGACAACTTTTTGAGTGTTTAATTTTTTGGCGAAGATCCCACTGGGCGATCGCCTAGATTGCCTTGCGCAACTCACACAGAGTCACGCCCCAACATTTACCTGACTTACTGAGGTTGAAGGTTTCCGGGCAATTGCGAGAAAAAATATGAGAGCTAGTTAACCTTCAAACGATCATTCAACAGGCCGCTGAACCACTTTGTATATGGCAATCAATATGTCAGCGAGGGAATCGCATTATAGTGATCGACACTTTTTTTGCAATACCTTTTTCAGATTTGTTTCGCCTCAAAATCAACTCCAATTTTTTGCCGATCGATCTGCTAACCAATGTTACTTTCAACTTACGCAAACGTCTCTTGAATGAGAGGATACGTGATCACATCACTTACTCTAAGCGAATGTTTTGTGTGTCTGAATTGTCGCAAGCGCATCTGAGAGACATACGATTTCATTGGAGAATTTGAATGCAATTACGTACGGCAAAAACTGTTCGCCGAATGTTTGGCGCAACTAAATCGTATTTATTTTTCTTGGTCCTACAATTAGTAGGGCGACGAAAAGACGAATGGACCAGGTGGCAAATGTCAGCGACGAGAGCGCTGTCGATTAAGGGTTAAAGCGTTCATCTGCAAAGGTTTTTGCGCACGCCGCTCACGTGTGCAAAGTGTTCTAAGTGTGCGCTTGTAACAGCTTTGTAAAACTCAGCAGTAGTTTTTCCACAAAGATTTCCTCAGGATCTGTGGATAACATTTCGAATTGACTGTATCCAAGGATCGGTGGTGAAGCCGAACGTTATTTGTTAACCGATGGTCGATCCTTGAGGCGATAGACAAACTTGAGTCCTGACCACGTGTCATCAACTGCGCAGATCTTCACGTCAACGAGTCCGGCATCAAGACCGATCCTCTGTACGCGGTCGAACGAAAGATCAGTTGCGACGCCTGAGCTCTTCTTCGGCCAGGCGATCCAAATCATTCCGCTCGCAGTGAGTCTTGCAGCGAGTTTGCTGAAGTCTTTGGCGAGTGCTCGTTCAGTTGTAACGAACAAGAGAATGATGTCGAGCGCTTTGGCGGATTGTTTTTCGAACGCCACATTGTCAGGCAGTTCTTTCAGTTCGAATTGAAAGTCTTTCGGCGCGTTTACCAACGCGACTCGAGACCCTTCCTTGATTCCAATCTTCTTTGCGAGCGGGGTTCCGGAATATCCTGCCATGTTTGGTCACCAGAGTCTGAGAACTTTCCACCAGGTAAAACCGACGAGGCTCCAGACGGAGATAGTTATCAACGACGTGATTAATCCAACAGTCCACCAGGTTCGTTGAGTTGTGTAGCCCGCGCCGAAGTAGATCGGTGCGGGTGTCGTTCCATAGTGAGTTAACGCTGCTGCCAGATTAGAGAAGTAGGCCAGCGACAACACTGCCAGGTAAGGCGGCGCTCCGGCCGCAAGTATCACAATCAGAAATGGTGTAAACATTGCGGTCACATGTGCTGTGATGCTCGCGAAGACGTAATGTGCATAGAAATAGATCAGCAGCAACGAGGCGAGTGCCAGCCACCATTTCCAACCAGTAGTCAAACTTGCCGAGGCTTCTGCAAATCGTTTGGTGATTCCTGTTTGGCCCAGGGCTTCGGCCATGCGAATTAGTCCGCCATACCAGATGAAGACTCCCCAGGCCGCCCTTTCGCTCACCAGATCTTCCCAGTCCAGCACTCCTGAAACCAGCAGCACGCCGATTCCGAGTAGTGCTACCACGGCGTAGTCGATGCCATGGATTTTAGTGGTCATCCAAAGGGTGGCGACGAAGAGAAATACCAGCAGCATCATCCATTCGGACCACTTCATCGGACCCATGGCTTTCAACTCTGTTGAAGCAAGTTCACTGGCGGCGGGTGTGTGTTTTACTTCAGGCGGAAAGAGGCGATAAAGAACCCACGGCACCAGTAAAAGGCTTAACAGTCCCGGAACGATAGCGCCGATGGCCCAACGCGCGTAGGTGATGTCGATCCCGGTTGCTTCTTTTGCGAAGCGTGCAATGATCGGATTTGACGCCTGTCCCGTGAGGAACATCGCACAAACAATCACGTTGCACTGGTAAACACTCGTCATGAGAAAACTGCCGAGGCGACGAGCGGTTGGTCCGGGCCGCGATTCGTACGCCTCGGCAAGGCTCTTAGCAATCGGAAAGATGATTCCCCCCGAACGAGCACCGGTAGATGGAATTACAGTCGCCAGGACAGCTTCCGTGGAGCCGAGGGCATAGGCGAGTCCGAGCGAATGTTTGCCAATGGCCTTGATAAACAGGAAAGCGATGCGGCGACCCAAACCTGTCTTGATCATGCCGCGGGAAATGAAGAAAGCAGCGAGAACGAGCCAAACGACGGGATCAGCGTAGCCGGTGAGGGCTTCGTTGATTGTCATTACTCTGAAAAGCGGCAGCGCGGTAACACCCAACAAGACCATCGCCGCCCCGGGAATCGGGCGGACAATTGAACCCGTTATTGTGGCAGCGAAAATCGCGAGTAAACGCCACGATTGGGGACTAATTCCCGCGGGAATGGGTATTAATAGAATGCCGGCTGCCACGAACAAAACGATTCCCCAGCGGATAAGTCGGCTGCGAAGTCCAAAGCTGTCAGTGGGTTCGTTGGCGACGGTTTTGTCAGAAGGCAACGCTGAAGGTTTTTCCACGCAATCGTCCTTAGACAGGGCGGATGCTCAAGATCGTGCGTGATGTTAGTCTCTTGTAAGCTACTTGCTCAAGAGTTTTGATTCCAATCCAGCGGCCCTCGCGAGCCGTAAGTATTTGGCGAACCGAGCGACTACTAAATGTATTCTAAAGAGCAAGGTTTCAAAATGGCGGAAAACTCGGACAAAGTTACAGATAAGAACGTTTACTTAAACCGCAGACGATTTATCCAGGCGGCAGTGATGGCGGGAACGGCTACCGCCAGCACGTTGCTTTATCGTCGTCTCAACCCGCCCCCGGCCGAAAGAGTCGAGGGAGACAAGATCCAGGCCGTCGCGAAGGCGCCCTCTGGTGACGCTATAAAGGACGGATTCGCCGTAAGCGATCAGCTAACGCCGTTGGACGCGATCACCAACTACAACAACTTCTACGAGTTTGATACTTCGAAGAGCGGCGTTGCGTACGCGGCAAAAGGGTTTGTTACGCGACCGTGGGCAGTTTCGGTCGACGGCCTGGTAAATAAACCCAGGGTCTTCGATATTGATGAGTTACTGAAGTTTCCACTCGAGCAGCGCATTTATCGTTTGCGCTGTGTCGAAGGCTGGTCGATGGTGATTCCGTGGGTCGGTTTCCCCTTACAGAAGTTGCTCGAACAGGTCGAACCCACGTCTCAGGCGCGTTATGTCGCGTTTCAGACGTTGCTGGATCCGCAACGGATGCCAAATCAACGGACCGGCGTGCTCGATTGGCCTTATGTCGAGGGCTTGCGTCTGGACGAGGCGATGCACCCACTGACGATCATGGCGACGGGAATGTACGACGAAACGCTGCCGCCGCAGGATGGGGCGCCAATCAGGCTGGTGGTGCCATGGAAGTATGGCTTCAAGAGTATCAAGTCGGTGGTGAAGATTAGTCTTGTTTCCGATGAACCGCCTACAACGTGGAACATACAGGCTCCGGACGAATATGGCTTCTATTCGAATGTGAATCCAAACGTTCCGCATCCGCGCTGGAGTCAGGCCACAGAACGAAGAATCGGCGAATATTCGCGTCGCGATACGCTTCTGTTCAACGGCTACGCGGAACAGGTTGCACATTTGTATCAGGGGATGGACCTCGTGAAGAACTTCTGATGGTCCTTCATACTTTATGACGTTTCCTAAGGTTGTTGTTTTCGTAAATGCGGTTATTCCGCTCGTGCTGCTTTTGTGGGATCTTTACCACAAGCGAGTTGGTCCTAATCCGCTTGAATTTGCGACCAGGACCACTGGAATGCTGACGCTTGTGTTTCTCAGCCTGACGGTGGCGGTCACGCCGGTGCGCAAAATCTTTGCCATCAATTCGCTGGTGAAGGTGCGACGCATGTTGGGCTTGTTTGCATTCTTTTATGGCGCCCTGCACTTGCTCACGTATGTTTGGTTCGACCGGTTCTTTAATCTGATAAGCGTCGTCCAGGACGTCGGCAAGCGACCATTTATACTCGTTGGTATGACCGCCTTCATCTTGATGGTGCCATTGGCGATTACGTCAACAAACAAGATGGTTAAGCGACTTGGAGGTAAACGATGGGCGACTTTGCATCGTCTTGTTTATCTCGCTGCGATCGCCGGCGTGGTCCACTTCTGGATGCTAGTAAAATCAGACACCCGTCTTCCGCTCACGTTCGGATTTATTCTGCTCTTCCTGCTGGGATATCGACTGTTTGCGAAGTACGCTCCCGCGAATTCGCCGAACACGAGCCTCTTCACCCGTGATTAAGTCTTCATAGTCACTGTCGCACAGCATAGTTTAGAATGTCTGTACGCCATTTGGCGTGCAACTTGCTGCGTAGAGGACTCCGATATGTCCGACGAACGAAGGAGTAGCCAGCGAAAACGGCTTCTTCTCGATGCCAGGTGGGAAAGTATGTCACGAACTCACGAGGCTCGAGTTGACGATGTCAGTCTGAGCGGCTGCTTCGTAAACACCTATGGACATGTCGAGCCGAAAGAGGAGATTAACCTACAGATCGCCCTTCCTTCCGGCGAGTGGCTATCTTTGAGCGGTCACGTCGCCTCGTATCAGGCAGGGGTTGGATTCGGAATGGCTTTCAATTCACTGAGTGAAACAAAATTGGCGACGCTTGAGGAGTTAATCGCCAACTCCGAAGAGCGCCGCATCTAATGTTTGTGACGGCGCTTTTCATCGTAGAAAAGGATGCTGAAAGCGAGTCCGAGACCCGCCGCGGCAGCCAGCAAAAAGAAAATCATCGCCAGTCCGGGATAACCAAAGATTCGAAACGACGTTTCGACTCGCATCAGCATTGCTGCGCCAACGATTAACGCAGCGACGACCAGACCGAGCGTGATTCGATTCGCGACTTTTTGAAGTCCTTCCAATACGACTTTTTCGTCAATCGCATCGACCTTGAAACGCAGCTCGTTGTTTCCAGCGGCATCGAGAATCCGGTTTACTCTCGGCGGCAGTCTCTCAACGAACTCTTTTAGATCAACAACACCTGATAAGAGATTGTTTGGGGCGACGCTCTTCAGAATGTTGCGCTGCAGGATGTCGTTTGCGCGTTCGCGAATAATGATGTTGGGATCGAAGCTTGGATCGAGCGCGTACACGACCCGGTCCAAATTCAGCAACGCCTTCGCAATCATCGTGAATTCTGCAGGCAGGCGGAACCAGCAGTCCGCAGAGATCTTGGTTATCTCCAGTGTTACTCTGCCTGCGTTCATGCGGCTTAAGACGGCATCAGGATCATCATTAACGAGGTCCGTGATTCTTCGTACAAACGATGAGCGATCAAAATTTTCTTTCTCTTCACCCATTCTCATCGCGGCATCGGCAGCCGCTTCGCCGCATCCCTCGCTGATGGCAAGCAACAGTCGCAGAAGGTTGTCCTGGAATGTTCGTGTGACGCGGCCGACCATTCCCAGATCCAGCAATGCAACGCGATCGTCATCGGTGATAAAAACATTTCCTGGATGTGGATCCGCATGGAACAGTCCGTCGACAAGAAATTGTTTAAGGTAGGCACTGAACAATTCGTCTGCTAATAAACCTCTGTCAATTTCCATTGCTCGCAATGGATTTAGCGATGTGATCTTCTTTCCCGAAATGTATTCCATCGTGAGAACACGGGTGGTGGTGAAGTCGTCGATTGGTTCGGGAACAACGATGTGTTCAAATTCCGTGAGGTTTTGTCCGATAGTGTGAAGGTTGTTGGCCTCGATTGTGAAATCCAGTTCGCGCAGCAAGCTCTTGCGCAGGTTAATGAGCATGTTGTCGAACTCATAACGCCTGCCAAGTTCAGTATGTTGATCGAGGAAATGTGCCATCTCCCCCAGTGCCTCGAGATCACCGACGATCAGATCGCGAATGTCAGGTCGTTGGACCTTAACTACAACATCGCGGCCGTCGCGCATGTAAGCACGATGCACTTGGGATAATGAGGCTGCAGCGAGTGGCGAAGGATCAAACTCGGCGAAAGCTTTCGAGATTCTGACTCCCAGTTCGCCCGAAACGATTCGCTCGACTTCCTCATACGGAAACGGCTCGATGTGGTCCTGCAAGCGTTCGAGAGCTTCAAGATATGGCCCGGGTAATAAGTCGGCTCGAGTCGAGAGTAACTGGCCCAGTTTAATAAAAGTCGGGCCAAGCCTCTCGAGGTCTTTGGCGAGATCTTCGGCGGGAGCAGTCCCTGACTCTGCAGCGATTTCATCAGGGAGAACACTGCCCTCAAGACCAGCGGCGCTAATCAGGTCGGAACGACCGTACTTGATCAATAGCATCGCGACGTCTTTGTAACGTTTTAGTCGCTCCGGTTTTAGCGAGACCACCATTGTCGGATCACCTGAGACTGATGTCGGGGGCGGGTTTGGGGAAAAGGTGGCGGATATCTCACCGCCGCGCTTAAGTATGTAGATGGAGTCTTTGTCGCGTAAGCAACGGAATTATCACGTAAAGGTAACAGGATTCGGTTTGGCCCAACGACGTTTTGCCTATTGGGAAGAAACCGTTTTGACGGAATTACCTGCGGCCCGGTCAATGGCTGCCCGCAACCCGTCCGCACTCAAAACCTTCAGTTGTATTCCATTGACGAAGATCGTGGGAGTGCTTCCGACTCCATACACCTCGCCGTCTGAGATGTCTTTCTTTACCTCGGCGGCATAAACACCGCGGTCCAACACAGCGTCAAACTTGACGCGGTCCAATCCCAGTTCGCTTGCATACTTCTTTAACGACGGCAGATCGAGAGCTTTTTGATTCTTGAAAAGTACTGCGATGTATTCAAAGAATTTTCCCTGGGCGTGAGCAGCATTAGCTGCTTCAGCTGCCTTCTCCGCGTTTTCATGTATGTTCAATGGAAAATCGCGCACTACGAATCGAACCTTGTTTCCGTAAGACTTCAATACCTCTTCCAGAATCGGATGCATCGCTCCACAAGCAGGACACTGAAAATCGGTGAACTCAACTATCGTTACCGGCGCAGTTGCCTCGCCGCGCGACGGATCGTCATCGACACTGATGTTCTGAACGGGTTGGGGCGGCTCCATCAACAGCCATCGTATGTCGGCGCCCTTTCGCAGTCGCGCTGATAAATCTTTTTCCAAACGTTGGCGGGATTCATTCTGGAGATAAGTCGCAACCTGGTTACGCACTGAATTGAGATCGCCAGAGATGCGGGCTTTGTTTTCAGAATAGAATTTGGCTACTTCTTCTTCCGTTGGAGTTTTAAGTTTATCGCTGATTTCGGCGCGAACTATTTCCTCTGGTCCAATCTGGCGGCGTCTTGCTTCGTCAAGCAACAACATGTCATCGATTAATCGATCGACACGTTGTTTTGTGAGTTCGTACGTGTCGCTTTTTAGGTTGTAGATAATTGGCTTCAATCGTTCGAGCATCAGAGCCGCGGTGACGGGTTGGCCGGCAATTGTCACGACTACTGAAGCTGGATTAAGGCTTGGTGAGTTGATATCAGCGACAGTAACGACGGGATAAGTTTTTCTTAAGCGATTGACGAGATCGTCAGCAAGTTTGCTTTCCGCTTCATCGTGAAGGTAAGCCGCCACTTGCTGATTGGCGACCTTTGGCTCGATTGCTTCGAACTGGGCACGATTATCTTCAATGAATTTTTTGATTTGCGCTGGAGTGAAAGTCGGTACGCGATTGCTTACTTCGAGTTCGTAAAGACGGTGTGTGTCGATGCGTCGTTTTTTCGCCTCCATCTCAAGTAGCGTGGTATTGATTTGTAGATCCAATACGCTACGTCTTGCTTCGGCAATCTTGTCGTCAAGACGTTCTATCTCCTGACGCAGGTTCGGTTCTAGTTCTGCTGTCGTGACCGTCTGGCCGTTGACCACAACTAGAGCTACAGGTGCTGCGGGCGGTCGCGCCGGCTGGCTGACTGGCGTGGGCTGAGCGACAGGTTGTGGTGTTTGTGGCTGAGTGGTTGTTGTGCCTGGTTTGCGAGTGGATCCGCGTCGTTTTGCGGTTTGCGATGGGGCCGTAGACCAGACCAACACGAGCAGGAGAAGGGGGCTAATTGTAGATTTCATTGCTTGTCTCTCAAACGTGCAGAGATCATAGGAGAACTTAGCTTAGAGCACAAATAGAAGTATGGCGCTGCCTCAGTGAAAGCAGCGCCATAAGTAGTTGGGCCATTTTTAATCGGCACTAATGGTGACGAATGATACTTCGCCGACGTCGTTTTACAGGAGTACGAATCGACAGCAGATCGCTGTGGCGTCCGTTCAGGATAAAAGCCAATCCCTGGTGGGTTACACCAAGCAATCGGGCTGCGCGTGTGACGCTGCCGCCAGACTCTTCAAGCGCTCGGCGGATCAGGTTGCCTTCGTACCGAAGGACCTCCGAGTCGAGAGAAAAGCCTGGCGTCAATTCCACGGCGTCTGTGGTTGCGGGTGTTGCCTCTTCGACGTTACTCAGTGCAGCGGAAAGAACGCGTCGGGCACATTCACCGAGCCGCGTTTTGATGCTTGGGTTTTGTGAATTTGAGAGTAGGGTTTCGGCCGTACGATAGTAGTCCTGCAGGGCTTCAGTTGAAAGGTGCGAGCTTAATTCTTCGATCGCAGTCACGGCCGCTATTCCTCCGCGATCCGGATTACCGGCGTTTTGAGCGATTTCAAGAGCCTGATCCAGAGTTGCTCTGGCTACCTGAGTTTGGTTCAGGCGAGCAAGAGCTCTTCCGTGAGTTGTTAGCGCCTCTGCCAATACCGTTTGTTCTCCGCCTCGCCTCAAGGTCTTGACAGCCCGGCTAGCAACGCGCTCCGCGTCTTCATACCTACCCTCCAACAGGAACGCTTGTGCCCGAGTATCTTCGGCACCTGCAGCGCCACCTTGGTCGCCCACACTTAGATGGAGTGTTCGTGCTCGCGCTAGGTGCTGATGAGCTTCGTCGAATCTTCCAATGGTGGCAAAAAGAGAGCCGACGTTGTTTTCAACACGCGCGAGAAACCGTTTATGTCCAGCTTGTTGGAAGTGATAACTGGCTGCTGTAAACTCGACCAAGGCTCGGTCGAAATAGTCCTCGCGATTTTTTGCCGTGCCCAAGTTTTTAAGCACGCCCGCATACGTATTGTGAAACTTACCTTTCAGAGCAGCATTGGAAGTTAATTCGAACAAAGGTGCCGAATCCACACAAATTCTCAGGGCATCCTGATCTCTGGTGGCAGTCCATTCAATGAGTGCACTGTTCAGTAGAGCTCGCAATCTTTGGTCACTGCGACATTTATCTAACTCATCTAGCACAAGACGCAAAGTCACTCGCGCCTCATCAAGCCCACCTTCTCGCCAATAGCAAATAGCTAAGTCAACTCTAGCTTCTGCTACTTTCTCGGTTAATCCTAAACTGTGAAAATGCTCCGCGCTTTCACTAATTAGATCCTTAGCTACCTCTTGAGCACCAGGAACTTGCTTGGCGCTTCCCAACCAACCCGTGAGGGTTCCCGTTCTGAGCAACAACTCCGCTAGTGCGTGTTCCGTCAATCCATTCGTTTTTGGCTTATTAAGAAGTCCATCCCAAAAAGGACTAATAGCCTCTGCGGCTCGATCAAATTCGCCCGCCTCCTCAAAATTCTTGGCAAGTTCGCATAAAGGTAATACATCATCAGCGACTGCTGGACCAATCGTGTTTTCATAAATGGATGTTTGCAAATCCATATAAGGTCTCCAGTTTTCCGAATCGGCAAGGAACCTTGCAAGCGGTTAAATTGCCGGATATCATCACATAGAACCAATTAAGCTACTTGGTTACCACCGCCTCACAGGCTTGACTACAAACATTTTGAGGAGAAGATCATGAAATCAGTCAAAAACTTAGTTTACGCAGTGTTGCTCGCGTCGATTCTTGCAGTTAACGCATCCGCTGGCGACCAAGGCACTCCAGCATCTACTAACCCGTCGCCGAGCCCGTCGCCTGAGGGCATGGTCGCTTACGATGAAACGCTGCCCGACGTTTACGACCCCAACACTGGGAGCTTGTCGACGGAAACCTCAGATTCCCTGTTTTACGAGGCCTTGGCAGCCCTTCTGTCAGTGTACTGAGAAGCGCACACCCAAAACAAACCCACAGCAGCTTACGCGCTGGCGTAGTCTGGCGGCTTGTGGTTTGTGTGTCCGGGCTCACCGATCACGTTTGAAAAGCTTGCTTGGGAGGCGGTGACGTGCTGCATCGTACCGCCATCCGGCCTCTGTGGCAATAGTAACTTTGACTATTTGCACCATTAAAGGCCGATGGATGCCACCAACCGGGCCGTTTTAGGAGTCTCTTTCGTCCGTGATTCTCCTTTCCGGCGCGGTGTCAGAAGCTTCTACTAGTCGCCGCACCGTTTCAAGCGTATCGATATCGGTCGGCTTTTTGTCCGGTCGCAACCGAAGAATTCTGGGAAAACGAAGCGCGTAGCCGCTCTTGTGCCGCTTCGACGGTTGTACTCTGTCAAATGTGACCTCGATCACGATTGTCGGCTCTACTACTCGAACGCGACCGTGAGCAAATTCCTGCAACGTGTGCTCTTTGAACCACTCCGTCAGTTCCATCAATTCGCGGTCAGTAAGACCAGAATAGGCTTTACCGATATTCAACAGTTCGTCATCTTCAGCAGATCGGCGCACTGCAAAAGTATAGTCGGAAAGCAGGTTTCTACGTTTCCCGTGACCGACTTCCACTGCCGTAACTGCAACATCGAGCGTCGCGATGGCCCGCTTTAGCTTTAGCCAATCCCGCCCGCGCCGGCCTGGTTTGTAGACAGATTCAGGGCTCTTAATCATCAACCCTTCATTTCCACGAGCCCGGGCGCGGTCAAATTCGTCGTCCAGCATCGCGGCGTCGTGAAATAATTTTTCGGGCGACATCCGTAGCGGCCCTTGATCAGGGACCATCTGGGCCAGTAGATGTCTTCGTTCGGTTAATGGTTGGTTAATGAGAACTTTTCCGGCGGCATAAAGCAGATCATAGGCCACCAGCACTACCGGAACCGCCGCCAGCAATTGAGTGCCAACGTTCTTCCGACCGAGCCGTTTTTGCAATTCACTGAAGGGCAGTATCACGTCGCCAGTCGCTGGAACGATCTCTCCATCAATGATGACATCCGCCGGCAGCGATTGCAGTGGACCAACCAACTCCGGAAAGCGGTGCGTGATCTCATCCATGGTCCGCGAGTAGATAGCAACTCGTCCGGCTTGCACATGAGCCTGGGCACGGATGCCATCGAATTTATCTTCAACTAGAAATCCTTCCGGCATGGTCCTCGCTATGTCTGTGAGATCAGCAGCCGGAGTTGCGAGCATGAATTTGATCGGATGAAACAGTCGCATGCTGATATCACGAAGCTCACCTGCTCGCGCACGCGTCGCAGTCTCGCCAATATCACCGAGTAGCATGTTTGCATTAGCAACATCATCGAGCGACTTCTTAAACACTCGCGCAATCGCATCCTCAACCAAACCTTCCCTTAACCCAATACGCAGATCGCCCGACAGCAACTTCACCAGATACTTCGCTTCAAGTGCGGTCGCGTGATGTAACACCGCAGTGAGCAACGCTGTCTTATTTCTGATTCCGCGAGTTTCACTCAATCTGGTAATCAGCGACTCAGTTTCAGCAAGAGTAATGGTTGGCGGCGAAACGCGCTTTGCTTCTTTGATGATCTCAGCAGCGAGATCACCGGGATCTCCAAGTCGAACATAGCGAGGATAAAGATCTTCAGGACTGAAACCGGTCGCTTCACTCAAAGCTGCGCTAATGATGCTACCGCCCACATTAGTAGTACGAGCATCTGTCGAAGCAAATTGATGACCGGCAAAGTAGCGAGCGGCTCGAGTCAAATCGACATCTGAAAGCGATTCGAAATAATTCCCGAGTATCGCAGCCTTCTCAAGCTTCTTCGTAGTCGCTGCTACTGCCTCTGCACACTCAGCGAACGCCTGCAGAGTTTCAGCACCTTCGATTGATTTCTCCGTATCCTCGATTATGGTTCCCATGAATTTGTGCACGGAAAAATTCTCAACTAAGATCCACTTGCACCACCAGTGATTTTAAGTGATCCTTGCAAAGTATCTTAATAGACCTCAGCTAAGCGCGGGCGCCTTCGGCTTTTTGCCACTGAAGCGTTACAATTTGCTGTCACCAACGAAGCCAGACTCTTTCCGGCATTCCCACTCCGGCAAGGTTCACAGCATCGCAGTCTTTAGGAAGGTAAAAACGAGCCGTGTTTTTCGCATTTATTCTCGATTCCCTCGGCAGCACTGAGTTGCTCTTCATTCTCGTCGTGGCGCTGATCTTTTTCGGCCCTCGAAAACTACCTCAACTGGCCAAATCCATGGGAAAGGGACTGGCTGAATTCCGGAAAGCGTCTGATGACTTTAAGCGCACGTGGGAGCGCGAAGTGGCATTGGAAAGCACACGGCTGGAAGACAACGCAATGCTTGAAGCCGAACACCAGCCGACCTATGAGCCCGTAGCAACTTCAGCTCCACCCATAGTTGAAACTCCTAATCAGGAATTGGTTGTAGCACGCGAGACTCCGATCGAAACCACTCCGGAATGGGTCGCTCCAACGCCAGAGAATCCAGTGGAAGTTCCCGCCGAAACGGCACCGGCTGAAGGTCAGCCACTTAGAAAACAAGAATGGCTCTAGCATCCGATCTGATCCAATGTCTGCAATTTTAAAAGCCTTATCGACAAGTAGGGGAAACGAAGAAGAACTCGGCGGACAGATGTCTTTCCTGGAGCATCTCGACGAGCTTCGGCGTCGTTTAATCCGTTCATTCATCTTCATCTTTATCGCAGCCACCGCTTCCTGGTTTGTCTCGGGCGCTATCTATTCATTTCTCGCGGCGCCAGTGGAACGCGCTTTAGCAGAGGCCCAACGGCGTCAAGTTCCCATCGCCGGCCAAACCGGTCAGGAGCTAATCGGGCCACTGACTTCATTAAAGGAGAACGACTCAGGAAGATACGTTTTCTCCGAAGAGACAGAACTGGGAACTGGTCTAATTCCCGCAGGAGCTTCTGTGATGGCACGCGTCTACAAAGACGCTGAAGGCAAACTGGCGCTTTTCACCGATGAGCCGCTCATTGCCGGCAACAAGGTCATTCCAAAAGGCGTGCGTCTGACATCCGATCTGGGTTCGGTAACCGCAGCGTCGGGAGTTAATGACAAACTCATCGTGACAACAGCCATGGAATCCTTTTCTTTGTATGTAAAGGTTTCCCTTTACGCAGCGATCTGCGTATCAGTTCCCTTTCTGCTCTGGCAGATCTGGGGATTTGTGTCACCCGGACTTTACCCGCACGAACGCGCGTACGTGACGCCCTTCATCGCGCTGTCATCAATCTCGTTTGTACTCGGTGCTGCATTTGCCTACTACGTGATCTTTCCACCGGCAGCCCGGTACTTGCTCGGGCTCGGGTCTGATTTCCGCTTGCTGTTGAAGGCCGACGACTACTTCGACTTCATCATTATCGTCATGCTGGGTATGGGTGTTGTTTTTCAGATGCCGGCAATTACTTATGTCCTGGCAAGAATCGGCCTGGTGACGGCCGGGTTTATGCTACGAATATGGAAAACTGCACTGATCGTTATTCTCATCAGCGCCGCCGTTTTGTCCCCAACTAACGACATCCCGAACATGATGTTATTCGCCGCCCCGATGATGGTGCTGTACGTGATTTCCATCTTTATCGCGTGGATATTCAACAAACCCCGGACCACGAGCTAAATGCCTTAAATGGCTCCATTTTCGGCGCTTTTTAAGGCAACGGGCTTAAGGGCCGCGGCATCTTGACTGTGTTCTTAGCTGGATCTTAGAATCCAGAGTCTTCTTAACGATAACCGTCAGCAGTCCGTACCGCCCGAATTCGTATGCAGCACAGGAGTTTGCCGTAATGTCTTACCAGAGATTTGCTTTCCGTCTGGCCCTCTTAGTGACCCTGTCCCTCAGTGCAAGCCCCTGGGTTTTTACCCAGGATCAGCAGGATCCGAGCACCAAGCCCCGCAACGTAAAGCCTGAACTCAAGAAGGCTTACAAAGACTGGCTCGACAAGGACGTCACTTACATCATCACGGACGAAGAACGTAAGGCATTCAAAAAACTAGCCACCGACGACGAACGCGAACGCTTTATCGAAGAATTCTGGCGCCGGCGCGATCCGGATCCGGATACGGACGAAAACGAGTTCAAAGAGGAATACTACGAGCGCATTGCATACGCCAACGAGCATTTCACCTCCGGTATCCCGGGCTGGAAAACGGACCGCGGTCGCATCTGGATCATGTATGGCAAGCCAGATGAGCGCGAAACACACCCCATGGGCGGTTCTTACGAGCGCCCCTCATACGAAGGCGGTGGTTCAACTACCACTTACCCCTTTGAAATCTGGTTCTATCGTTATCTGGGTGGCGTAGGTTCAGGAGTCGAAATCGAATTTGTTGACCCAACGGGCAGCGGTGAATATCGCATCGCCAGAAACCCGAATGAAAAAGACGCGCTGCTGATGGTTCCAGGCGCGGGTCTCACGCTTTCCGAACAACTCGGACTATCAAACAAAGCAGACCGCATTGCCGGTATCGGCAGCGTCGGTAGCACCAATTATCAACGCGAACAGGATAGTCCATTCTCGCGCCTGCAATTGCTGGCCGATTTAAACCGTCCGCCTCAGGTCAAGTTCAATGATCTCGCGACTGCCGTTAACACGGGCGTCGTTGAAGAGAACCCGCTGAATTTCGATCTAAGAATCGACTTCTTCCGCCAGTCAGACGAAAGAGTAATTACGGCTTTCACGATTCAAGCTGAAAACAAGGATCTGGTTTTCTCAGACAGTGGCGGCTTGCAGCAGGCTCGCATGAACATCTTCGCGCGCATCACGTCAGTGGCGGGTCGTCGCGTCGGTATCTTCGAAGATCCCGTAATCACCACCGCAACGGCCGAGGAACTCAGCGAAGCAAGAGATCGAAAGTCGGCGTACCAGAAAGCCGTTCCGCTCGCTCCGGGCACTTACAAAGTCGACGTCATTGTTCGCGACACGACATCCGGCGCCACTGGTCTGAAGCAACTCGGTTTCACTGTTCCCAAATACGATCAGGAAAAACTCTCGACCTCAACGATGATTCTTGCAGCAAAGCTCGAGAGTCTCTCCGATCAGCCGGCTGTGGGCCAGTTTGTGATCGGCACCACCAAAGTCATTCCCAACGTTTCCGGCATTTACAAAAAAGGCCAACCTGTCGGCGTTTATCTTCAGATCTATAACGCCGGTATCGATCAAACAACTCTCCGTCCTTCAGTCGACGTGGAATACGCCCTGATTAAGGATGGTAAAGAGCTTGGCAAACAGGCTGAAGACTGGAAAGGCATGAGCGACTCAGGTCAGCGCCTGACCCTCGCTCGCTTGATCGATACACGACTGCTTGGCGCGGGCGAATACGAAGTCGCAATTCGCATTCGTGATCGAGTAACGGGACAGTCACTGTCACCGTCGCAAAAGTTCACCGTTCAGTAACAGTCGTCTCCCCGCTCTACAAGTAAAGTCAGCAAGCGGCGCCTCGTTGGAGTGCGCCAACTTGTTGGCGCTTTGTCATTAACAACGCGGTGCCAAGGCACCGCACTCCAAGGAGACGCCTACATGCTCCGATGCATAGTAACTGCGCTGCTTCTCGTTTCCTTCTCGATATCTTCTTTCGCCCAACACACAAAAAGAAATCCCGAAGAACAGCCTCGCAAAGTTAAGCAGGAACTCAAGAAGGCGTACGTCGAGTGGATAAACGACGTCGATCCCATACTGACGCAATCCGAGCGTGACGCGTGGAAGAAACTGGCCACTGACGAGGAGCGCGAACAGTTCATCAAGGTCGTCTGGGACAGCCGCGATCCCGATCCAGACACGGAAGAGAACGAGTTCAAGGAACAGTTCTACGAGCGAATAGCCTACGCAAACGAGCACTTCACGTCAGGCAAAGCAGGGCGACTTAGCGACCGTGGCCGGGTCTACATCAAGTTTGGCAAGCCTGATGAAATCGAATCGCACCCCGCCGGTGGTTCCTACGAACGCCCATCGTGGGAAGGTGGCGGCTCAACTTCAACTTATCCCTTCGAGAAGTGGTTCTATCGCAATATTCCGAATGTCGGGAATGGCGTCGAACTCGAGTTCGTCGACCCGACTGGCTCCGGAGAGTATCGACTTGCCCGCAATCCGGACGAAAAAGACGCTTTGATTTTCATTCCGCGGGGCGGTGCGACGTTTGCTGAACTTGCAGGACTCGAACAACGCTCCGATCGCATCACAAATCTCGGTAGCTTTGGTCGCGTTAACTACACCAGAGTCCAAGATTCACCATTTGAAGTCATGGATCGACTTGCCTCACTGGAGCGCGATCAACCATTCGAGCGAAATCTTCTCGGCACGTCCGTCCCCACCCCGATCGTCGACGACAACGCGATCAGTTTCGAAACACAACTCAATTATTTCAGGCAATCCGACAATCGAGTGCTTACCGTCCTCACCGTCCAGACTGACAACGACCAACTGTCTTTCACCAACAACGGCGGCCTGGAAACTGCTTACTTGAACATCTTCGGATGGATCACCTCGGTCGCAAACCGTCGTGCGGGAAAATTCGAAGACTCGGTAACAACTTCAGCAACAGCGGAAGAACTCAGCACGACTCGTACACGAAAGTCAGCGTACGCCCGCACGTTCATACTCGAACCGGGCCGTTACAAAGTTGACGTCATCGTGCGCGATACCAAATCAGGCGCAGCAGGATTCAGGCAGGTCGGATTTGTAGTTCCAGAATACCGTGCGGATCGGCTTTCCGCGTCAAGCATTGTCCTGGCTGCCAAGCTCGAAAATATGGAAAGCGGAGCTGCGGTTAGTCCATTCGTGATTGGCACCACGAAAGTCATTCCAAATTTGTCAGGCATCTTCCAACGCAATCAACCGGTTGGCATCTACCTGCAAATCTATAACGCAGCGATAGACCAGACGACACTGCGTCCAGCAGCCGACGCCGAATACGTCTTACTCAAAAATGGAAAAGAGATCGCCAAACACATTGAAGACTGGCGACAGATCAACGATGCGGGTCAACGACTGACGCTGTCACGTATGATCGACAGCCGCAATCTCGAACCGGGCGAGTATCAGATTCAAGTACGCATTCGCGACCACGTTTCGGGTGAAGCGATTACGCCGTCGGCAACATTTACTGTCGTGCGTTAAGTGCTTCACGCATGAATTGCTCGACTCGATTCAAATACTGTTCGCCTCCCGAGCCGAACGGAACATGCCCGGCGCCCGGAACAATCAATAACTTCCGAGGCTCGTTTGCAGACGCGAAAAGTATCTGCGCCTCGCTTGTGGGTATGGTTCGATCAGGATCGCCATGAGCGATCAAAATCGGCGATTTAACTTTCGTCAACTTGCGCGCTGATTCAAAACGATTCTTGCCGAGGAAATGCAAGGCGCGCGGCAACCACGGCAATGCCGTTGTAGCAACAGAACTCGCCGAACTAAATCCTGACTCGAGCACGACTGCGCCAAACTTCCCGCGCGAGGCGACGTCGGCGGCGACTGTTGTACCCAGCGAGTGACCGTAAAGAACGATTTGTGCCGGCCGCACTTTCTTTTCGTTCAAAAGAAAAGCAACAGCAGCATCGCCGTCCGCATAAAGTCCCTCTTCGTCACCTGCAACTCCGTCACTCGCGCCGTACCCGCGGTAATCGAAAAGCAAAACATTGAAGCCATGCTTCGCGAATCGCTGGGCCAACCAGCTCACATTCGTGATGTTTCCACCGTTGCCATGAAAGAAGATGATGGTGGCGACTTCAGGCTTTGACTGGCTTTTGAAGAAGAAACCATTCAGGCGTGTTCCGTCCGCCGAGTTGAACCAAACGGTGTCCGCCCCTTCGGGAGTCGACTTCATGTTCTGCGCCGTCAGAGGCTCGGGTCGGAACGTCATGAGAGCCTCCAACGTGCGCAGTCCATACACGAATGCGGCGCAGCCGAGAACAACCGCGACCGCAATACCTATCAAAAGTTCTTTTCTAAAAAGCCGCCGAGCCGCGAACATGACGAGTACTACGAGGATACCAGTGCACCGGGTTCCATGCCCCTCCTTGGAGTGCGGCTGCGCCCAAATGCTAAGATTAGGTCTGTATGACTACCGCAGGTCAGTTAACCGGGATGAATCAGCCGGAACTGGTTTCATTCATGGAGACCATGGACGAGCCCGCGTACCGCGGCCGCCAGCTCTTTGCCGCGCTCCAACATCGTCGTCTGCGCAGTTTCGACGAGATAACTGACCTGCCGAAAGACTTGCGCACACGCCTGAGCGCGGTGGCGCAAGCCGCCACCTTGAAAGTCGAGTCACAATATCTTTCAAACGACGGCACGCGACGCTATTTAATGAAGACCCACGACGGTCTACCCGTCGAAACCGTCTTCATTCCAGAGGAACGCCGAGACACGATCTGTTTCTCGTCGCAGTCAGGGTGTCCGCTGCAGTGCACTTTCTGCCTGACAGCACAACTCGGTTTGCTACGTTCATTAACTGCGGGCGAGATCGTCGAGCAGATTCAGATCGCACTAAACGACGCCTATGGAACAGGGGTGAAACCTCCGCGCGGCACAAACCACGTGGCGATGGGAGCAGGCGAGCCACTGCACAACCTGGACCAACTGTTAAAAGCGCAGCGTGTCATGGCTGATCCACAGGGTCTGCATATCGTTCCCAATCGCGTTACGGTTTCAACCGCCGGCGTCGTGCCTCGTATTCTCGAGCTGGCCAATATTTCTGATCGCCCGCATCTCGCGATTTCGCTGGCGGCACCGACAGACGAGTTGCGCAACGAACTGATGCCGATCAATAAGAAGTGGCCGCTTGAAGAGTTACTCAGCGCGTGCAAGACTTTTGAAAAGACTCTGAAGCCCGGCGAGCGTCTCACATTCGAATACGTGATGCTCGATGGCGTGAACGATTCGGACGAGCAGGCACGACAACTCGCTAATCTCCTCAATCGTCACAACATCAGATCGAAAGTTAACCTGATCCCGCACAACGCCGCTGACCCGCTGCCTTATCATCCATCAAGCGACGGCGTGGTGGAACGGTTCAAGAACATTCTCGAATCGAAGGGCGTTCACACCTACGTCCGTCGACCGCGCGGAAGAGATATTTTTGCGGCCTGCGGGCAACTGGCAGCACGCCAAACAACACTTAATACTCGCGTCGTAACCAATTTAGTCGGAGCTAACTAATGACCAGACTTCTCGCGTTATTTATCATTCTTCTGATTCCCGTCACTTTTTACTCGACCCCAGTACCACCCCAATCGGCGGCGGACGTAAACGTGAGTGGGTCGGTCGCTCCGGACAAGGTGAAGAAGGGACGCGTCGTACGCGCGACCGTCGTCATGGACATTCCGAACGGGTTGCACGTGCAGTCGAGCCAACCTCTCGACAAGTTTCTGGTAGCCACAAAGCTTAGCGTGGAAACTCCGTCCGGAATGCAGGGCGGTCCAGTCTCGTATCCTCGCGCGGTGATGCGGAAGTTGAAGTTCTCAAAAGGGAACGTGGCTGTTTACGAAGGCAAAGCAATGCTGCGCTTCAACGTCACCGTCCCGGCAAACTATTCAGGTGGATCCGGTGAGATCAAGGGCAAGCTCAGATTTCAGGCGTGCAACGATGAGTCGTGTTTTCCACCAGTCACACGCGAAGTGAAGATGTGGCTCAATGTTGAATAGCATTTAGACAGGATTACAGGATTTGCATGATTGGCAAGAAATCTCGTGAATCCTGCAAATCTTGTAATCCTGTCTCACGTCCTTCCAACAACAGCCATCAACCGGCCAACTTTGCCATGCAGACTCTTCTCTTTGCGATAAGAGAAGAAAAGATCTGTTCTGTCCATCGTACAGATCGGCGCGGTGTGAATTCGTTCGGGTTTCACGCCGGTTGAGATCAATTGATCGCGATTCGCCTTGAGCAGATCGACCGTTGCATGACTGGGACGCGTAGGTGTGAAGAGTTTTTCTCCATCTGCAAACTTGCTCGTAAACGCGTCGATTACATCACTGCCAACCTCATAACAGCATGGTCCAGCCGAGGCGCCAATTGCCGCACGCAGGTTCTCCGGCCTGACATCGTACTCTTTCGCGAGACGCTCAACCGCAGCAACGACTGCCGTCGCTAAAGTCCCGCGCCAACCTGCGTGAACTGCTGCAAACGCACCCGTGGCCGGATCGCCGAGCACAATGGGAACACAATCAGCCGTCTTCACTCCCGCCAGCACCCCTTTTGCATCACTAACAATAACATCGCAGAAGATCGTATCGCCACGCTCGTTCTCCGCAGGCTTCGCTTCCACTGCCGTATGGACCACGCGGATATCGGCGCCGTGAACCTGCCAGCAACCAGCAAGCGCCCAGTCTCCCGGAAAAAGCTTGAGAAAGCGGCGACGATTCTCCAGAATGTTCTCCGCTGCGTCGTCGTTGAACCCAGCGAGGCTAAGGGCGTCAGCGGGCATTTCGCTGACACCGCCAAGACGTGTTGAGAAGCCGTTTACAAAACCATCTTCTTCGAGCGGGGCACAAATGAGCGCGCGCACGCCGTCGAGCTCGCGCCAGTAAAAACCGGCTTCGCTTAATTGGTCATCAGTTGTGATCATTGCCATCGGTATAGACATTATCGAAGTTGCGCGGATTCGCGAAGTGCTGCTCCGCACACCGCGCTTTGCCGAACGCGTTTTTACGGCCGCGGAACGCCAGTACTGCGATTCGCGCGGCGCCGTGTCCGCACAGCATTATGCAGCGCGCTTCGCGGCAAAAGAAGCGTCGCTGAAAGCGTTGCAAACCGGTTGGCGTGGTGGAATCAGTTGGCAGGACGTGGAGGTGGCGTCGAAAGAAAATGGAGCGCCGTATCTAATCTTTACCGGGCAGGTGTTGGAAGTATTTAAGGATTTCAGAGCGACCGCGACTCACCTCTCGCTCTCCCACACAAGCGAGCACGCCATCGCGCAAGTAATTCTCGAACGATATTAGACAGGATTAACAGAATTCGATCAGGATTTACATGTAAATCCTGTCTAATCTTGTTCATCCTGTCCAACTACCGCATGTCATTCACGAGCGCACGTCGCCCCTTGAGATCTACATCAACCCGCGTCGCTCTGTAATCCTTCAACGGTGGCGCACCTTCTCTCTTCACTGCGACTTCTTCTTTCGCCGATTCACTCTCTTCAGCAAACGGGATGGTCTGCGGTGGCAGGTTTCCGTGCAGATAACATTCCATACTCGGCGCTGTTCGATCCGTAACAGCAATCAACTCTCGCACCGGACAAGTGACGGTCGAAATCAATCCGGTCTGTGAATCAATCTCCACAAATTTGATCCCTTCCGGGCATTGGAAGTTTTCGCCACCAAGATCGGGTCGCAACGCAACCGCGTCGTTCATGAACTCAACCCACGCAGGCAATGCAGCCTCAGCCCCGGTTAGTCCAAGCTGCTTGTTATCGTCGAAACCAATCCACACCACACACACAAGATTCGGCGAGTAGCCCACAAACCAACCATCGCGAGACGTCCCCGTCTTGCCGGCGATCGCAGTACCGCGAACGGTCCCACGAGCTTTGCGAGCAGTGCCACGCTCAATCACGCCCGCAAGCATGTTGGTGATCATGTATGCAGTTGTCGGACTGACAACCTGGTCCACAGATGCCGGTGCAGTGTGTGTAGCCGGCGGGTCACCGACACTCGTTATAGCCTTCGCTTCGACGCGCCTTCCATCATTCACAAATGCCGCATAAGCACTCGCTAACTGGAGGGGGGTGGCCTCCTCAGTTCCTAACGCTAGCGCGGGATATCGTTCGGGTTTTGGCAAACCAAAGCGATTCGCCAGATTCGCGATCCGCGCGAGACCGGTCTGCAGCGCCACGTCGACTGTAACGACGTTCAGCGAGCGCACCAACCCAGTGCGCATTGTTACGTCGCGCATCGAATAACCGCCGCCGTAGTTCGCAGGTTCGTAAACCTTGTTGCGGTCGTAGACAAACTCCCTCGGCGCATCCATGAACATCTGCACCGGCGACATGCCATCTTCGAGTGCGGCGGCATACACGAACGGCTTGAACGTCGATCCAGGTTGCCGCATCGCATCTGTAGCCCGATTCAACTGCGACTCCGCATAATCGCGTCCACCAACCATCGCGAGAATGTTTCCTGTATGCGGATCGAGAGCCACGAGGGACGCCTGAGGCTTCAAACCACGGTTTGCATAAACAGTATCGAGGTGGTCTAACTGTCGTTTCAGCGCTTGCTCAGCGGCCTGTTGGAGTTCGAGATCGATAGTCGTGTAGATGCGCTGGTTGTTTCCTGAAGTATCAAACTGCGACTCCGCCAGGCGATTCACATAGTCGACAAAATAAGGCGCCATGGAGTTTTCGACGCCAGCAGACGCGACTGCAATCGGTTCAGCGCTCGCTTTAGCATTCTGTTCGGAAGTGATCCACGCATTTTGCTGCATCGCCGCAAGAACGACATTTCTCCTCGCCCGCGCATCGTCGGGATGCCGGAGCGGCGAGTAACGTGCCGGGCTTTGAATCATTCCTGCCAGGGTTGCGGCTTCCGAGAGAGTGATATCGCGGAGTTCTTTTCCGTAGAAAACTTCAGACGCTTCCTTGATTCCACGGACCGCGATCGCACCACGTTGGCCCAAGTTGATCTCGTTGCTGTAGAGCGCAAAAATATCGTTCTTCGAAAGTCGCCGCTCAAGCGCGAGGGCCAGCATCGCTTCAGCGTATTTTCGCTGCAGAGTTTTTTCCGGAGTAAGGTAGGTGTTTTTGACAAGCTGCTGCGTGATTGTTGACCCGCCCTGCCCCATCTGCTCGTCGCCGACATTTCTCAGGAGCGCGCGACCGAGACCCCGAAGATCGACGCCTGAATGCTCAAAAAACCGGCGATCTTCAATTGCTAGTATGGCGTGAACCATGACTTCTGGTATCTCGCCATAGCTCAACACCTCCCGCTTCCCTGCTTTTGCCGAGAGATCGGTGGATAAAATCTCCGGCTCTAAAGTGAACGAATCAATCAAGCCGCCGACCCCATTAACATCGTCACGCAGCTCTGCAATCTCGTCTCCCGTAAATACAACACGCACTAGTCCCGGCGTTTTGGATCTGCCTGGTCGAATTTCGATTGCCGTGTCGACGACACTAAAACTTCCACTCCACACGTCGCTGGCTTTTGACTCAACGTAACCAGCACGGCGCAACACTGCGATTAGTTTCTCGCGAGATAACTTCTGCCCAGCCTCGAGCACACGCGGCGCGGCGTAAAGTCCGGGACGGCTTGTTAGATATCCTGTTGCGAGACGAGCATCGATGATTTGTGAGTAATAACGGTAAGAACGTGCGACGGCATCGGCAGCGATGGCAGCAATCATCACTACAATGACGAGACCCAATCGAACAACGCGACGCTTGAAAACCATCCTGGGCGGATCGGGCAGAGATGTAGCCTCGATGACCATAGGCGATACGGCAAGCTTCTGCCTGCCGGAGACTTACCTCCAGTCCTTCAGTGCTTCTCAGTTTCTTGTAACTGGAATAAATGTTTAATGGAGTGAGGAATTCAAGAAAGGTGCTGACGCCAGGATTTCTTCTCTCTGGATTTCTTTCTTGCCGGCAGAATCGATGAGCTCTCGGATTTTGGCAATACTTTGGAGTCCGGCTTCGTAGCCTGCCGCGAATAATTCGTCTGCCCGGCCCATTTTGTCCCAACGGAAGTGTCCCACCCTCGGACTAATCACAAAGTCAGACAGTTCAAGTTGGCGGGCAGACGCCGTCTTCTGGACCACCATCATCGACTGAAGCAGAACACCAAACACTGAACTCGAACTGGAAGACCCCATGAATGTCGCTCCTACTGAGTTCACATCGACGGCAATCACGATGTCAGCGCCGAGCGAACGCGTCACAACTGAGGGAACTACCGCCACAAGGCCACCATCGACAAGTTGTCGCCCCTGGCCGTCCTTCACGGGCACATACCATCCGGGAATAGTACAACTGGCGCGGATCGCAAACGGTATATCGCCATGACCCTGCATCACCACCGCGGTATTGGTCTTGAGATCGGTAGCTACGGCGGCAAAAGGAATCGGTAAGTCTTCAAACTTGGTGATGGGCAGCCGCGCTCTCATGTAGTGTTCGAGACGTTCGTTAGTCTTAACCCCGAAGCGCGACACCGTCACACGTCCGATGTGGCGCCAACGAAGCGTCCGGCCAAAGTCGGCGATCTCGTCCATCGACATACCGGCGGCGTAAGCGCCTCCAACAATTGAGCCAGCCGACGTTCCCGCAATGCAATCGATGGGAATATTGTTTTCTGCGAGCGCGCGCAACACGCCGACATGGGCCAATCCACGCACGGCGCCACCAGAGAGGGCGAGTCCGATTTTTGGGGATGATGAGGGCATCTTGATAAACATGAAAATCTTGTTAATCCTGTCCCAGTCTTAGACGTGATTTCAGGATTGTCAGAATTAACAAGAAATCTTCTACACCGAATTCAGCATCACGATCTCTGCCCGCTCGCGTGCGGTGTCGAGAAAAGCATCCGTGTCAGATTCTATCTTCGCTTCCTTGAGACTCTGTTCAATCTCATCGCGAACTTGTTCGAGCGACGGGACGATGCGACCAGGAAAACGCGTTCGAAATCGAGGCGTATAGACCTGCGCGAAATAGTCCGCAATCTCCTTCTGGCTTATCACTACGAAATTTCTAAACCGAAAGTCCAGATATTTTTCCATTTTGAGTCGCTGCTCGACAATCTCATCGAGCTTTTCACTGGTCATTCCCACTCGCTGCAGTCGCTGTTGAAACTCGAGCGGCGACGGGAAGTTGCGCGCCAGCTCGTCACGCGCGTCGGTGATTTCCTTTTGCGTTGGAACGATCGTTGGAATCTTTTCGGCTTCCTGCAGGATCAGGCGCTGGTCTATGAGCAGCCGTAGCGCGCGATTCAAATCTTCCGAGGTTGGGTTATCGAGCGGAGTGTTGGGCTGCAAGGCGAGCTGCCAGACTAGATCGGAGTAAGTGATAAGATCGGTCTTCACGCCGGCATTAACGGTCGCCACCATCTTGTCGACAACCTGCTGCGCCGAACATTGCATTGAGACAAACACGACAATCAATGCAGCGAAAATCGGTTTCAATATCCGTTTCATCTGTGTCCCCTAGAACGTCTGCGTAATTCGGAAGTGTAAGTTTCCGCGATGCAGACGAAAGATGGCCGGCGTGCCGTCAAATAAAACTCCTCCCGGACCACGCTGCGGAATCAAAAACTCCGGTGGGTCTAAGAGAAAACCGTAATCTACCGCGAGCGCGCCTCCAAACGGAGTCTGCAGCCGGAATCCAAGTCCCACTGTGTTGCTCCAATGCGCCCGCAGGTTTGCTTTATTGATCGCCGCCAGAATGTTGCCGGGCGGCACCGGCGTCGTGTCTTCCTTGCCAAACAAATCCCCCACGCGCCGGAACACGTTGCCGCCGTCGTAGAACGGCACAACCTGCAGGGACCTCGTGAGCGGCACTCGTGCTTCGAGATTCACCACCGCCAGCGCATTGCCACCCACAGGCACCGTAAACGGATTCAGAAACACGACGTTCTTATCCGAGTCTCGAAAAGGACCTAAAGGAATTACGACCTCACGTGGCCCAGCCTCTTCGAAATTAAACCCGCGCAGCGTAGTCGAGCCGCCGGAAAAGAAACGCTCACTGATCGGCAACGTGTGATCGATCTCGTCAATAACACCATTCCCGTCGCGGTCGCGCGGATTGAAGAGATTCGCGAGGCCCAACGTCATGTTACCGGCCAGCACCGTGTCTCTCAGGGCAGCGACTTTGCGGTAAGTCCTGTAAGTCGCCTGAAAGCGATTAAACGAAACGTTTCCACCCAACTGGCGCAAAGCCAGCGCATAATCGACGCTGAAGAAACTACCGCGGGTCGCGTCCACCTGGTTATAGCGACAAATCTCGCCCGGAGCCCCGGGTTGGTCGTCGTCGTCAACACTTCTTCCCAGCAGTCCGCGCTCGCATCGTTCCCGCGTGTCTCTCACAAACGAAGCACCGATGCGAGCGAGCCGGATCTTGCTGTCAGGCTCGAGGATCGGCCTCACGACAAGACTCTCGAGATTAAAGAGCCGCACGTCTTCGTAACTGAATCGCCCGAAGATGATGCTGCGTGTTTTTCTGTCGAGCACACGCTGAGTTTCAACGGCAGCGGTGAAACGATTGATCGTGGGTTCGTTTACCTGGTTGCCGAAGATGTCGATCGGATTTCCTTCCTCGTCAACGCGTTGCACGATTCCATCCGTGCCGCGGTCGATCGCGGAACGGAAAAACCGTGTGATAGTCGAGTCGCGCTGGTACTCAACCGATAGCGCAAGCGGTGCAAACTGGATCTTGTTGTACCGAGCAAAGCGCGGATCGAAATACTCGAGCCGGACGCGCTGTTGAAGTCGACTGGCACGAAGTCGCATTGCTCCCTGACGCAAGCGGTTCATGAGATTCACGTTGCTGATCTCAAACAGACCGAGCGCCCCGGCGTCGGTCGAGTAGCCGCCGCCGTAGTCCATCACGTTCGGTTTCTTCTCTTCGACGTCGATAATCACGTCGCGCTGTTTGTAACCGGAAGCGGTGTCGCCAGCGGGCACTGTGTGAATGACGACCTGGCGATACGCATCCGTGAGATAAAGCTCACGTTCCGCGTCAGAAATGCGATCCGCTCGGAGCACGTCACCCGGCGCAATCGGGATCGCCCGTCTGATCGCCTGCCGCTTAGTGCGACGAGTGTTGGTGTCGCCTGTCACACCGTTAATTACGATATTGTTGATGAAAACCTTATCGCCTTCGTCGATGATCGAATAAACGAGCCTGACCTGTTCTTCGTCGCCCTTTTTTGGCAGCTCGACAACGGAAAAATCGACTCGCGCATTCAGGTAGCCTTCGCGCGAATAGAGTGTGGACACTCGATCGCCATCGGTCCGCGCCTGCGAACGCGAGTAAGGAGCACCGATGACCGTCCGCAGTTCCTGGCGAATTCTTTCGTCCGTGTAGATCTTGTTTCCTTTGACTTCGACACCGGCGATGCGCGTCAAAGGACCTTCATCAACCTGGAACGTGATGATCAGGTTGTCGCCATTGATCGAAACGCCCTGCAACACCTGCGCTCTCGCCTTTCGATAACCGAGGTCGCGCATGTAGGCTTCAATAGTGCGTTTGTCTTGCTCCAGAAGCGTCAAGCTTGTGTAACCGTGCCCGTAGCCAAGAAACGGAATCAAACCGATGGCATTCGCCTTCTGGCTCTTCAAATCAGCTGCCACATCTTCGAACGACAGCTTGTTGGTGCCGGTGATGCGAATGTCCGTGAGGTGAAAACGTCTTCCACGTTCTACGTCGTATTCGATCGTGACATTGTTGCCGGTTAACTGAACCGGATTGAGATTCTCGCAGGTTTCCTGCGTCCCATTTGGCCCGAGGTCAGCCGGTGGATTGCTGACCGTGCAGACTTGCGTTACCTCGGCAAAAAAGTATCCGTCTTCCTGCAGCTTGTTTCGAATGCGACGCGCCCCCTCGACAATCGCCGAGTAATCCACGTTGCCCTCGCGCTTCACCGGCAACAACTCGCGTTGCGTTTTTTCATTTATGTCGTAGTTCTTGATGCTGACAGTGACTTTCGGACCTACTCTTCCTTCCAGCGTAATCCTGACTGTGTTCTTCTCTGCGTCGCGTTCAACCCGTGCATCGTCGAGGAGGGGCGCGAGATAGCCGGCATTAACAAGCGCCTCGCGAACCTTAGCTACGTCGGCGGCGAGTGCATCGCGCGTGAACGGAACCGAGGGCTGAAGCGTCAGTGAGCCCTTAACCGTTGAAACATCGAAGCCCGCGACGCGGACGTCAAAAGAATCAACTTTGGCCTGTGGACCAGGCGTGACTTTGTACGTGATGGTTGCGCGCAGACCGCGAGGACCGAGCTGCTCAGTGTGTTCCACGGTGGCGTTGAAATAACCACGATCGCGCAGGTACACCTGAATCTCGTCGGCGTTTCGCTCAATGATTTGTTTCGTAAGCCGGTTGTTCGACTGCACAAAATTCATTCGACTGCGCAGTTCGTCAGTCGAGATCGGCGAGCCGGTAACTGGTCCCAACTCGATCCGAACGTCGCCAATCTGCACCTGCCGCTGGACAATGAAACGCAGTTTGACAGGACCAGTTCGATTCGCACCTTCTTCGATCACCTCGACGCGCGCATTGGCAACACGTCCTGAATCGAACAGAGACTGAAGCGACTCGCGTACGTGCACGGCGGAAAATTGTGTATTGGGTGCGACTTTGAGTAAGGCGATGAACTCGGCTTGTGCGGCCGCTACGTTTTCTGTTCCTTCGAACACCAGCTCGACCGCGGAAATCTGCCGGCCTTCATAGTCTTCAATGCGCGCGTTTCGACTGGCGCGCGCCACCGTCGTCAGAAGAGAAAGACCGATAATGACCACAAGCAACAGTCTGTACTTTTTACGCTTATTTGCGGCCAATCCTAACGTACCCCTTGCTCAGAATCTCTTTCTGAAACGGATCTCAAATTGAAAGGCGTTCGTGCGCGCGGTCAGTCTTCTGGTCGAAGCCTGCTCGTACTGCGCTGTGAATGAGAGCCGATCGGAAACGCGATATTCGAGCGCCAAAATCTGATTCGGATCCGAAGTGACATTGGTCGAATAGGTGACCGTTACCTCCTTGCTGATTCGTCTTCCCAGCGTCAATCGCGCAGCTGGAGTCGAGCCTGTCGTGCCTCCAATTATCGGATTGATCTCAAATCGGGTAAGACCAAAAAGCTTGCTCGTGGCTCGTTGCGCAGGAGCGTTGATGAGTGCGTCAGTCAGCAGACTCGTCGCCGCTCCGACTTCCGATTGCGCAAGCACCGACGAGCTCGTATCGCCGGAAGAAAGCTGACCGGTTGTGATGAGTGAAACGACATCCGCCTGCGGTAAAGCGGGTTCAGAACGCACCAACGCGGACGGCTGCGAAAGCGGTCCGGTTAAGCCGACAATCACACGATAGCCTTTGATCTGTGACTCACCTTGAATGTTGAGAATCGGATCGGCATTGCGACTCGGCGGCAGGTCGATCAGCATGCGAGTTATGTCATAACGATCGTTGCGGAAGTTCATCGTTCCGCTCGTCGCCGTGACTCTTCCGGAAATTGTCGGATCGTTGACTGGTCCATCCAACTGAAGCGAAACCGATCCCACGAGGTCCGCCAGGTTGTTTCGGACCACCAGCGCATTTCTTCCCTCAACTCGCAGTGCCCCGAACAATGCTGTGCGAGTGAGCTCAATTTCAGCGCCCTCTTCGATCGACTCACGACGTGTGTTGATGAGGTCGGCGAGTTCTATGTCCTCCGTGTACTCGGCGCGCCGCAGGTTAACAACGCCGCCGATCAATTGTTCACGCGACGAGCCTCTGATTTCCACATCGGCGTCGAGTGTCGAACGGAAGTCGGGCGGGAACGGCACTGTGACGTCCTGGCCGTGCAGAGCAATCCGGAATGCAGAAACCGTAAATCCATCGAGCAACGCGCCGCCGGTCGCCGAGACGCGGCCGCCGCCTAATGTGCCCTCCATTGAGTCGATCTGGGCTTGATTCGCTGTGAACCTAAGCGCCGCTCGCAGGTTGGCAACGGTCCAACGATCGTTTCCAAGCAACACCGAAACAGAGGCATTGTTGAGCGACGCGGTTCCGATCATCCGCGGGTCTTCGAAAGTTCCATTGATGCGCACAGCGACTTCCGCGGAGCCGGACGAGAAAAAGTCAGGCGAAACTCCATTGAGCACGCGCAGGTTCAAATCGCCATTGACGTTGAGATTCTGATGGCCGCCGCTCGCAGTCGCTAAAGTACCGTCGAGGACAATGTTCGTCCCCGGTCCGGTAAACCTCGTTTGATCGAATGTGATCTCGCTGGGCGTGAATTTAACAACGAGTGGCGTTGTTGCATTCAGCTGCACGTCTTCGACGCGGAAACTCAGCTCTGTGAAGTTCGCGGTACCTGACAGACCGGCTAGTGAAAAGTTCTGATCTTCGTCGAGCAGATTGCCCGTGGCTTTGATCGTTCCGTTCGCACGACCGGAAACGCGCACTGCGCTGCCGGGCATCGCGATCTGAAACAGGTTTGTCAGATCGGCGTTTGTAAACGTCGTTTCGACGTTTGCTGCGAGATTTGGACTGGCAAGATTGACCTGTGCAGCGACTACCTGCGGTGGTCCAAGCACGCCGGTCGTGAACGTGATGTTGAGTTGCTGGTTTTCCGTCTTGCCTGTAAGTGCAACGGTTCCCGCCGAACGCCCATTGATCGTCACATCGCGTCCCTGACCATCAAACGTAATCTGATAGGCTGACAAGTCCTGATCGGCTAGATTTCCCGAGACGTGTGCACTGAAATCTGCAACGCCCGTGACCGCCGGAAAGCCGGGTCTGTTTGCGAGGGCGGCCAACCTGGCCAGTTGAATTCCTTCAGCCTTGCCCTGGAAATCGAATACCTGGCTCTTCGTGTTGAAATTGCCGTTAGCGACGATGTGACCAGCAACCAACCGCACATCGACATTCTCAATGTTCACGTTTGGACCGTTGAAAGTCGCTTTAGCGATCATGCTTTCAAGTGCTTCTCCGGCGAGTTTTCCTGGTCCAAACCGCAGATCGGCGCTGCCACTCATCGCATTCGGAATTCCAGTCACTGTTATCTGACCGGAGATGTCTGACTGCGTGTCGGAGGTCAACTGCTTATTCCCGCTGAAGTTCGAAAGCGCCAGCAGAGTTCGAGCGCTGAAACGATCGAGCGTGGCATTCAGCGACGTGTTGTTCTCGCCATTGCGCGGCGCAATCAACGAGAACTTAACTCCGCCTCCATCACGTTCGGCGAGGGCGCCATCCGGAATTCGGATCTCCGCATCGTTCATCGCAATCGACGCAGACAACGAACCAATTTCAGAGCCGTTGATGATGATAGAGCCAACCGAAACCTTCCCGTTGAGATTTGGTGAGCTCAGACGGCCGCGAATGTTTCCGTTGAAAGCGAGCGGACCAGCCAGCTCAACTCCGTAGCTGCTCATCTGTTTTTCAACTTCGGGCAAGAGTCCTGAATCAATCAAAACCACTTGAAGTTCAGAAGCAGCCGAGGAGTTGAGATCGACTGTCAGATTGGAGTCGTTATCGAATGAGAATTGACCGGTCGCTGTCAGTCTCGTCGCCGGTGTTTGGAGATTTACCTGCTGGATATCAAACGTGCCGCGATTGGCTCGCATCGCGACTTCGCCCGTGATCGGAATGCGGTCCGCGCTCGTCTCGCCTGTCTCGGCAGTGAGATGAGTTGTCACTGATCCGGAAGCCAGTTTGAATTCGGTACCTGGAAAAGTGAGATCGACGCGGCCTGTAGCTCGACCAGTGAGCGGCACTGCGCTTCCAGCGATTGCAGTCAACGGTCCGGCGATATCCAGATCACTGAAGTCAGCCGTTACCTGCGACGTGCCGCCTTTCGCAATGGCTACGCGCGCGTTTCCGGTGGCACGTCCCTTGAAAACATCGGCGGTGAAGTTGTTGAACTGAACTTCGCGATTAGTGGCGACGACATTCGCACGCGCCTGGCCCAGATTCATCTGGCCCATCACGCCGCCACCAATGCTCAAATCGGCAGAAGCGCGATAACTTCCCGATGGTTCAACTATAAATACTGGTTTCGTGAGTTTGACGTTTTCAGCCTGACCATCTGCGAACTTCACCGTTCCGGCATCGATATCGGCCGTCGAGCCTTCGATTCGCCTGTTGCGCACAGACAATCGCACACCGGCGATGTTCAGACTCCCAATCTCCGCACCGGCAGCACTCGTAGCTCCCACCTGCACGTTCTTGACGACAACACTAGTCACTCCGTCGCGATCGGTGATGTCGACGTTGTTCGCAGTGACGCCTTTGACCTGAGCGCCCGAAGCCGAAACTGTTCCCGCTTTGACGCTCGCGACTGTCGCAGTCGTCACCTCGTTTTGCTTTCGTAGTCGTAAATCCGATGCTGTGATTCCATTGACCTTCGCGCCAGAGGCCGCAAGCCCATCCGCGGTGAATTGAGCTGACGAAGCAGTCAACACGCCTTCGTTCATCTCGGCACGCGCGTCATGAAGGATCAGACCTGTCAGCGTCGTTCCATAACTCTTCTCGGCAACCGCGCGTAATTCGCCGATCCAGCGGAAGTTTGTTCCGGCTCCCATCACGTTGCCGGCGAGTTGCAAAGAATCAATCTGAAAATCTCCGGCATTCAAAAGATCAGCGACAGCTTTGCCGTTGAGTTCATAGCTCTTGCCTGTCACCGATCCACTCGCGGTTACATTCAATCCCTGGAGACGGATGTTGTCCGCCGCCAATGCGTCCGATTTGATCTCGCCGTTGATTTTGAACTGATCACCTTCACCTGCAATCGTGCCGCTGAAGTTACCTGCGCCACGAAGAGCAGTGCCGCTGCGTAAAGTGTCTGAAAGCTGAGTGAGGTCAACAGTCGAGGTGACGTTCATCTGGTAACGAAGCGCGCGCCAGTCGTCCAGGACGCCACTCATCTTCGCTTCCGCGACCGGCGACTTCAGCACCAGCTCATCAATCTCTGCTCGGTCCTGATTGAAACGCCCCTGCAACTTGATATCGATGTAGTTGAAGGGCCGATTGTCATAAGCAAAAGTTGAATTCGTCAAAGTGACGTTGACCGCCGTCATGCGCGTTCCGATGGGAATGTTCGGGTCGGGAGGCCGGATCATAACTTCCAGGTTTCGGCCTTCCCCCGAAATCTCGTGGCGCACGTCGCCGTAATGGACCACGCCATTTTTTATTTCGATCGTCGCGGCGGAATAAGCAAAGAGGATGCGTCTGTTTGGTTCGGGTGGAGGAATGTGGACGTTGCGGAAGTTCGAGCGTCCTTCGTTATCGAAGTTGACCCAGAATTCAACGCCATCCATCTTGAGATCTTCAAGATTGATATTTCGCTGAAGGTTTAGTGCATAGAGATCCTCAATCTTGATTGTCGCCAGCAAACGATTGATCTTGCCGAGCCGGTCGCCTGTCACGGAATCGTAGAGTTCGACGTCGTCCATCTCCACCGTACGAGGTGGGAAGCTGGCGTGAAAGTCGCGAATCTCCGCGCGGATGCCGTAGTTTGCGAATGTCTGCTTGATTTGATTGGCGACGTACCGATCGACATACCCGAGGCGAAACAGGAAGAGGATGAGCAACAGAATCGCAACCGCACCAATACCGACGATGCCAGTGGCGATAAAAGCATGTCGTCTGGTGAAGCCACTCCAACGTTTCCGGATGGTGGGCTTTTTCTCTACACTCATAACCTACAGTCGACGCGCGACTCAGGGGAAAATTTGAATTCTAGAGGGAGAGAAC
>JBKPPU010000024.1:0-20680 GCA_046733695.1 Acidobacteriota bacterium
TGTTTCAACGCCTGCAGCTGTAACGCACGACCGACGAGAGCAAAGAGTCGATCGGGTGTGTAGGGCTTTTCGAGATAGTAGTATGCACCCGCTTTGATTGCTTCGATCGTTATGTCGAGTGAGCCGTATCCCGTCATCAAATGACCTCAACGTCGGGCGTCGTCCTTTTGACATGCGTGATCAGATCGATTCCGGAGGCATCTGCCAGACGAAGATCGGTGATGACGAGATCTACAGGCACTTGCTTGAGGATGGTGATCGATTCCGCAAAACTCTGAGCCGTCAAAACTTCGTATCCTGCATCGGTGAGAATCAACGACAACGATCCAGTGACGCTTGGCTCATCGTCGACTACCAGAATTTTTTTCGGAGTGAGTGCAATCACGATTGGCTCCTATTTCTTTTCTGTGCAGAGAAATCAGTCATTAGGTAACTCGATTCTGACTTGAGTTCCTGTTCCCTGCTGGCTTTCAACCTCGATTCGTCCGCCATGCTGCTGAATGATCTTCTGCGCGTAAGGCATGCCGAGGCCGAGGCCACGGCTCTTCGTTGTGTTGAATGGTTCGAAGATCTGTTTGATCCGTTCCTGACTCATTCCTGGACCGGTGTCCTTGATCGTCATGCACATCTTTTTGCCGTCGCGTACGGTTGAGATCGTCAGACGTCCGCCGCTGGACATTGCCTGAATGGCATTCAGCACGAGATTGAGCGTTGCCGCACGAATCGAGGCCTCGTCCAGCATTCCGGAAACGGGTGAACTATCCAGCTCCAAAACAGTTTCGATGTTCTGTTTGGAAATTTCGGTGCTGAGAAGCTGTACTACATCTCGCGCGACGTCATTCAGATCGACTGTTTTCAACGCGAGTGTGACTGGTCGAGCGTAATTCAGAATCTGTTCGGTGGTGGCTGTGAGATGGTTGATGGTCTCGATAATCTTATCCATCAGTTGCGCATCTGCCGGCGGAACTTTTCCGTCGAGTTTGCCTTTGAGGTGTTCGGAATACAGTAAGAGACCAGCAAGTGGATTCCTGACTTCGTGGGCCACCTGCGCCGCGACTCTGCCGAGCGTCGCGATCTTTTCGCTATGTGCAAGCTGCTCATTAGCTTGCATCAATCGTCGTTGTTTGCGATTCACGATGCCAAGCAGAATGCTGACGACGATCACATCTACCGTCATCGAGATGAAGAAGTGTTCAACTCTCTGCTCGATCTTGTTACGGTAGTCGGCGTTTTCGGAGCCGGGATAATTGCGCTCAACCCAACTGTAGTACGGCGGCCGCAGCACTCGCTCCCACGTTATGATTACGGTCGCCGTCAATATGATCGTCAACGAAGTAAAGAGGATGATCAGACCGAGATTGGAGCGTCTCGTTTCAGAGACTATAAGCGAACGTGGGATACTCGTGAACACTCGTGAAAGGACACTCATAGGCGATTCCCGGTAAAAGGCTGTCTCCCCACAGCCTCCCTGAGAAGGGATCAATTCGCTTGTTTGGGTTCAGACGAGGTTGTTAACTACAGCACCCAAAACCTGCTTGAAGTCTGCAAGAGCCTCTGGCAAATGGGGCGAACTGTGTTTCATAATGAGAAAAAGTTGCCCCTGACAGAGGAATGTGTCTCCCTGCGTTCTTGCGAAGAAGGGAGATGTTTCGCGCCTGGTGTGGATTTTTTCCCGCGAACGAAGAGCTAGCGGAGAAGAAAACTTAGGAAGCTGCTGTAGCACACCACTTGCAGATGGCTGAACGACAGCAAGCTAACAACAACCTATTCGCGCTGGGGAATAATACCACACAGCAAGGAGATTGAAATGCTGAGACTCACGTACGTTCTTATACTGATCGGTTTTGCCTTCGCTTTGCCGGCCAACTCGCAAACGCCGCCGGCACAAACTGCGGCACCAAAACCTGTCGATTGCGCCTGCGAATCACAGGTTCTGCCTGAGACACTCGCTGTTGTTAATGGCGTAAAAATCACTAGTGCCGATATCAAGAAGGCGACGGGAACTTCGGTTGGCCCACTCCAGGCGCAGGTTGTCGAAGCACGGAAACGCGAACTTGACCTGATCATTAATTCAAAACTCCTTGCGATCGAAGCGAAGAAGCGTGGTATCAGCACGGTCAAACTGCTCGACCAGGAAGTGGTGGCCAAAGTGAAACCGGCGACAAAAGCTGAAGCACAGGCCTTCTACGATCAGAACAAGGCGCGCATCAACAAAGAATTTCCAGAGGTTGCGGACGACATCATCTCGTATCTAAACGAGCAAAGACAGCAACAGGAAGCGAAGAAGTTTGCGGACAGTTTGCGCACCGCGAGTGAAGTTAAAGTGAACGTGACTGAAGTCACGCCGCCTGCCAACGACGCAGAACGTGCTCGTGTTTTCGCAACTATCAAAGACGTGAAGATCACTTCGGGTGACGTTGAAGCCTCTCTACTCCCGCTGATCTTCGACGTGCAGGAGCAAGTGTATAAGCTACGCAAGGATGAACTCGAGCTCAGTATCAACGACACGCTGCTGACACAAGAAGCGGCAAAGCGAAAGATCACGACAACCGCTCTGCTCGATGCCGAAGTGAAACCAAAGCCCGTTACAGATCAGCAAACACAACTCTTCTACGAACAGAATAAAGAGCGGGTCAGCGGCGATTTTGCGCAAACGAAAGACGCGATCCGGCAGTATCTCGAACAGGTTGAAGTACGCCAGGCGGAACGTGCGTTTGTTGAAAAACTGCGCGCGAGTGCGTCCATTGAGGTATTCCTCGTCGCGCCTGAGTCCCCCGTGTTTTCGATCTCGACAAACGATCAGCCTTCGCTCGGTAACGCGAATGCTCCGGTAACGATCGTGGCGTTCACGGATTACCAGTGCCCGAGTTGCGCAGCGATGCATCCGACATTGGAGCGACTCGTAACCGAGTATCCCGGAAAGGTGAGACTCGTCACGCGCGACTTCCCGCTCAGCCAGCACACTGAAGCGCTGAAGGCCGCCGAAGCTGCTGAAGCCGCACGCGAACAGGGAAAGTACTGGGAGTACATTCACATCTTGCTTCGCAATCAGTCGGCGCTTACTGTCGACAAGTTGAAAGGTTATGCGACGGAGCTCTCGCTCGACCGAACTCGCTTCGACAGCGCGCTTGATTCCGGTAAGTTCTCGGCGTCAGTGCAGCGTGATGTTGAGGACGGGATGAAACTGGGAATCAACGGCACGCCAACGATATTTATCAACGGCCGCCGCGTGTCAGCGAAGAGTTATGAGGACTTAAAAGCCAGCGTCAACGCCGCGCTGAAATAGTTTTACCCACAGGCAAAGGCCCAAACAGTACAAAAAGATTACCCGATCTTTTGTGCTTTTTGTGCCTTTTTGTGGCTTAATGTGCGCATGAAGAACGGTTCACCTCACTATCGCACCTGCAGTATTTGCGAAGCGATCTGTGGCATCGAGATCACGGTCGAAGGTGACGAGCGTCTCACGATTCGCGGCGACAAAGACGATCCATTCAGCCGGGGATATATCTGCCCGAAGGCCGTTGCGCTACAAGACATTCACTACGACAAAGATCGGCTGAAGTATCCGGTTCGTCGCATTCCGAACGGCTGGCGACGCATCGGCTGGGATGAGGCCTTCGACGAGGTAGCGAAGAACCTCAAACGAGTGAACGCGAAATATGGCCGAAACTCGATCGCCACCTACCTCGGCAATCCGAACGTTCACAACTACAACGCGCTTCTCTTCGCGCCTGGCTTTCTTCGCAGTCTGCATACGCGAAACAAGTTCTCTGCGACGTCAGTTGATCAACTCGCGCATCACGTCGCTTCGTTCCTGATGTTTGGTCATCAACTGCTGCTTCCGATCCCGGATATCGATCGCACCAAACTATTCCTTGTCCTGGGGGCAAATCCGGCGGTGTCAAACGGCAGCATGATGACTGCACCCGGCTTGGGTCGCAGGATGGAAGAGATACGCCGGCGCGGCGGGAAAGTCATACTGATCGATCCTCGTAAAAATGAAACAGCCCGTCTCGTCGATCAGCATCTGTTTATTCGTCCCGGCACTGATGTCCTCTTGTTACTCGCGTTACTGCACGTTGTCTTTGAAGAAAAACTGACGCGACCTGGACCACTGGGATCTTTTACCAGGGGTTTGGAAACGGTCGGAAATCTAGTGAAAGAGTTTCCGCCGGAGAGAGTCGCCCCGATTACGGGGATCGAGCCGGACCAGATACGCGAGCTAGCGAGAGAATTTGCTGCCGCTAAGTCCGCAGTTTGCTACGGAAGAATCGGCGTCAGCACTCAGGAGTTCGGCGCCACGTGTCAGTGGTTGATCAACGTTCTGAACATCGTGACGGGAAATCTCGATAGTCCCGGCGGGGCGATGTTCAACTTGCCGGCTTTCGATCCCTTGTCGGCGCCGGAGTCGCTGGCTCCGCGCGGCAGTTTTGGGCGCTGGCACAGCCGGGTGCGAAAGCTGCCGGAGTTTTCCGGAGAGTTACCGGTGGCCGCACTTGCTGAAGAGATTTTGACTCCCGGCGAGGGCCAGGTGAAGGCGATGGTGACACTCGCCGGCAATCCAGTGCTATCAACACCGAACGGTCGCGAGCTTGACGAGGCACTAGCGAGTCTCGAGTTTATGGTGTCAATCGACATCTATATCAACGAGACCACGCGACACGCGCACATCATCCTGCCGCCGACAGGACCGTTAGAGCGTGGCCACTACGACATCGCATTTAATATTCTCGCTGTTCGTAACACGGCCAAATTCTCACCTGCATTGTTTGATCCAGATCCGGAGATGCGCGCCGATTGGGAGATTCTTTCTGAGTTACAAACTCGAATGGAACACAAACAAGTGGGCAACATTCTGAAGGGAGTGCAACGAAAGATCGGCCGGCGATTCTTTGGTCCAGAAAGAATCCTCGATCTGGGGTTGCGTTTTGGACCATACGGTGGCGGCCTCAATCCCTTCTCCAAAGGCCTGACGTTGCGAAAGCTCAAGGAAGCGGTACACGGAATCGACCTCGGACCGATGACTCCCTGCTTACCAAAACGTCTGCGTACTGCCGACAAGAATATCGAGTTGGCTCCTGAAGTACTCGTTAAAGACGTGGAGCGGGTGAAGTCGAAGTTTCTCGACGGTGCGTCGCAGGATCTGAACGGCAATCTGTTACTGATCGGACGCCGTCACCTGCGCAGTAACAACTCGTGGCTGCACAACGCGCGCAGGTTGCTGCGCGACGATGAGACACAACCGCGTTGCACAATTCTGATGCACCCGACGGATGCGGCTCGACGTAGTTTGAGCACGGGTCAAAACGTTAGGGTGGAATCGAGAGTCGGATCGATCGTGATTCCGATTGAAGTGTCTGACGAGATGATGCCGGGCGTTGTGAGTATTCCACACGGTTGGGGTCACGACCGGCCGGGCAACAAACTGGCGGTTGCCCAACAACATCCGGGTCAGAGCATCAACGACCTGACCGATAACCAGGCAATCGATGCTCTGTGTGGTACGGCGGCGTTCAATGGAACGGTGGTAACTGTTGCCGCCGCGTGATTTTTGACAGGATTAACAAGATTTGCAGGATTCAAAAGATTCATCTCGTAAATCCTGTCAATCCTGTAATCCTGTGAAACTATCCTCGCTGCGCAAAAATCCCCGAAAAAGCCCCGCGGTGCGCATAGAACACAATAAACCAGAGCGCCGTCACTAAGACTGCCATTCCCATTCCGACGGGATTGAGCAACAAATGATATAGAAGGATGTTCACGATCACTGGGCCAAGTAACACAAGGCCAAGCGCCACGTAACGATTCACCAGCAACAGCGCCCCGCCCACGATTTGTAGCACCGCCACAACCCATAAGTAGTGCGACTGGAACAGTGCCCCGATGAATTGCCCGGCGAGACCTGTTGGCGGTGGCCCCATCGGAATGAACTGCAGAAACGCGTTCAGCCCGAACACTACGAAGATCAGTCCGAGTAAAAGACGCGCAATCAATGCTGCTATTCTCATCTAATTCTCCTCCGATCTAGCTAATTCTACGCTATCTCACCCATCTTGCCATTTTGGTAATCTTCAATTGCCTGGAAAATCTCCTGCTTCGTGTTCATAACAAATGGCCCATAGCGAGCGACGGGCTCGTTGAGCGGCACACCGCCAATCAATAGGACATCGAGCCTCGTAGTCGCATCGGCAGGGTTCTCGATTCTCACTTCGCTGCCATCCGGCGCGAACAACACCATCTGCCCGTCTTCTCCTCGCTCACGTTCGGAACCGAACAAGCCGCCGCCATCGACAACGTAGGCGAACACATTGAAGTTACTCGGCACTGTCTGCGTCACGACGCCACCGGGTTCGATCGTGTAGTGCAAATACATGATCGGCGTGCGCGTCTCGATCACGGCCTTCTGGCCCATCACCTCACCCGCAATCACCTTCACCGTAGCGAGACCGTCCGCCGAAGTCACCTTCGGAATCTGCGCGTTTGGGATCTCCTGGTAGCGCGGCTTGATCATCTTGTCCCGCTTTGGGAGGTTCACCCAGAGCTGGAATCCGTGCATTCGTCCGCCGTTGCGCGTGAGCTCAGCACTCGGCATTTCGGAGTGAACGACACCCGCGCCTGCAGTCATCCACTGCACGTCGCCCGGTGTCAGGCGTCCGGCATGTCCGCGAGAATCCTTATGCTGCATCTCGCCTGACAACATGTAGGTCACCGTCTCGAAGCCACGATGCGGATGATCGGGCGCACCTTTTGCCTGGTTTGGGCCAAGGTCCATCGGTCCCATTTCATCAAGCAGTAAAAATGGATCAAATTCTGAAAACTGCGGTTTTGGAAACGGACGCCGGACCAAAAAGCCCGCCCCTTCCAGTGTTTCGATACTATTCACGACTCCCGCGACTGCGCGAGGTTTTGTCTTCACTTCACTAACCATTGAATTGATACTCCTTATTCCAGGCGGCCCGCCGCCTCGTAACCAATTTTCTTTAACAGGCGGATGAGCGTTTCCCGTTCAGCCCGTTTTAGGGAGGCAGCGGCGAGTCGCTCCATGTCCGACGCGTGGTCGGCATAGACACGCGCGATCAGTTCCCTGCCGTGTTTGGTCAGATGGACGATTCGCGCCCGCCGGTCCGTGCCCGATGAACGTCGCTCGACCAGCCCTTTCGATTCCAGCCGGTCAACGGCAACGGTGATGGAACCACTCGTCAGCAGCACTTTCTTTCCGATTGCGTTGATTGGAAGCGGCCCTTTGTGCAAGAGCGCTTCAAGAACGGCGAAGTCGCTGCCGCACATCTCCGACTCCGCGATGCTGTTTTCCGCGTACGTCTCCACGGCGCGCGCCGCCTTCCACAAAACCAGAAAGACATGAACGCCACTGCCACCCTTCAACGATTGCTCTTCCCGTGTGCTCATCCTAATTTATCTTGATATCAAGATACTTTAGTTAGAGCTATTCGTCAAGTCGGGGTCGGCGGCTCAAGAGCAGGAGTGCGGCTCCGAAGAGACCGCACGAAACGGGATCGCTCATCGTCCACCACCAGGGCATGCCCGAGGTGAAGTCGATCAAAAAGAACACTGGAGCGGCCACCAAAAACGCGATGGCATTGAACACGACGAAGGCGTGGAAACGCTTAACGTCACTGGCGATCAACCACAACGAGACTCCGTGTACGCCGTAGGTGTAGGAAGCCTGCCGGATCATGAACATGAGAACTGGTCCGTCAGGCATCGGGCCGAGACCGATCCAGGCGTGTGAGATCTCCATCCACGAGCGCGGCATCACGACGGCTATAAACGCGAATATCTCTACGGCACCGCAGAGTCGCAGTAACCACACGAGGAGACGCTCTTGATTCATGGGCTGAATTAAGCCACAGATTTACGCGGATGAACACAGGTAAAAATGATTTGACTGATCCGTGTTCTCCGCGTAAATCTGTGGCGGCTTTACACTGAGGAGATCACATGAACATCAAGAGGTTGGGACCGATTCTTGTTGGCGTATTCCTTTGCGTCGTTGCACCTTTGCATGAAAGAACCTCTGCCGGCATCGACGCAGCGTTTGTGGAATTCGACACGCCTGATTTCAAACTCCGACTAATGAAAGCCTCACAAACAGTCTTCAACCTGGAACCGAAGAGCACTCCCGGCTTTGACTTCGCACCTGGCGATCGTTTGGAACAGCGCGACACCCGTGGTTATCACCATCTCGGCGATTTAACGCTCCGCGTTCGCCAAGGCAACTCCGGACCCTGGCACAAGTACGACACCGCCGAGGGCGAAGAACCTGTTCAACCTCTGGATGCGGCTGGACCAACGCTCGCCGCTGCAGATCTCTCACCGACATTGCCTGCGGACATTCCTTTGGAAATTACACGTTCATGGATCGTCGAGAATGGCCATCTCGTCCTGCACTTCGATTTAAAGAACAAGACAACACAACCCGTGCAACTCGGTGCACTCGGTATTCCGATGATCTTCAACAACATGATCACCGGTCGCAATCTCAAGGAAGCGCATGAGAAGTGCTCTTTCTCCGATCCCTACATCGGCCAGGATGCGGGATATTTGCAGGTCACACGGCTAAGCGGTCTCGGCCCCGCGCTGCTCGTTGTTCCTGATGGTCAAACTCCCTTCGAAGCCTATCAACTGCTCACCGAGCCAACGAGACCCAGCCAAACATTTGAAGGCGCATTTGCGTGGATGGTCCACACGCAAGCTTTCGCTGAGGACGAGTGGCGCGGCGTCGAGCAATGGAACCCGCCGACGATGACGACAATCGCTCCCGGCGCCACAAAGACTTATGGAGTCAAGTTTCTGTTAGCCGGTGAAATACGAAAGATAGAGTCAACGTTGGCGGAGAATGGCCGGCCCGTGGCGATCGGTATTCCGGGCTACGTGCTGCCAATGGACGTCGATGGGCGTTTGTTCCTGAAGCACAAAGGCAAGGTGACGCAGGTAGCAGTTCATCCAGCTGGCGCCCTCGAAATTAAGAAAGACAAACCAACCGGACAGTGGCAAACGTTCAGCGTTCGCGGCAAAACCTGGGGACGCGCTCGTCTTACGATCACGTACGACGATCGCTCGACACAATCCATTAGTTACTACGTAACTAAACCCTCGACTGAGGCCGTCGCCGATCTGGGTAACTTTCTTTTCACTAAGCAGTGGTTCGACGATCAAAACGATCCTTTTCACCGCAGTCCATCCGTCATGAGTTACGATCGCGAGGCGAATAAAATCGTGACCCAGGACAGTCGGGTGTGGATTGCAGGGCTCGGAGACGAGGGTGGTTCAGGTTCGTGGCTTGCTGCAGCCATGAAAGAGTTTAGCCAGCCGCGCAAGGAAGAGGTCGCAAAGTTCGAGCAGTTCATCGACCGTGTTTTGTGGGGCGGCCTGCAATATAACGACGGCCCAAACAAGTATGGCGTAAGGAAGAGCCTTTTTTACTACTCGTCGCAGGACGTCCCCAACTACAAATACGACGCTTCGCTGAATTGGACCAGTTGGACGAGCTGGAAGAAAGCTGACGCCGAGTCGATCGGGCGCGGATACAACTATCCGCACGTGATCGCCGCTTACTGGTCCATGTATCGACTCGCACGGAACCACACGGGCTTGGTCACGAATCATTCGTGGGACTGGTACCTGGACCAGGCATATGAAACCGCGAAGTTCATGTTCAGCAGGCAGCCGAACGGCCGTCGCCGCGTCGGCTATGTCGAGCTCGGCCTGATGGAAGGCGACATCATCGTCGCACTACTCGACGATCTAAAACGAGAATCGTGGACAGACAAAGCGAACGTTCTCGAAGGCCTGATGAAGGAACGGACCGATCGCTGGAAACAGGAACCGTATCCGTTTGGCAGCGAGATGGCGTGGGACTCGACCGGCCAGGAAGAAGTTTACGCGTGGTGCAAATACTTCGGTTACGACGATAAAGCGCTTGTCTCACTGAATTCGATTCTCGGCTACATGCCGACCTTGCCTCACTGGGGTTACAACGGCAATGCGCGTCGTTATTGGGATTTTCTCTACGGCGGCAAGATCAGAAGAATCGAGCGACAATTGCATCACTACGGCTCGGGTTTGAATGCCATTCCGGTCCTGTCGCAATACCGCGAGCACCCAGATGATGAATATCTACTGCGCGTCGGATATGGCGGCACGATGGGAGCGCTCTCAAACATCGATCAGGAGGGATTCGCATCGGTCGCGTTTCACTCGTTTCCGTCGACCTTGAAGTGGGATCCTTACACAGGCGACTATGGGCCAAACTTCTTCGGTCATGCATTCAACGCTGCCACTTACGTAATCAAAGATCCTGAATTTGGTTGGCAGTCGTTTGGCGGAAATGTGAGCGTTCGTGGCGGTTGGGTGAACGTGAAGCCGCTCGACTCGCTTCGCAAGCGGGTCTACATCGCGCCGCTGGGATTGTGGTTGACGCTCGATGCCGGAACGTTCGAAGACGTAGCAATCAATACACGGACGAATGTCGTGCGTGTGAGTCTCTCGCCGGCAAACGTCTTCACTCCGAATGCTCGTCTTCGCGTTCAACAACCAGCGAAGGTCACACAAATCGTCACTTTTGCTCCAAGAGAAAAGTTCGTCAACGAGGGCGACGCGTTTACAATTCCGCTCCGCTCCTCGACCACGTCGGTCGAACTCGTCCGATCAAAGCTACTGTACCGAGAAGGCAATTCCAATTAAAGCTTAAACTCACAAACCAGAGAGATATTTCCCTTCCCTTTGATAGTTTGCGTCGTGAAAAGCTCGCTCTCCGTCTCGAGCGCCTTGACCAACGTCTTGCGGGGGACTTCAGTGCTGCTCTGCGACTTTCCGTGCTTGCCCGTCATCGTCGACATGAACGACTTGAGCCTGCTCTTGTCCGTCTTCTTTTTGGAGCGATTCTTGAATCCATTCCACAACGTCTTCGGCGTGGCGTTGCGGCTGCCGTGATGTCCGACTTTATAGACGTTAACCTTCGATAGCAGACGCCTGATCTCAGGTTTACTCAAGGCGTACGACCAGTTTTCGATCTGTGCATCGCCGGGGAACAACAGCTTCTTTCCGTTCACCTCAAACAACAGAATTAAACTGGTATTGTTCATCACTTTATCGAGCGCCCTCACGATTCCGAGTAACTGTTCGCCTCTGATCGAACTCATACGCTTCAGAAACCAGCGCGTGTATGCCGGACTCGTTGTATAGGTCTTCGCGCGACGGAAGATGCGCGCCTCCGGCTTCAGAACAAACTGGTTCGCGAGCGCTTGAAACATCCAGAACTCGTCCTCATCTTTACTGCGTTGAATCTTGATCTCGCTCGATTGTTTCAGCGTTGGTGGACCAAGGACCGTAGTCTTTACTCCCGGCAACACTCGTTCTAAACCGGACTTCGAACCGAAATTCAGATAAAAGTTTTTCTTGCCCATCTGCATGAGGTTCTCTACTGCAGATGCATTGCTCAAGTTGTCATCGCCGAGGAACGTGATCTCCCGCTTGAGAACCGGACTTAGTGACTTCCGCCGTTGCGCTTCCATCAGTATCGCCGCGGAGATCGCGTGCATGTTACCGAGGGCAGCGACAAACGCCTTGTTCGTTGTCATTCCGTTTGGCGCCTGTTTCGCATCGACGCGGGCTTTGGGATGTTCGGTCCAGGGTTGCAGCACCACGTCAGGCTTACACGAGGCAATGACGTCACCTGAAGCCGTGCCTTTCTTGTTGGTAGCGAAGCCACTGATGTGATCCTTGTGACGGTGAGTGGCAATCACAGCGTGTAGTTTCCCGTTGCATTGTTTCTTGATGTCCTCAGCCACTTTCAACATCAAGTCTTTAGGAACACCTTTCGGCTGACCCGTACTACCGAAGTCGACCAGCACGTGACGATCTTTGTTTGTCCCGGGATAATGGAACGTAAGCAGGAAACAATCGCCAAAACCTACCTGATAGCTGCGGATAGTTAAGCTCTTTGGTTTCGAGGTTGCCATCGTTTACCAATCCTCCCTGGAAAATGAGGTCAGCGAAGTGGCGCGTTGTCGATGCAGGCTCGCAAAGTTACGAAACGACGCCGGGTTTCTGTAGTAGCCGTACCCCCAGAGATATTCGAGGCGCTGCGATTGTCGCTCGCCGTCGTCCAGTCGATTCTCGATGTGAAACTTCAGTTTTCCATACTCGTCGAAGATGAGCGTGCCACCTCCCGTAATCCGTATGTCCTGATCGTCCGGCATGTCATCCGGCACGGTGATATGCAGGTTTTTCTGCTTCTTCAGTTCGCCGGCCTCCATTTCGAGAATCTGCATGTACTCGGCGACCGTCTCACGAAGCGCGAAGCCATCCGGTCCAATACGAAGACATGGTCTAACCGAAAGCACGCGGCTGTATGCGTTCTCAAAGAACTTGAATGCTCCACGATTGTCCCAGATGAAACGAAAGACTTCATCAGGGTCGCGCTGCAACGATTCGAAGTGAATGCGATCGTTGCTAATGGCGCCTTCGGGGCCCAGCCAAATTCCCGGATCACTCGGAGTGCCTGCCGATCTCGGCTTGATGCCATAACTGATGAAGCTCTTTCTGAGTGTGTCTCTGAACTGGTATTTCGAATCGTTCGGATTGATTTCTCTGTCGGACGTCAAGATCGCACTGAGAAAATCGCAGAACTCGAGATTAACCGGTGGCGCATAGTCGAGAGCGCGGATCACCATCGTCAGCAGGTAGTCGGCAACCGACGCTCCTTCTTCAACCACACGACCACGATCGAGAGCGCCGGGTACGATCTGTCCGAGCGCCTCGAGCCGTTTCACCCACACACTCAGGAACGCATTCATCACCGCCGCAACGAGAATCTCCCCGCGGCGGTGTGGCTCTTCGAATTCCGTTTGCTTGATGTAATCGCGTGACGGGACCAGCTCCACGGATCGTCGTAACACATTGCCGCGAATTGCGGGTAGCTCCTGGCCCATCTCTTTTGCCAGACCGAGCAACATCGAGTTGCGCAGCTCTTTGATGGTGAGTAGCTTCTTGTCAATTCGACTTCGGTCGCGACGCGGAGCGTTGATATCGATGAGTGTTTCGACAATTCCCGGAAGAGAAAACACTGATAGCAGCGCCACGATGTCGGCAAATCCCTCGTGGAATGCTGCCTGCTCCGGTGAAGATGGATCCGTGTAACGTTCACGCAAACCGTCGAGCAGAGCGTGCGTTGTTTCATGAGCGACAATATCGTGCGACAGACAGCAGTAGACCATTCCCTTGCGACCCGGGAAGTAGCCAAACAGAAGTGCCTGATCGCGCTCTGAATAAAATGCATTTGCGTCCGCGAAAGCGTGCGGGGCAACTTTGATTTGATGACTGTCGAAGTGCCAGCTCACACGCCGGCCGAGTGCGAATTCAAATCTGGCCAGAATGCGCATCACGATCGCATAGGTGTTCTGCGCATGAAAGGTGGGATCGGACAACAGCTTCGCGTCTCGCGCGCCTTTAAAAGGATCACCGTCGACGCTGTCTTTTAATGAAGGATATTTGAGTGGCTGGTAGAGTGTCGAAGTCGAAGAATCGAAATCGACTGTGTGAACTCGGTAGCCCCATGGTCCAGGTTGAAGCTCTTCGGCAGGAATCTCCACTTGGGTTCGGAGTATTTTCCCGTTTATCTTAACGCTCGGATCCTGCGCGATTATCGTAAGTTTGCGTGTGCGAAGCGGGGGTACCGTCATTATCGGAGCTCCTTCTGTGCTTATGAGGATCAGAACTGCGGAATGTATCCATGTTATTTACTGCTGTCAATAAAATTGAATGACGAACTCAGACCTGCTTTTTACTCGCCTCCACAATCAAAAACTGTCGTCAACACGGTTTGAGAAGCCTGTGGATGTAGTGCGTTGGCTGGGCGCGGTGCAGGCGCAGGACTTTAACGCAGCCAAGTGGGCGCTTGCGCTCAGAATGCGCAAAGCGACCGATGCGACTGTCGAAACGGCCTTTAATCACGGCGAGATACTCCGCACACATGTTATGCGTCCAACGTGGCATTTTGTTGCGCCTGAGGATATCCGCTGGTTACTGCAGCTGACCGCCCCGCGGGTGAACCTGCGGGCCGGGCCAAACTATCGTAAGTTTGAACTCGATACTGCCGTATTCAAGCGGTCGAATAAGATCTTTGTAAAGGCCCTGGAGGGCGGGAAACACCTGGCACGCCCAGCACTGAAGTCGATGTTGAACGCGGACGGAATAGATGTGACGGATCCGGTGCGGCTGGCGCACATTCTACTGCGGGCCGAACTCGATGGTGTTATTTGCAGTGGCCCACGAATAGGCAAACAGTTTACGTACGCGTTGCTTGAGGAACGAGCACCCGCGACGAAGATCCTCGAGCGAGATGAGGCGTTGGCAGAACTCACGCAGCGGTATTTCAGAAGTCATGGTCCCGCAACGTTGCAGGATTTTGTTTGGTGGTCGGGGTTGACGGTTGAAGATGCCAGGCGCGGTATGGCGCAAGCGGCAACTTCACGTTCCTCACGAACTAAACCATCGCCGAACTCAGCTCACCTCCTGCCCGCATTCGACGAATACTTTGTTGCTTACAAAGACAGGGAAGTCGCTGCCGGCTGCTTATCAACGTGGGACGTGCTCGGTCCAACATTCATTATCGATGGAATCGCAGCCGGGAGGTGGAGACGCACAAATTCGGGTAACGTCGAACTCAATGCTGCGAGAGCCTTGAAAAAATCAGAAAAGTTTGCCCTGGAAGAAGCCGTCGATCGCTATCTGTGTTACCTCGGTGATATCTCTCGACGGAGATAGAAAAGCAGATCGGTTGATGGTGGATCGATGCCGAGTTGTCGAATCATGCCGACGATCTGCCCGCGATGCATAGTCGCGTGATTGACGACGTGCTGCATCTGATTGACCAGCGGCATCGAGCTCGGGTCGCCGCTGAGAAGCTTGAACGGCAGATCTGCTGCAAGTCGCATCTCGTCCAACTGTGAAACAAACTGCGTGCGCTCATTTATGAGATTGCACCAACGATCTTTCAAGACGGCGAGATCCTCACACGACTCAGTCGACCAAAGCGACCAGGCTTGAGCTTTTGCCGGGGAGCGTCCATGCCAACGCTCGAGCCAGATCCATTCAGCACCAGCCATGTGCACTAAGGTCCCAAAGATCGACTGGTGACTAATGCCAACATCACGCCGCAGGCTCTCGTCGGGCAGCTTGTTCGCCGCATCCATGGCCAGATCGTTGGCCCATTCCGTGTAGTCAAAAAGATCTTTAATATCCGATATGTTCATGATTCTCTCAATCTATTTGGACAGGATTTATAAGATGTTTCAGGATTGATCTTGTGCATCTTGAGACATCTTGTAAATCCTGTCCAAAAAACTCTCAAAACACGAGCGTTTGAATTGAATGCGGCGGGCTGTTGACTTCAGCCGCATCGCCGCCAACCCACAGCCAGTATGGCGCCGGTTTGTCGGTAGGATTCATGACTACCACGGCCGCCTTGCCATCCGGATTCAGGAACGCCGTCGACAGCAATTGACTGCGGCTCGGCGAACTCGCGATTCGCTTCGCCCCCGGTTTGATGAACTTCGAGAAGTGTCCGATGTAGTAATACGAACTTAGATACGTCAGCTCACCAGTCTCAGTATCCGCATGCACGGGTGCGAAGCAGAAGTTCGCAACGTGATTTGGACCACCTCGCTCGTCGAGCAGAATATTCCAATCAGTCCAACCAACCGTGCCGTTGTTGAAGTCGTGAATCATCGATCCCCCGTACTGTTCACCAAACTTCCACTCGCCCAGTTTCTTCGGATCGAACGCGTCGACACATCCTTCGGTAAAGATCAGATGCTTGTCGGGAAATGTGTCGTGGACCAGCCGCACGTTGTCAAACATCGGATCGCCACCACTCCACGGTTCGTACCAGTGATACCCAATCCCCCACACGAACTTCGCCGCCTTCGGATCGGCTAACAACGTGCTGACTCTCTGATAGATCAGATCGCGATTGTGATCCCAGGCGATGATCTTCTTATCGCCCAACCCCGCTCGGATCAAGGTTGGTCCAAGGTGGTTTTTGAGAAAATCCCTTTCTTCCTCCGCCGAGTAAATACACGATTCCCATTTCTGCGTCGCCATCGGTTCGTTCTGGATCGAGAGTCCCCAGATCGGTATTCCTTCTGCTTGATAAGCTCTGATGAACTTCGCGTAGTAGTTGGCCCACGACTGGTAAAACTCGGGTTTCAGTTTGCCGCCGTGCAGAATGTCGTTGTTGTCTTTCATGAACGACGGCGGGCTCCACGGACTGGCGAAGATGTTGAGCTGACCCTTTGTGGCCGCCAGGATTTCCTTGATGAATGGGATACGAAACTGCTTGTCGTGCGCAACACTAAACGACTTTAACTCTTTATCACCTTCGTCGACGTACGTGTAACTGCTGCTCGAAAAGTCACAACTGTGAATGTTTGTACGCGCGAGTTTGTAGCCGATGCCTCGCTCCTCATCGAAATGCGCGTCAATAAATTCGCGTTGTTTCTGTTTCGGGAGTTTCGCAAACGTTTCGGCGGAAGCGTCGGTTAACGCTCCTCCAATCCCGAGGAACGTTTGAAACTGCCGGCCCGGATCGACAAACACGCAGATCTGAGTCTCTTTCGGCTGGCCAACGGATTTGAAAGCGACGGTATCAGTCTGTTTCAGTCTGTGATCTGACTTTTCGGCCGTGGTGTAAACCGTCACTTGTTTTGCGACGGCAGGACTCGATTCGAATGGAAGAGGGTCAGCGCTCGATTTAGCGAACACGGACGGAAGATACTTGTGGCTCAACGCTGCGGCCGATGACGCGAACAGGAATTTGCGGCGGTCGATTTTCATTGAAGGATTTTACACGAAAAGTTAGTTGGACATGATTACAGGATTTTCATGATTGACAAGACGATCTTGTAAATCCTGTCAATCCTGTAATCCTGTAAAAAGACTCACCGCCAGTTCTTCACTTTCGACCAGCCCGTTTGCAGATCCCACTTCAAACCTCTGCACAACAGAATGGGGCGGTTTTCGTAACGATAGGCATACGGGTTTGCGAGTGTCGCCGCGACCGTTACCGACTCGAATTGCTCGCGCTGTTCACTCTCCTTCGCGCCAAGCAGTATCACAATGTCGCCGGTGTATTGGCGTGGTCCCCACAGAAAATAATTCTGATGCCCGCTGATTGCTTTGGGCAATCCATACTGTGGTCCAAAGAAATCGATCGAGGCTGCCTGTCCGTAGTTGCTGCCAAAGATTGCAGTCCGCTGCTGCTCTTCAGGTGTGAGTGAATGATAGACCTGAGCGACTGCGGCGACCATTCCGGGCCAGGGAAACTCATCAGCGTAATACTGCGGCAATGTCTCACCAACAAAACTGCGCTCAGTTTTTGGCACTTCGAAAGGCAGGTGCGATTGATACCGGAGAAACGTCTCGATCGGTAACACAGGCAACACCAACGGCAACAGCGGAACCACGCCGAGCGCGAGCCAGATAAAACATGCCGGTCTCAAAACTGGCCGCAACTTTGGGCGCGCCGAAACAAATCTCTCTGTCGCCACACCTCCAGCGGCGAACAACATCACATACGCCGGAGCAGAGTAGTAATCCTTGCCATGCGTGATCATGAAGAGCGCGATCGTGATCACAAAGGTCCAGCCGAAGTTGCGATAATTCTTCGCGTCGCGAGAGAAGAAGTAGAACAGCAAGCCGCCGAACCAGAAAGGAAAACTCACCGGATTCAACATCAGCACCTGCTGGAGAAGATACATGCCGGGCGAAAGAATGACGTCTTTTCCCGTGGCGCGGATATTTCGCATCAACTCGAGAAAGGGCCAGTCGTGTCGAATGTTCCAGATCAGATTTGGGGAGAAGATCAATAGGGCGATAACGCCTCCGAGCAGTATCCACGGTGTAAAGAGAAGTCGGCGCTGGGGTGTTAACAGGAGTCCGGCAAGTAACGCTGCCGCAAAGAAGACGATCGAATACTTGTTCAGCAGTCCGACACCCGCAATCGCCCCAAACGCGAGCCAGAGTTTTGGATTGGCGGTGTTGATGAGTCGAAGCAGGACATAAGCGAGTCCACCCCAGAACAACGCTTCGAAGCTATTCATCGCGAACTGGTGATCGAGGACCCACCAGACGCCCGGTGTTGCTGCGAGCGCCGCGGCTAAAACAGTTCCAAAACGGCCGGCGCCGAGTTCGCGCGCAAACGCAGCGGTGAGGATAATTCTTAATGCACCGGCGAGAGCGGGCCAGAAGAGTAAAGCCGGCAGTGAAGTACCCAAAGTATGACGAGCAATCCAACCAAGCACGGCGATCAGTGGTGGTTGATCGACATATCCAAATGCGAGGTGCTCCGAGCACGCGAGGTAATACAGAGCATCTCGGAAATAACCGTATCGCGTTGAGGTAAGCAGATGTAAGGTGAAGTACACGAGGGCAATCACATACACCGGCAGCAGCGAGTGTCTGTTTGTGTCAGTGGTCATTCGCCTAATGAGTTGTATAAAACTCCAATGTGGCCTTCGTCATCGCAACCACTTTTTCACGTAGCTCCGTTGGTTCGATGACCTCAAGATTTGGACCAAATGATACTGCATATTCACATGCCATTTCCTCAATGTCGAAACCGATGTGGACCTTCCTCCAACCACGAGCATCAGTCTCCTCAGTCTCATTGACACGTGCGAAGCGTCCGGCGAACGGCAGACGCAAGATGACTGCAGGCGAGACCCAGAATGTTGCGAGGTAGTTCGGCGCAGATGACTTGAATGTCGAAGCAGACTGTTGCCAGTAGTCAGCAAGGTTGAAATCAGTGGGAATCATCGCCGGCTCATTTAGGATTTCAGCGTCTGCGATACGTGACACGCGATAACTCCGCACGCTTTCGTCGACAGATGCAACGAGATACCAAACACTTCCTTTCGCGACTAATCCAAGTGGACTCAGCAAACGCTGGACTGGTTCAAAATTCCCTCCGCGTTCGTACTTGATGCTGAGTTTACGCTCGAGCCAAAGAGCTTCCTGCAAGACAGGGAGAAGCGGCACGGCTTCTTCGCGTTTGGACCAGCCGCTGACATCGATGTGAATACGTTGTCTCGCTCGTTCTGCTGCTTGTCGAAATGCGGTTGGTAGTGAGGCGAGTAATTTCAGGTGGGCGCCGTCAGCTGCCTTTTCGAGGTGTAAGTCTTCGAGTAGCTTCGTTGGTTTTGTAACGAAGAGTGATTGAATCTCGGTTTCTGTCAGCCCGGTGAGAGTGGTGCGGTATTGCCCGAGCAACGACCAGCCACCGCCCAGGCCGCGTGCAGCGATCACCGGAATGCCGAGGCCGCTCAATGCTTCCATGTCACGGTGGATGGTTCGCTCGGAGACTTCGAGACGCGATGCAAGGTCGCGCGAGGTCATTTGGTGATGCGCCTGCAACAGCAGAACTATCGAGAGGAGACGATCGGCTCGCATAAAGGGATTCTATCCCACAAATATGACAAAGGGTGTCATGAAATGTGAGTTGTACTGTCGGGGCGTGGAACTCGATCCTTTGCAACACAATCGATCAGTCGTATCCACCAAGAGATCGATTCGACGCCGGGCGGCCACGGAGGGCCGCCCCTACAGTTACGCCCAATACGGAAGGAGATTTCAAATGCGCAAGGTTACGTTTGGAGGGGCTAACAGTCTCGACAACTTTTTCGCTCGCAAAGACGACTCTGTCGACTGGCTGCTTTGGTCCAACGAAGTGCAACAGCTAATGAAGGACTACTGGAAGAACATCGACACCGTAGTGATGGGCCGGCGCACGTATGAGGTTGCGATTAAGATGGGCGGCGACGGCGGAAGTGGTCCAGGTGTTAAGACGTACGTCTTCTCGCGAACCATCAAAAAACGGAGCAGCAAGAAAGTAACGTTCGTCGCAGAAGATGCAGCTGACTTCGTCCGACGGTTAAAACAAGAAGAAGGTAAAGACATCTGCATAATGGGGGGCGGAGTGCTGGCGAAGTCTCTCTTCGAAGCAGATCTGATCGACGAGATCGGATTCAACATTCATCCCGTGTTGCTCGGTTCCGGAATTCCGATTTTCTATGAGATGTCTCGTCAGATCGATCTCGAATTAACGAAGTGTCAGCAATTATCAAATGGCTGCGTGGTCGTTGCTTACAACGTGAAGCATATGTAATTGCATACAGGAAATCCCTGATGTCTTGTTGATAAAAATCCGTGCGTGTCTGTGGCGGTTTGCGTGTAGTATGTGCGGCGGTCACAGAGGGCAGGACCACGAGAAAGAATTTACAAACGAAAATCCTCGCGTTAACCTCGACCCTTAACGAAGATGAGCCTAGCCTCGCCCAAGCTGATGCCGGCGAATACTCATATCCGTGTGACAGTTTGTGGGAAGTACCTAAGGTGAGAGCGGCAGCACGATTCTGAAGCCGACTACCGCTCTCGGCGGAACGCATTGGCAACACCCACATTTTGCCTCCGGGCATGCGCTCCGAGTCTGTCTAAAAATGAAAAGGAGCAAGTGTTGATTAAGGCGCGAGGTCGAACCCGCTAGTGAGTAGCGCCCGACTAGTTCGGGCGTTTCGGGTATCCTCCGAGTCGGCGCGCAGTGTAAGTGAAAATACACATAAATTCAAGAGCGCATCTTCGTCGGGAGTCGTGGCCTGATGGG
>JBKPPU010000025.1:0-8980 GCA_046733695.1 Acidobacteriota bacterium
ATAAGCTCAGGAGTGCCGAGTCCCGCGATCGCCAAAATTGTTTGATTCATGATTCCTCTTTCTATGTGGGGCCGCGCCGGTTTTTGCCAACTATTCCCGACCGTCTGATTCGTAGAACAAATACTTTCTCCACGTCTCGTCGGCTCTCCCCAGGTACCGCATGATTTGCCGGTTTACATGAAGCGAGAACCCACGAGGCCTGCGCAACAGGTGCATCCCGGATTCCTCGGGAGTCCGGTTTCCCTTCCGATGATTACAACGCTTGCAGCAGGCAACCAGATTATCCCACGCGGACTCCCCTCCGCGCGAGCGTGGCAGCACATGATCGAGCGTTAGCTCCGACGGCGGATACTGCGTGCCGCAGTACTGGCAGGTCGAGTGGTCGCGCAGAAGGATGTTCTTGCGCGAGAGCGAGCGGCGTTCAAATGGAATGTGGATGTACTCAGTCAAACGAATAACAGAAGGGGCGTGAATGGTGAGTTTCTGCGAATGGAGGACGTGACCATTGTGCTCCTCCACGCGCGCCACTCCCTTGAAGATCATCACGACAGCGCGCCTTTCGGTGCACACATTGATGGGCTCGAAGGAAGTATTAAGAACTAAAACTCTGCCATTCATTACCGCGATATTACGCGAGCGCGGAAGAGGGTGTCAAAATTATGTTCGTTTTTTGCCCGGTTCAGGCCCTGGCTAACGTCAGTACAAACACCTTCCGGGCGCCTGCCGCCATCAGCACCTCGGCACAGGCAGACCCGGTTGCGCCGGTCGTATAAACATCGTCGACCAGCAGCACATCCTCGCCCGCAATCAGCCTCGGATGGACGACTTTGAAGGCCTCTGCGACCGTGTCCCGGCGTCCTTTCACATCCAGGCCCGCACGGTATTTCTCCGACTCCGAAACCCGCACGAGGCTGACGTCGTCCAGGGGCAACCGCAGATTCTTCGAGAGCGCGTTTGCGAGCACTGAAGCCTGATTAAAACCTCTCGCCCGCAGCCGCCTGGGATGCAGCGGAACGGGCACAACCTTAGTACTGCCATCCAACGGCTCCCGCATCGCCGCCGCAGCCAATAAATCCTCGACATGCCGCGGCAGATTCGCCCGGCGCTTCAACATCAAGACCGACTCGCGCAACGCACCCTTGTACAGCCCCACCGCGCGCGCTGTGGTGAACGCCAGCGGTTCACAACGCCCGCAAGGAGGTCCCGGCGATCCACACTTCCAACACATCTCCTCATCATCCGCGAAGATCCGTGTTCCCTTCCAACACGATTCACACGCCACTCCAAACCTTCGTTCTTCAACACTACCTGCACAGATCTCACAAGCTTGCGGATATGCCAGAGTCAACAAAGCATCGCCTAACATTCTTTCCGTGCCTTTTGTCGCTAAAACAAAGCGGCCTCCCCGCTTCGAGGAGGCCGCAGAATTATGTGAAACCGTTAGGGCCGGTTAGTCTTCGTCGTCGCCGAGTAACCCGCGCTCCTGCAAGTCCTGGCAGCGAACGCAGTGTCGCGCCCACGGCACCGCATCGAGACGTTTCTCCGGCAGTGCTTCACCACAGTGAACACACTTACCGTAACCAGATGTTTCGATTCGCTCGAGCGCTTCATCGATCAGGTTCAACAACTGACGATCGTTGTCAGACATCGACACCAGTAATTCTTTTGTATAAGCATTAGCCGCCATGTCTGCCGGATCCTGCGTGGCTTCCGCATCGCGTTCGCGACTATAAAGCTCCGCCGCCTGCACCTGTCCAACGAGACCTTCACGACGGTCCAATAATTTGTCTCTGAAAACTTTTGTGCGCCTCTTATCCATTATCTATCTCAACCCTCCACCCTACTTGATGTTAGCTGTCTCTCGCGATCATTTCTGATATGGCAAACCATGAATGATCGTGTACGCTCGATACAACTGCTCCAACAACAGGACGCGCGCCATCTCATGCGTCAGCGTCAGCCGTGACAGGGACCAGCGCTTGTCAACGCGTGCCTTGAAGTCGCCGGCAACGCCATTCGGTCCGCCAATGACGAAGGCCACTTCTTTGATCCCGCTTCCCTCCCAGCTCCGCACCTGGGCAGCGAGCTGTTGAGAAGTCCACTCAACTCCATCCGGATCCAAAAGCACCGTGACCGACCCAGATCGGAGTCCGTCTGAGATGCGTTTCGTCTCCTTATCGATGCCCGCCTTGTCTGTACGCCCAAGTTCCCGTAACTCAGTGACTTCGCAGCGCGCAAAATGACCAAGGCGTTCGGCGTAATCATCAATCAGCGCGCGCAGCCTCGCATCACGAGTCTTGCCAATCCAAATTATCCGCAGCCGCATTAAATCCCGTAGCGCGCAATCTTCTCGTAAAGATTCTTGCGACTAATTCCGAGTATGCGCGCGCACTCGGTCTTGTTACCGCCGGTCACGTCCAGAATCTCGGAGATGTAAGCCGCCTCGACCTGCGCCAGACTGCGCGGCTTCTCTTTGAGCCGTTGCGCGGCCACGGCCGCACTCAATCCCGCGGGAAGATCGTGCTCTTCAAGCTTCTTACCCTCCGCGACAATCACCGCACGCTCGATGATGTTGGCCAGCTCGCGAGCATTTCCCGGATAGTCATAGGCCTTTAGCAACGCACGCGCATTCGCTGTGGGCTGGTGCACATGTCGCCCATGTTTGGCCGAATAGACCTTCACGAAATGCTGGACGAGTTGAGAAAGATCTTCCTTACGTTCACGTAACGGCGGGACGCGAATGTTTATTACGTTCAGACGATAAAAAAGGTCTTCTCTAAATCGACCAACTTTTACCGCTGCATTAAGATCCACGTTCGTCAGGGCCATCAGGCGAGCGTCGAGCTTGATGGTTTTGCGTCCGCCCAACCGCTCAAATTCCCGGCGCTCAATTACGCGTAGCAGTTTCGCCTGCGCATCAGTTGAAAGGTGCGCAATCTCGTCGAGGACGACTGTGCCTTTATCCGCCGCCTCAAAGCGACCTGCTTTGGCCTCTACTGCCCCGGTAAACGCTCCGCGTTCGAAACCGAAGAGCTCTGCTTCGAGTAGCTCGCCCGGAAGCGTCGCACAATCGATCTTCACGAACGGCTGCGCCGACCGCTTCGACTTCAAGTGAATGAACGCCGCGAGGAGATCCTTCCCCGCTCCCGACTCACCCGTGATCAGAACATTCGCATCGGTTGAACTCACGCGCTCCGCGAGACTGACCGCCTCGCGCATTCCCTGAGAGCGCGCAAATATTTCGATCACGATTCTCTTCTCAAAGAACTACCACTGCCGCCGGTAAATTCCGCCGGCAACTCGACTCGCTTCGATTCGCGCCAGAGACGTTCGAGGTCGTAGAACTGCCGCGCTTTTTGCTCAAACACATGGACAACGAAATCGCCGTAGTCCAAAAGAATCCATTCGGCAGTCTTGTAGCCCTCCATGCGTGCCGCGGCATGGCCGGACTTCTTCAAAGTTTCGTATACCTCATCCGCGATTGCCTGCACCTGACGTTCGTTTGCGCCACTCACGATCAGAAAGTAATCGGTGAAGCTGGCGATCTCACGCAGATCGAGTACAACCGGTTCGATTGCCTTCTTCTCCCCGGCAGCGTGAAGTGCGGCAAGTACGCGCTCGTCGAGGATTTCGGCCGGCGCAGATTGAGGAGTTGACCGCACGCTAGGTTGCGGATTTAACGACTGTTCCTTAACTGTTGAGTTTTGTTTCATTCAGTTCGTAAATTCCGTACTTCTTTATGTAATCAAGCACTGCCCCTGGTAAAAGATCGCTTAACTCTTCACTGCGACCTTCACTCGCCAATCGTCGAATCCTGGTTGCCGAAACGTCTTTCATCACCACATCGGTGAAGAAGATCTTTGTAGTGCGGCGGCCTGGCGCCGCTTTTTTATCGAACTCGCTCGATCGAGACCAAAGCGCCGACAAGTCGGCGCACTCCAAGGTAGTTCGTAAATCCACCACGCGCTCGCTAATTGCGCCAACGTGAGTAGCCGTGACCTCAGAACCCGGCCGCGTGACGACAATATGATTCGTCATCGTCAACAAGCGTTCCCATTCACGCCAGGTCGTAATCTCCGACCACGAATCAGCCCCCATTATGAAAAAGAGCTCGATCTCTTCACCCAGCGCGCGCTGAAAATGCTCGACCGTATCTACCGTGTACCGGCGATCCGGATCATCAAGCTCAAAACTCGATATCGTTAGCTGCGGATCGTTCTGCGTCGCCAACGCGAGCATCGCATAGCGATGTAGCGGCTCGGTTACAGGACGCCCAATCTTGTGCGGCGCCATCTGAGCCGGGATAAAAACGACTTTCTCAATCTCAAATAACTGCGAGACTCTGCGTGCAACTTCGAGATGGCCTACATGAACCGGGTCAAATGTTCCGCCATACAAACCTATCCGCTTCTGCGCACACATCTGTCGGAGATGTCCTAGTAAGTCAGTTCCACCGTGTCAGATCTAGTGCTCTCGGCACTCAATTCTTCCAGCTTCGCCGCAATTGCGTTCACAAGCTCACGAACACCGTTGCCTGTTGCCGAGGAGATCGCAAAGAACGGTTTCTGGTCTTCGATCGCTTTCTGTTTTAGTAATTCGAATCGCTCCGGTTCGTCGAGTGCGTCGATCTTTGTGGCCACCACAAACTGCGGCCTCGTTGCTAACTCCTCGTTGTACGAACCCAGCTCGCGGTTCACCGTTTCGTAATCACTGACCGCATCCCGTCCCGAAACCGACGAAACATCCACGAGGTGCAACAACAACTTCGTGCGCTCGATGTGTCGTAAAAAACGATCTCCCAGACCCGCGCCTGTGTGAGCGCCCTCGATCAGCCCCGGAATATCAGCGATCACAAACGTACGAAAGTCACCGAGATCAACTACACCGAGATGCGGTTCCAGCGTCGTGAACGGGTAGTCCGCAATCTTGGGCCGCGCAGCAGAAACGGTCGAGATGAACGTCGACTTTCCTGCGTTCGGAAAACCTACCAGACCGACATCGGCAAGCAGCTTGAGCTCGAGCTGGAGGTCCAACTCTTCGCCAGGGCTGCCACTCTGGTGGTAACGAGGTGCGCGATTCGTTGAAGTCGTGAAGTGCGCGTTTCCAAAACCACCTCGTCCTCCACGCGCCGCCAGCCACCGATCGCCGTCATGATTCAGGTCGTGAAGCAAGTCACCTGTCGCAGCGTCAAAGATCTGTGTTCCAACTGGAACTCGAATTACGTGGTCCTCGCCGTCGCGTCCGGACCGATTCGAACCTTCACCATGCAGACCGCGCTGGGCCGTGTGGTGCGGGTTATAACGAAGGTGTAGCAGCGTGTTGAGCGAATCGTCGGCCAACAGGATTACGTCGCCGCCGCGCCCACCATCGCCGCCCGATGGACCACCGCGCGGCACAAATTTCTCGCGCCGGAAAGCTGTAACACCGTTACCTCCGTTTCCCCCTTGTACGTGAATCTTGGCGCGATCGATGAACATCCTAAAAATCGAAAACGACGCCTGAGTGCGCAGTGTTGCTGCTCAGGCGTCGCGAACTTTCTCAGAAACTTTTCTAAGCAGCAGTTTGCTCCAGTGGATAAACGCTGACGAACTTTCCGGACCGGCCCTTGTCCTCAAACTTCACGACGCCATCGATCAATGCGAACAACGTATCATCTTTGCCGCGGCCGACATTGTTGCCGGGTTTCCACTTGGTGCCACGCTGGCGCGCGATGATGTTGCCGCCGAGAACTCTCTCACCGCCAAACTTCTTGAGGCCGAGCCGCTGCGACTGTGAGTCGCGACCGTTACGAGATGAACCAACGCCTTTTTTGTGTGCCATTGTCTTTACCCAATCGATTCGATCTTCAAGGTGGTGTAACCCTGCCGGTGACCACGCGTGCGTTTGTATTGCTTGCGCCGCTTTTTCTTGAAGACAACAATTTTTTGATCTTTGCCGTGGGCGACGACCGTCGCCGAAATCTTGTTCTCGGATCCAGTGCTGAGCAACGCCTCGAGCTCGACTGAGCTTCCCGCGTCCGCCTGGATTGAAGGCACACGAATCGTCTGGCCTTCCTCGACAAGGAACTGTTTACCACCGGCTTTTATAACTGCGTGCGACATTTAATCACCTCTCAGACGAGCCAAGTCGTCGTAGAAAAGTCGGACATTATAGGGTAATTCAGACGCGTTCGGCAACCGCGGAAGCCTTGGACAGGAGTTACAGGATTTTCCGGATGGACAGCATTTATCTTGTAAATCCTGAGAAAATCTTGCAAATCCTGTCTACTGCGCTGCAGCCTTCTTGCCGTTCTTGGCCAAAAAGTACTCCATAAAATCCGTCCCGATATCCCCAGCTCTGAACCGCGGGTCGTCCATGATTTTCAGGTGCAGCGGGACAGTCGTCTTGATCCCCTCAATAACCATCGCTTCCAACGCCCGCTTCATACGCGCGATGGCCAATTCACGCGTCCTCGCATGGACAATCACCTTGGCAATCATCGAATCGTAAAACGGTGTCACCTGATAACCCGAGTAAACAAACGTGTCGACCCGCACACCCGGCCCGCCCGGCAGATTGAAGGCGGAAATGGTCCCGGGCGACGGCGCAAAAGTTTCCGGATTCTCAGCATTGATTCGACACTCGATCGCATGACCGACAATCAGCAGGTCGTCCTGCGCATATCCCAGCGGCTCACCTTCCGCGATCCGGATCTGGTTGCGCACGATGTCGGCAAGCGTGACCATCTCGGTCACGGGATGCTCCACCTGGATGCGGGTGTTCATCTCCATGAAGTAGAAGTCGCCGTTCACGTCCAACAGAAACTCACACGTCCCGGCGCTCGAATATCCCAGCTTCTTGCACGCAGCCACAGCCGCGTCACCCATCTTTTTGCGCATCTCAGGCGTGAGCACAGTCGAGGGCGCCTCTTCCATCAACTTCTGATGTCGTCGTTGAATCGAGCACTCGCGCTCGCCAAGATGAATGCACTCACCAAACTCGTCGGCCAGCACCTGGATCTCGATGTGTCGAGGGCGTTCGATATATTTCTCGATGTAGACACTGCCGTCATTGAACGCTGCGGCAGCTTCAGTCGACGCCGTTTCGAGTGCTTTTCCCAGCTCCGCTTCCGAACGAACGATGCGCATCCCGCGACCACCGCCACCTGCGGAAGCTTTGACGATGACGGGATAACCAATCTCACGAGCGAGCTTCACGCCTTCCTCTTCCGACGTAACCGCATCGGGACTGCCCGGAACGATCGGCAAACCCGCCTCGTGCATCACACGACGCGCTTCGATCTTGTCGCCCATCATTCGAATCACACTCGCCGGTGGTCCAATGAACTTGATGTTGCAGGCCTCGCAGATCTCGGCGAAGTAAGCCGACTCGGCAAGAAACCCGTAGCCCGGATGAATCGCATCAACGTTGAAGATCTCCGCTGTGCTGATGATGGCGGGGATATTGAGATAGCTTTGGGCCGAAGGTGCTGGTCCAATACACGCGGCTTCGTCGGCAAAACGAACGTGCAGTGAATCGCGATCGACGTCACTGTGTACGGCCACCGTCTTGATGCCCATCTCCTTGCACGTCCAGATGATGCGACAGGCAATCTCGCCACGATTGGCGATCAGGATCTTCTTGAATTTGCGCGGATTAAAAGCCATATGAAACTTGCCACAAAAAAGCACAAAAAGCACAAAATGAGATTTGTGCTTTCTGTGCGCTTTGTGGCCTAACTACGAATGCCGAAGAGGGGCTGGCCGTATTCAACCGGCTGCCCGTTTTCGACGTAAATCTTAACAACCTCACCAGTCGCTTCCGCCTGAATCTCATTCATGAGTTTCATGGCTTCAATAATACAGACGACCGATTCCGGCTCGACGTTGCTGCCAATCTTCACAAACGGATCGGCAGTCGGAGAAGCGGATCGATAGAACGTGCCGACAATTGGTGATGGAATAATGTGTAAGTCCTGATCCTGAGCAGCCGCTGTGGTCGCTTGTGTGCCCGGATGTGCCGGTGCGTGAACAGGAGCCGGCGCCGGAGCAACAGGCGCAGATACGGGCGGCGGAGGCGGCGCGGTAACGTGACCCGACGACTCGGACGCACCCGACTCGCGACGAAGACGAACACGAAAGCCCTCGTTCTCCAGTTCGAGCTCGGCGAGTCCGTTATCACGCAGGAGGCCGATCAGCTCGCGCAACTCCTCCATATTTACAGATGCCGGCGGGCGTTGTGCGGCGCGATTGCGCTTGCCTCCCGTTTCTCCGTTTTCTTTAGGTGCTGACATTCGTTAAGCCAAAAAAGCACATACAACACAAATTCAAGATTTGTGCTTTTTGTGCTTCTTGTGGCGATCCTTTGCTAGCCCTCGTTGGCTTCGTTTTCAGCGGCTTCTTCTTTGGCTTCCTTGCCGCGACCTGACTTCTTCTTCTTCGAGCCGGCTGCCTTCGCTCGTTTCTTTGCAGCTTCAGCCGCCTCGACTTCACGAGGATTGTCGACGAGCTCGATGATCGCGAGCTCGGCGCGGTCGCCTTCGCGCGTGCCCAACTTCAAAATCCGGGTATAACCGCCGGGCCGATCCTTGTAACGGTCACCAAGATCGTTGAAGAGCCGGCGCAGCGCTGCCACCCCAGCCGTACGCTCGGGTCTCAACTGGCCGCGCTTACCGGTTAACTCGCTGACTGTCGTGTTGCCGGCATGAAAGTACCCAGCCGCCTGGCGTCGCAAATGCAGCGCACGCGCGTCAGAACCATTGTCGGCAAAACTGCGAGCCTTGCGCGACAATGTGATGGCGCGCTCTACAAACGGTCGCAACTCCTTTGCTTTCGGCAAAGTGGTGACGATGCGTTCCTCACGAGAATTGATCAGAGAAGTCGCCAGGTTACGCAGCATCGAGTGACGATGCTCACTGGTACGACCAAGTTTTCGATGTGCCTTTAAGTGTCGCATGACGCAATATTCTTAGCCTACTGTTCGTCGTCGCCGTCAAAATCCG
>JBKPPU010000026.1:0-24087 GCA_046733695.1 Acidobacteriota bacterium
CTACTTACTGAATTTACCGCCGATCCCACCCGAAGTTCCATTCTATACAACCACGGGAAGTGAATAAGTCTAGATGGCGTTCAAATCTATCTTCAGTCTGTTTTCCAGCGATCTCGCTATTGACCTCGGGACGGCAAATACCCTCGTTTATGCAAAGGGACGCGGCATCGTCGTGTCTGAACCATCTATCGTTGCGATTAATAAAGTAACCAATCAAGTAGAAGCTGTCGGACGCGATGCGAAAGACATGTTGGGCCGTACGCCCGGAAACATCGTTGCCATTCGGCCGATGAAAGACGGTGTCATTGCGAACTTCGAAGTCACGGAAAAGATGTTGCAGCACTTCATTCGCAAGGCCCACAACGGGAAAACCTGGGTGAGTCCGCGCGTCGTGATCGGTATCCCATCGGAGATAACTCAGGTCGAGCGACGGGCTGTTGAAGACTCGGCTTATCGCGCCAAAGCTTCTGAGGTCTATCTCGTCGAAGAAGCGATGGCAGCAGCGATCGGCGCGGGATTGCCAATCACTGAGCCGCATGGAAACATGGTCGTCGACATCGGCGGCGGCACCACCGATATCGCGGTGATTAGCTTGAGCGGAATCGTTTACTCGCGCGCCGTGCGCGTCGCCGGGAACGAGATGGACGAGGCGATCATTCAGTACATCAAGCGGAAGTACAACCTGCTGATTGGTGAACGGACCGCCGAAGCGATCAAGATTGAGCTCGGCTCTGCGTATCCGCTGGATGAACCGCTATCGTTTGAAGTGCGTGGTCGTAACCTCATCGAAGGCATCCCGAAAACGATTACGATTACGGACGAAGAAGTGCGAGAAGCGCTCGCCGACTCGATCTCGACGATCATCAACGCGGTGCGCGTTGCACTCGAACGAACTCCCCCCGAACTCTCGGCAGACATCGTCGAGCGCGGCATAGTACTGACCGGCGGCGGCGCCCTGCTGAAGAATCTCGACAAGCGACTCTCAATCGAAACCGGATTGCCCGTGTCACTCGCCGACGATCCCCTTGCGTCGGTCGTGTTGGGTACAGGCAAAATGTTGTCAGACTTCGATCTGCTCAAGCGCGTTAAGTGGGAAAACACGATGGTGAGCGGCATGTAAGACGGTTATCCACAGATTACGCAGATTCTTTGTAAAATAATCTGCGTAATCTGTGGATGGGATTTCGATGGCTTTTGTTCGCACACAAAAAGAGATTCGACAGCGAGCTCCCATCTGGCTCGTGTCGCTGCTTGTCGCCAATCTCATCATCATGGCTGTTGACGCCAGAGACGCTGAAGGGCGACCGAAGATACTGCGCATTTGGACGCAGACGCTTGCCTCGCCGATTCAGAGTGCGTCGTCGAAAGCGACCGGAGCCACGTCAGGGTTCTTCCAGCAGATCTGGAATTTCCGCAGCACCGCCCGCGAGAACCAACAACTGCGAGAACGCCTGACACAGGTCGAGACAGAACTCCACACCGCGCAACAGGCAGCAGCTGAAAATGAACGCCTCAAATCGCTGTTGAGTCTGAACGAACAGACTGACGTCAAAAAGGTGCCCGCTCGTGTCATTGCCCGCGATCCCTCAGTGTGGTTCAACACCATCACGATCAATCGCGGCAGTAGTTCGGGAATCGCCGTCAACATGCCGGTCGTCACTGCCGGTGGGATCGTTGGCCGCATCATCACCGTCAGCCCCTGGGCTTCGCAGGTCATGCTGATCACCGACGAGAAGGCGGGCGCCGGCGCCGTCGTCGGCCAACTCGGACAATCAGGAGCACTCGGCTCCATTCGAGGACGAGCGGATCTCGGTGCGGCATTGATTGAAATGCGATACGTTTCCGGTCTCGAGAAAGTCGAGAACGGCGATTACGTGATGACGACCGGACAAGATGGAATCTATCCCCCGGGATTGAACGTGGGTCGAGTTGTCGATGTGAAGAGTGGAACGGCGACGTCCGCCCATCAGATTCTCATTCAACCCGGCGCTCAACTCGATCATCTGGAAGAAGTGGCTGTACTTCTCTATCACCCCCCGCCCAGAGCTGTACCCGAACAAAGTCCAAGTCCACAAAGTGTTGAAAGAACCAGGAGATGATTTTATTGCCAATTGCGGATTGCCGATTGCCGATTGCAGTCATTGCCGATTGCCAATTGCCAATTGCCAATTTGTTCAACGAAGCCGACAGGTCAAATTCAAACAATCGGCAATCGGCAATTGGCAATCGGCAATGTTCGTATGTCGCATATTAAGATTGCCGTAGTTTTGTCCATCGCAATCGTGCTGCAGCTGTTGCTGCGCGAGGTCTGGCGGCCGCTGGCCTACATCGACTTTCCCCTCGTAGTGGTTGTTTACATTGCTTTGCAACGCGACGCCTGGAAGGCATTGGTTGTCGGGACACTCGCGGGATTGATAATTGACGCCGGTAGTGGAGGCCTGATTGGCGCAGGTGGTTTTTCGAAGACGCTGACGGCGTACGTCATCTATTTCGCGGCCACGCGCGTAAATCTTGAAAACCCGCTGTTGCGAATTCCGGTACTGGCCGCCGCTTCGCTGCTCGACTCGGCGATATACGTTTTCTGGCACCGGGTATTGGGTTATCCGCCCACCGTGCCGTTTGTACAGACGATGTCATATAAGCTCATCGCCACCACTATTGTCGGAACTCTGGCGTTATACCTGCTCGACGCCATCGTGGCCGAACGTTCGGCACAACGCCGGCAATTTGCTAATCGGCGCCGCGTAGCACGCCGCACAACCGGACCGCTCCGGAGGAGATAACACCGAGAAAGCCTTGATACAACTAAGAGCAAAGAACGAAGCACTAAGTACGAGTAATCAGCCATGAAATTCGAAGACACATCTCAAAATCTTCGTGCTCGCCTCCGGTTTATCCAGGTGCTGGTCGTCGCTCTGCTTGGCGTGCTCAGCATTCGCCTCTACGTCCTGCAGGTCGTCCGAGGTGACCGCTACGCCGAGATCGCAGAAAACCAGCGCCGCCGCCGTCTCCCCATTCCCGCGCCGCGTGGCGTCATCTTCGATCGCGAACGTCGTGTGCTCGTCGACTCGCGCCCGATTTACAACGTCATCCTTTCGCGCGAAGACGTAAAGAACAAGGATCTCACCGCGCTAATCGAGCCATTCTCCCAGGGACTCTCCGTCGACAAAGACATCCTGCGCGAATACTTCGAAGTCGTGAAAACAATGCCGGCGTTCGAATCGATTCACGTCAAAGACGACGCCACGCCCGGCGACATTGCATGGGTTGAGTCTCACAACTACGAATATCCCGAACTGCGCGTCGAGCAGCAACCGCAACGCAAGTATCCGGCGAATGGATCACTGGCTCACGTGCTGGGATACGTCGGGGAAATCAGTCCGGAACAACTGAAGCAACAGAGTTACAAAGACAAGGGTCTCAAACCCGGCGACATCATCGGGCTGAGTGGTCTCGAACAGATCTACGACGATTACCTGCGCGGCACGGACGGCTACCGCGAAGTCGTGGTCGACAGCCGTGGCCGTATCCAGGACGAGATTGAAACTGTCGCGCCCATACCCGGTCGCGATCTTGTAACCACGATCGATCTCGACCTGCAAAACGCTGCTGAAGAGCAACTGTGGAACTCAGTCACTAAGCGCGGCGTCATAATCTCGATGGATCCGAACAACGGCGAGATTCTTGCGCTCGCCTCGGCTCCGACCTTTGATCCAAACCTCTTTTCACAACGCATCACCACGAAGGAGGGTCGCAGGGAGTATGTAGCCCTCCTGAACGATCCCCAAACCCCGTTAATTAATCGCGCCGTTCAGAGCCGCCAGCCACCGGGATCGACGTGGAAGATCCCAATGGCGGTTGCAGGTCTGAAGCAAGGCGCGATCACGCTCGAGCATTCGAGCCTCGTTTGTGGAGGTGGTATCCAGGTTGGCAACAAGTTCACGCGTTGTATGGGTAATCACGGCTCGCCGGATATCAAGACCGCAATCACGCGTTCGTGCGACGGTTATTTCTATCGTCTCGGACTGAAGATGGGCATCGACGGCATCACCGAGATGGTCGATGAGTTTGATCTCAACAAACGCACCGGCATCGATCTTCCAAACGAGATCGTTAGTTTTACGCCCTCACGTGAATTCAAACGCAAGAATTGGCCGCGCGATCCCGAGTGGCGCGACATCGACACGGTGTATGCATCGTTCGGACAGGTTTACGACATCATCACGCCGATTGCACTGCTGAGAACGATTGCCGGTATCAGCATGGATGGACGTCTGTACATTCCGCACGTGCTGAAGGAAGTCAGAGCCATCGGTCAACCGGGAACGGCGGACTATCGTGCTGCAGTTAGTTTCCAGCCACTCGATCCGTCGCGTCCAAATCCAAAGATCGTTCCGATTCCGGAAGCGATCGATCAGGCCGTAGTCCAGGGCATGTGGCAAGTGGTGAACGCGGGCGGCACGGCCGCACGGATTCAGATGGCCGGATTCGACATCGCAGGCAAGACCGGTACAGCGCAGGTCGTCGGACTCGGTAAGGACACCGGCAAGAACAAGGACCACTCGTGGTTCGTCAGCTACGCACCGGCATACAAACCCGAGATCGCGATGCTGGGCCTGATCGAGAATTCCGGTTTCGGCGGAGAACACGCCGCGCCGGCCGTTCGTGGAGTTTACGACGCTTACTATCGCAAGACGCGCCACGAAGAACCTCCGGGTGCGAAACAAATAGCGAAGAAAGAACCCGTCCCGGCGCCGCCTGCCAAGCCTATTGCCGGCGCTGCAAAACCAGCAGCAGCCGCACAACAAACCGCCGCAGTTAGACAGTAATGGTCGCGATTATTCACAAGCGCAGTTGGCGTGATTTTGACTGGATTCTGGCGTTGCTGGCCATCGCCATCGTGCTGTTCGGCACACTCCAGATTCGCAACGCCCAGCCAACTGAACCCTATTGGGTCAAGCAACTCATCGGACTCGCAATGGGCCTGGTTGTGATGCTCGCGATTGCGTTCACCGACTACCGCAAACTGCTCAACCTCGCTCCGGCATTTTATATCTTTGGTCTGATCCTGCTGGTGATTGTGCTGATACCCGGCGTTGGTTTGAAGATCAACGGCCAGCGCTGCTGGCTTAAAGTTCCCGGCATCGGTCAGTTTCAGCCGTCTGAGTTTGTGAAGGTGACGACGGCGATGATGCTGGCGCGGTATTTTGGCAAGAATCGCATTGAAGTGCTGCGGCTAAAAGAGATGATCGTCGGCGGACTGATTCTCGCATTGCCGATTGGACTGATCATGCTCGAGCCTGACGTCGGATCGGTTTTGACGTACATGCCGATTCTCGCGGTCGTGCTGTTTTTGTCGGCGATCAGGTTGCGACTCGTAGTTGCGACTGCTTTGCTTGCTGTCGTGCTGATTCCTGTCGCTTGGGTTGCGGGGGTCAAAACAGGCGCGGTCAAGGCTTATCAACAGGAACGGATCAACGTCATTCTCGATCCGGAGAACGCCGACCGGAAAGGTATTGGTTACCACACGTGGCAGTCGATTCTAACGGTCGGCGAGGGAGGACTGTTCGGGTCGCGCTCGTCTGTTGCGTACTCGCAAAGCGGCCTGAAGTTTTTGCCTGAGCCACATACGGATTTTATCTATGCCGTAACGGCGGAGAACACAGGTTTCATAGGCTGCGTTCTCGTGCTGTTCGCTTACGTCATTCTCTTGTCGCGTTTGATCACCGGCGCGCGACGCGCGTCTGATCGCATGGGTATGCTCTTTATCATGGCCTTCGTGGGCGGCCTGACATTTCAGATCTTCATCAATATGGGCATGGCCCTGGGGATGACGCCTGTGATTGGCGTTCCCCTGCCTTTAATGAGCGCGGGTCTTGCCTCCCTCATAGCCACCTTCATCGCGATCGGGTTTGCGATCAGCGTGCAGTTAAGAAGATTCGTTAATTAAATACTTGTCGTATCCAGCGTGCACGAGGTCTTCGAACGCTCTCCACACTTCGTCCGGAATCTCCTGTACTATCTGATATCCGAGTGCCGGATAGAGCTTAATCCGTTGCAGATCGCCCACCATTATACTTACGACATCATCCGTGGAGAGATTGCGATTGGCATACTCCGCTAGGTAGCCGCGAAAAGACACTTGCGGCGATGTAACGATCAATTCTTTCTCGGGCCAGAACTTGCGGAATGTCGCATAACTGCGACGTTCCATGTATGGCTTCTGCACCACAATGAATCTGTGCGGGTCAAGACCTCGCTCGGCTAAGAGTCTTTTTGTGAATTCGATGTTTTCGCCCGTGTTGGTCGAGTGGGGCTCAACCAGAATACGTTCACGAGGCACATTCAAACTCGCGGCGATACGAGCGAAGCGTTCTGCTTCGGGTTCGTTCCAGAGTGTCCTCGTTATTGCACCGTTGCCGCCGGAAAAGATCAGCAGCGGCGCCCAACCTTCGAGAAATAACTCCGCGCCTCGTTCAGCAACTCGTTCGTCGTGACTGCAAAGCACCAGGATCGCATCTGCCTTCGCGACCGTGTGCTTCATCCGGTGGTAATTCCAGATCGTTTCGGCCAGCGCCTCAATTTGTGAATCCATCAATTTCTGATAATCAAGCCGATTCTGCGTAATCTGTGGATACCGGCTCAGCCTTTGTTTTCTTCGAGGTCGGATCGAGCGCGCGCGCCAGGAACGGAATCAGAATAAAAGCGAGCGGCGCGATAAATATACTAACGAACGCAAGAACGATCGCCAGCGCGCATGCAATCGGGACTGCCAACGACCGTCGTGCGATGCGACGCTCCAGCGCCGGACTCACATCCTTCTTCAACAAATTCGCTTTCGCCGCGTGCCGCCATATCAACAGCTTCGCCGTCGCAAGACCGCCAAAACTCGCCGTGTAAAGAATAAACGCCGTGCGGCTCCAGAAATGCTCACTGAACAACGCCGTCGGAAACGGAACGAACGAGACACAAAGCAACAGCAACAGATTTCGCCAGAGCAGACCACCATCGTAGTCTTCGATGTAGCGAAAGATGCGATGATGCTCGATCCACATCAGACCGATGATCAGAAAACTGACCACAAATCCAACCACTCGCGGAAAGAGCTCCAGCAACGCATGACGCAGCGCCGGTTCGTTGCGCTCCGCGAGATGAGGAACTTTGAGCTCGAGCACGAGCAGCGTGATCACGATCGCAAACACGGCGTCGCTGAAAAATACAACTCGCTCAAAGCTCAATACTGATTCAGGTTCATTTTTATCCATGGGGGAGCCTCAAAGGTTCAGATACGTTGAACGCGAGAGAGCCGGCCGATGCGACGATCTCCGTTCAGAATCAACTCACAAGCTTTGAAGGCGTACTCTTCAAAGTGTTCAAGCCGCGACGCCAGCACTACCCACGCGTTGTCGCGTGAGCGCCAGAGATTCCGGCGCGGCAAATCGGGAAACTCTCTACCCAGACTGTCAATATGTTCGGCAGTCGTAAACAACCAGATGCCATTCGTCGCCGGCTTCTTATCGCTATTGCGCAGGCAACACAAGAGCTTGTCTTCAAGATAGACGTAAGTGAAACCAAACGCACGCTTCACCTGCGGCCGCAGCGGCTCCAGTTCATCGAGCACAAACGGAAAGGGATTGACGCGACTTGTTGCAGCCATTATCTAATCCGTCCTCATCTGCGTTAATCTGTGGTCCGAAACTCCAGAAAGGAACCAAAATGGCGCCCACACTCTACCGGATCATTCTGCAAGTGGACAATCTCGACAAGGCTGAAGAGTTTTACAGCAAACTGCTCGGCGATCGAGGCCGGCGAATTCCGCGCGGCTCGCGTCATTACATCGATTGTGGTCCGGTGATTCTGGCCCTCGTCGATGTGACCGGAGAAGGCGCTATCGACCAGAAACCGGAACCGTTGCCCGACTACGTCTATTTCTCTGTCGACAATGTCGAGGCGTTCCACGAACGCGCGCGCGAGTTGCAGTGTCTTTCAACTGAAGACGTACACGGCGCGAGCGCCGGCGATGTCGTGAAACGACCCTGGGGTGAACGCTCATTTTACGCACACGATCCGTGGGGCAATGGCCTTTGCTTCGTCGATGAGAATACACTCTTCACGGGCAAATAGATTTATGAGCACGCACCCAACATATCAAGCAGCGAGAACTGTCGCGCCGGTAGTCGAGGCACATTTCAAACGCCAACTTGCTGAGGCACGCAGGCTGGGCGAAGACGACCTTGCACCTGAGCCGAACGCGGAAGCGATCGCCGCCATCATCAATGCGACTTTCTGGGCCAGCTTTCGACCGGAAGAAGGCCGCTTCCCCAAGATCTCGATGGCCTACCTCTCGCCGGAACACGCGAAGCAGCCGATGGTCTTCGAGCATCCGCTTCCATTGACTGCCGCTGTATTGACGAAACTCGCGCCCGCGGTCGAGCGACCTGAGATTCATCTCGGTGTTTGGAATTACGGAAATGAACTGAAAGTTTGGGGCACAAGCCGGACTATTCCGAGCTTCTGTTTTGTTCTCGAGGACATCGAGCCCGGGCTGCTCGTCGTCAAGCATCGTCGTCTGGACGGCATTGGAAAATATGCAAACGTAGCGGTGCTCAAAGGCGAAGTGGTCAAGGTCATCGACGAGAAAGGCACAAGCCTCCCCGACTGTCCCGCTTTACTGAAAGCACTGCTCGCCTTCACCGCCGCAGCGACGAATGGACCACAGCACTCGTTGAACGTGCTGGTCCAACTAAGCGCGTCGATGCGCGCGCACGGACACGGAGGTATATTGCTGGTTGTGCCTTCCCGAGTCGATCGCTGGCGAGATTCGATCGCACAGCCAATTCTTTACTCGATCACACCGTCGTTCTCAGCACTGTCGGACCTGGTGCGTCGAGAAGTTGACGAGGATGACGAAGATCGGAAGCAATGGGAGAGTGCTGTGCGGCGGGCAGTCGATACAATTGGGGGAATGACTGCGGTCGATGGCGCAACGGTCATCAACGATCAATATGAGGTGCTGGCGTTCGGTGCGAAGATCCGGCGGCATGAAGGGAGTCCACCGGTTGATAAGTGGGTGATCACGGAGCCGGTAGTCGGCAATCTTCCGATCGTGGTGCAACCGACAGAACACGGCGGCACACGCCATCTCTCGGCGGCGCAGTTTGTCTACGATCAGCGTGATTCGCTGGCCTTAGTTGCTTCACAGGACGGGAAGTTCACAGTCTTCGCCTGGTCGCCGTGTGAGGAGATGGTCCACGCGCACCGAGTCGAGTCACTACTTATGTAATCCACAGATTACGCAGATTTTTTTAAAAGAATCTGTGTAATCTGTGGATAGATCTAAGGTGTGAATACGCGGCGAAAGATGATCCCAGAGAAGTTGAGGCGCATCGCGCGCCCGTCGACGATCGATTCGAAACTGATCCAATCCGGCCCCTCCGGGTCGCCAATCCCAAACTTCCCATCACCTCGCGGTACAAGCGGCTGAACTCCATCGAGAAATAGCTGCCCCTTGCGGATCACCACACGCGTATCGCCATACCACGGACTGTCGTTGTTGTAGTGGCCAACAAACCCTTCCCATTCTTTCTTCGTTTCAAAAGTCTTTGGCCCCTTATACTTCTCACTCAAATACCAATCAGGGCCGTAAACCGCCTGCGTAACCTGCTGATTCTCTCGCACGAACCCGAGAGTAAACGTATCGAAGTCGGGATGCTTCACCAGGAAGCGATCGCCGCCAACGCGGTCGAGCACGATTCTGCGGTTAGCATGAACCAGAATGAGTTTGTTACCTTCGGCTGCGAGCTCGAGCTTCTTCCCATCAAGCGTCGTAAACGTCCCTACGTAATCAGCCGCATTCTTCACTTCGTCCGGCGCCGGCGGTGGCGCCGGAGGATCGGGAAGCGCTTTTCCTGCCGCTGCTGCGTTGAATAGCTCGATCGCATATTTCGTTACCGCGACAGGTCGATAGCCACGCAGGTTTGCATTGACTGATGCAAAAGCAGCGATGTTTCCGGTGATGTCGACGTCGATCGAAGAGCTGAAAGCAACCATGCCGCCCGTGTGACGCAGTCGCGTGTGACCGCCAATGTCGCTCACCCAAATTCCGTAACCATACGACGCGGGTTCACCGCGATATGGCGAATCGATCGCCGGCTTTGTAAAGAGAGCAAAACCTTCTTCCGAAAGCAGACGCCCTTTTGGCAACGCACCGCGATTGAGAAGCATGCGCATGTATTTCGCCATGTCGGCCGGAGTCGAAGCGACACTTCCCGCAGCGATGTCGACCTCGAGCCACTGCGCTTCGCCAAGTGTTCCGTTGACCGGGAAAGGCTTGCCCTCGGAGAGTGGTTCGTAACCGATCGCCATCAGCTTACGCAGGTCGTTGGTAATGATCGGCGAGCTGGCAGTCATGCCGAGTGGGACAAGCATTCCCGAGCGCATCGATTCGGCAAACGGGCGTTTATCGATCGCTTCGATCAGAAAGCCGAGAATGTTGTAACCAGTGTTTGAATAGAGGAAACGTTTACCAGGTTCCCACGCTGTCCAGAGTTCGCCAAGCAAAGCGTCGAGCAGAAGCGGAGCGCCGGGAAGTCCCCCCGTGTGACTCAGGATGTGATGCGTCGTGAGTGCCTGGAACTTCGAATTGATCTTGAGCCAGGGCAGATACTCGGCAATCGGTTTGTTGAGATCGAGTTTTCCCTCGTCGCGCAACTGCAAAAGCCGCAGGGCAACAAACGACTTCGAGATCGATCCAATCTCAAACATCGTTTCCGGCACGACTTTCAATCCCGCCTTGGTATCCGCATACCCATACGTCGACGCGCGAATCAATCCGTCACGATTCGCGAGAGCGAGTGTCATCCCCGGTGCGCCCGTCTCATGCATGTGTCGCACGATGAACTCATCGAGCTTCGCAAACACCGGCTGCACTGCGGCCGCCTGCGCGAATACGCCCGGCACCGAGCGCAGAAGAGTTATGGCAACCGCCGACTTCGCGCTAGTTGAAAGAAACGTACGCCGTGAAAGAGTCATAGTTAATCCGTTTGCTTTGATCCGTTTTATCCGTGGCTTATAAACCTAAACTTTGTGCGAGTTCGACAAAGCGCGGCTCCGAACGCAGATTCTTCAAAACCGGATCGACCTTGATGAACGGTATCCAGTTGAAACGCTCGTCACGCGCCTTCTCCAACAAGTCGAGCGCCTGCTTGCGTTCGTCCATTCCCGCGTAAATCACCGCCGTCTGAAAGGGCGAAACGTATTGCTGTTTCGAAAGCTCCTCGATCCTGTCGATGATTTTCTCCGCTTCGGCTCGTCTACCCGCGAGTGCCTGAGCGTGGCCCAGCGCCGTAAGTCCCGCGATGTTGTCAGGCACATACTTTAATCCGATTTTGAATTCGGCGATCGCTTCGTCGAGCTTCCCTTCTTCTTCGAGCACGAGGCCCAATTCATAGTGAGCACGCACGAAGGTGCGATCCAACTCGACGAGTTTTAACGATTCCTTCCGTGCTTCGTCAAGACGCCCGGCATAATAAAGGGCACGGATGTAGTCGCTGTAGATCGTGAGGGAGAACGGTTCGAGCTCGCGGGCCGTCCTCACTTCAACTACAGATTCATCCAATCGTCCCACGGCGGCAAGGTAACTGGCGTACCACTGATGTGCGGTCGCATAGTTTGGATTGAGCGAGATCGCTTTCTTGAAATGCTGTTCTGCTTCGGCCCACTTCAGATGGTAACGATAAGTAACAAACGCCAGCGATGTATGCGCCTCGGCTAAACTCTCATTGATCGACAAAGCCTTTCGCGAAGCAGCCTCAGCCTTCGGAAATGAATCGTCCGCGGAGGTGACGTTGTAGACGTTCAGCAGCAAATAGCAGTCGGCGAGTCCGGCATAGGCAAGCGCGTAATCCTGATCTCGCATGATTGCCTTGCCGAAGAAGTCGATGCCGCTCCTCAATCCGCCGACGGTTCGCTTGTTCCAGTTGTAACGACCTTGAAGGTAAAGACGATACGCTTCGGAATCGGGTGAATAGTTTCTCGTTAATTGCGCGTGGTCCAGATTCTCAGAACGCGAGCGCAAGCGCTGCGACACATCGCGCGAAATCTGCTGCGGCAGTGCAACGATTTCCGAAACTTTCCGACCATAACGTTCACCCCAAATGTGACTGTCGTCGCGCACGTCGATCAACTCGACGCTCACCGACAGATCGTCGCCGACTTGCGAAACGGTGCCGGAAAGCAGTGCGCTAACGCCCAGCTCCCGCCCGATCTTCGCCGGATCCGTCTCGCGGCCTTTGTAGTGAAAGACAGTGCTGCTTGATTTGACTTTCAGGTTTGGCACTCTCGAAAGACTGTCGATCAGGCTTTCGGTTATGCCGTCAGAAAGATATTCGTTGTTCGGATCGGCGTTTTTGAAGGGCAGAACGGCGAGGGAATCGATACTCGAATCAGCTTCAGCGGCCTGGCGGTTGGGTCGAAATGCAAGAAACCCGAGCCCGAGAATTAACACCAATCCCAGCGCCGCGATGATCTTGCGCGAAGTGGTCCAGGGTGACGCGGGTTTCGGAGCCAGACTGCGCGCGGCCGAGAGTGGAGCGTCAGTCAACGTGCTGCCAAAACTCATGTCCACGTCGATTTCGCGTAACACCTCCTGTAGATCGGCGCGCATGTCTTCGATCTTCTGGTAACGATCTTCGGGAGCTTTTGCGAGTGATTTGTCCAGAATCTCCTGAATGCGACGCAGCGCCGGAGAGTCGTCACCTCGAGCTTCGACAATCGGCTTTGGCTGGTGATAGACCACCGCGTAACGCACGTCCAACGCAGTTTTGCCGCGAAACGGCCACGTGCCCACCAGCATTTCGTAGAGCAACACGCCGGTTGAAAAAATGTCCGCACGATGATCGGCTTTCAGTCCCTGGGCCTGCTCGGGCGCTGCGTAAGTCGACGTTCCGTACGGCACTCCGACTTCAGTGAGTTGTGGATCGCTCGAACCTGTGTGCGGACCCTCGATCAACTTCGCGAGACCGAAGTCGAGTACTTTCACGGTTCCGGAACGCGTGACCATCACGTTCCGCGCTTTGATATCTCGATGTGCAATGCCACGACCGTGGGCGGTGGCGAGCGCGTCAGTAACCTGAATCGCAATCGAAAGCGCCTGGCGTAAATCGAGTGGTTGTCCGCCAACTAACTCCCGGACATTGCGTCCTTCGACGTACTGCATCGCGATGAACTGAACCTCGCCGACTTTATGCAGACCAAAGATCGTGCAGATGTTTGGATGGTCCAAAGAAGACGCGAGCTTCGCTTCGCGTTCGAAGCGCGCGAGGTTGGAAGCGCTGTCAGTGAGGTCGGGCGGCAGAACCTTGATCACCGCGAGGCGATCGAGTGACGTGTCGATAACTTTGTAAACCGTGCCCTGGCCACCTTCGCCGATTTTTTCGACGACACGATAATGGAGGAGGAGTTGCCCAATCATAGAAAGTTAGGCCGCGGATGAACGCGAATGAACGCGGATAAAGACAGTTTATACTGATCCGCGTTAATCTGCGTTCATCCGCGGCTAATTTTCTTTAGCTTCCCCACACTCGCACCCAATCAACCTGCATCTGCTGCGGAAACACGGTACTTCCGTCGGGGCTTCCGACAAAGTTTCCGCCGACCGCAACGTTGAGAAGGATAAAGAATGGGCCCTGAAACTCGGACGTGCTGTTTATTCCGCCCGAGATATTTGCCTCAGCATACTGGATCCGGTCCACGTACCATTTGATCGAACTACCCGTGCGCGATACCGCGTACGTGTGGAACCCAGCCGAAAGCGATGTCGACGAATTGTAAATTCCTCCAAATGAGGCGTGGTTGCCATTCGCATCGGCCCAATGGATCGTGCCGAAGTTTTGCGCCGGGTTCTGGCCCTTGATCTCCATGATGTCGATCTCTCCGCAGGAGGGCCAACCGACTGTACTGATGCTGTTGCCGAGCATCCAGAAAGCCGGCCAGATTCCCTGACCTTGCGGTGCGTCGATGCGCGCCTCGACCCACGTGTTGATGCCAAACGATTGTTTACCCTGCGTCTTCATGCGCGCCGAAGTGTACGCGCTGCCGCCAAAACTCTCGCGGCGCGCTTCAATGATCAGCGCTCCATTTGAAATGCGGGCATTCTCTGTTCGGCTCGTGTAGTTCTCGAGCTCATTGTTACCCCAACCGCCGCCGCCGGTTTCGAAGCTCCAGTTCGCGGTGTTGATTGACGAGCCGTTGAACTCATCTGACCAGACCAACGTGGGAAACCCCGGAGGCGATCCTGCCGGTGGCTGTGAACCGGCTGTGCCCCACGTAAACTGCTCCCACGTATTTGCAACCGTGCGGTCAGATACGAGCGGAGCATACGAAGCCCGCGCGAGATCAGCCGACACAAATTTATTGGTAGCTCGTCCTTTGAGTGTGAAGGCGCCACCCGGAAGGTCGGCCCAGGTAAACTGCTCCCAGGTTCCGATGCTGCCGCGATCGGCGACCAGTGGCGCGAATGTTCCACGCGCTTGATCTGCCGACACGAACAAACCCGTTCCGATTGCTCTGAAAGCAATAAACCCGCCGCCGGCATCAACCACCTGAAACTGCTCCCACGCAGCGACGGATGTTCGATCCGCAACGAGGGGCGCCCACGTCCCGCGGTTCTGATCCGCCGACACAAAAAGTCCGGTTGCAGACGCGCGTATCCAGATGGTCTGGCCCACAGGCGCGGCCGCTCGAGAGGTTGTTGTCAACAAAAGAATAGTCAACACTAGAAACAAGATTCTTGTCGCCATGAGTATTTCCTCCCTGAGTTATTTGGGTGTTGTAGGGGAATATGGGAGGTACAAATCTGGGAGGGTAATAATAACACCAATCCAGGGCTGGGATCGGTGTTATCCGTGGCTAAACAACCGGGAGCCAACCAGACTGCGGGAGAGGTCGATCGCTGATGGCTTCGCGAACAGCATATTTCGCTAATAGGCGTGTTGAATCAAACGTTGGTAAGGCAGAGTTTTCCGGATTGACGATCAATGGAATCTCTGTGCAACCAAGAATCACACACTCGGCGCCTCGCGATTTCAGATCATCGATGGCGTGCAGGAAGTTATCGGTCGTGCCGGCGTTGAAGATCCCCTTGCAGAGTTCGTCAAAGATCGCTGTGTTCAGTTGTTCTCTCGTGGTTTCGTCGGGAACCAGACGTTCACAGTCACGTTTTTCCAGGGCCGATTTATAGACTGGACCCGTCATGGTCCAACGAGTCCCTAACAACCCGACTTGCTTCCATCCCTGCTTACTGATTGCGTCGCAAACAACGTGAGCTATGTGCAAGCCGGGTAGAGGCAGGTCATCAATGATCTTTTCAAGCACGATGTGAGCAGTGTTGTCAGGACAGACAAAAAAGTCAGCGCCGGCGTCGGCGACCTGTTGCACACCTTGCGCTAAGAATTTCGCGACCGCGGCGTGATCGTCTGCCTCCCAGCCGGGCAAGCTCAGCGCCATCGGCACTGCGCTCATGATGATGGTTGGATACATGTGTTCGCCAAGAAGGGTCGATCCTTCGTGGCAGGCAGTCAGGAAACAGAGTGCCGCGCCTTCGGCGCTATGTGCGACGATTCCAATTTTCTTCATGACGTTAAATACTACTCCTCTTTATCCACAGATTACACAGATTCTATAAGACAATCTGTGTAATCTGTGGATAGAATGCAGAACCTATGAAGTTGCCTTCATCGCTAACCAGAGTTCTCCCGACACTAAACCGCCCACAACAGTGCCCCGCGTGCGGCCAACCATTCGCGTGTGAAATCAACTTGAATGGTTGTTGGTGCAGCGAAGTGAAACTCAGCCCCGAAACGTTGCAAACACTTCGAGCCAAATACAACGGCTGTCTGTGTCGCGCCTGTTTGGAAAACGCTGATGCCAAGTCATCCGAGGTGAAGATTTGAAAACTGTTGTCATCCTTTTGTTGCTGACAATGCTCGCAACACCGCGTTGGGCCACACAGTCAAGTGGCGTCACGTCGAGATTGCGTGGTGTGAGCGCGGTGAGTGAGCAGGTGGCCTGGGCCAGTGGCTCAGGATCGACTGTACTGCGCACGGTGGATGGCGGCCAGAGCTGGCAAAAACTCCACGTAACCGATGAGACACTCGACTTCCGCGACGTCGATGCTATAGATGCACAGACCGCATACATTCTCAGTATCGGCAATGGCGCAGCTTCTCGAATTTATAAAACCAGCGACGCCGGCAAGACGTGGAATTTGCAGTTCAAGAACGAAGACGCACGAGCGTTCCTCGATGCAATGTCATTCTGGGATGCAAACCACGGCATCGCTTTCGGGGATTCAGTCGATAAAAAATTCTACATTCTGACGACCAGCGATGGTGGAAACACATGGTCGCGAGTTCCACCCGAGAATCTTCCCCCGGCACAGGTAAACGAAGGAGCGTTTGCCGCCAGTGGCACGAACGTCGCCCTCTTCGGAAAGTCGCACGCGTGGATCGGCACCGGCGCTGCAGCCAAATCGCGTGTGCTGCACACCTCCGACAACGGACGCACATGGCAAGTTGCCGACACGCCGATCGCCTCAGGACCGTCGTCCGGGATCTTCTCCATTGCCTTTCGCGATGCGAAGCATGGCGTTGTCGCGGGTGGTGATTACACGAAGGAACAACAGGCGACAGATAATCTCGCGATAACCAGTGACGGCGGAGCGACCTGGACACTCGTCAAAGGTCTCTCAGGCTTTCGCTCAGTTGTAGCTTATGTTCCTGGAAGCAAGACGCTGATCGCCATCGGCCCATCCGGCGGTGATTATTCACTCGACGACGGCCGCACCTGGGCCGCCATTAACGGTCCCGGCTTCGACACGTTCAGCTTCGCAAAGGGCAAACAAACCGGCTGGGGTGCGGGCGCCAAAGGCTCAATCGGCAAGCTAACACTCACAAACTAAATCCGTTCCGTAATCCGCGCAGTTCCGCGTTACCGTTTATCTCGCCTCCTGGCTGCGAGCCACCACCTTCACATACTTCTTGATCGCGTCGTCGAGATTTCCGGATCGTGCCCAACTAAAGCCCGTGCTCTGATAACGTATGATCCCTTCGTGGTCGATAATGATGTAGGTGGGATAAGCGTGGACGTTGAATGCGTTCTGAATTTTGCGATCCCTGTCGCGGTATTGAGGCCAGACCATCCGGTTCTTTTCAGTAAAGTCGCGCCACGCCGCCTCGTCACCATCCGAGCTGATCCCGATCAACATAAACGACGGCTCTTTAGAATATTTTTTCTGCAGGTTACGTAGTTCGGGAACCGACTCAACACACGGCGGACACCACGTACCCCAGAAATCCAGGACTACTACCTTACCCTTCAGATCATCCAGTGAGATGTACTCGCCCTGTTGCGAAGTGAACGAGAAGTCGGGAGCAAAGTTCTCACGAGCGCGACGCGGATTCTCTGCGAGCTTCCGTGCCATTTCACTGAAGCCGCCTCTCGGTTGCAGCTTGAGATACTCCTTCATCACCGCAACACCTTCGTCGTCGCGATTCAACTGCATCAGGACCACACCGAGGTTGTACCGAAGTATTGGCGACGCCCCGGTAATGGATAATGCGGTGCGAAAGACTTCTTCTGCCGCCGCCAGCTTCTTCTGGTCCTTCTTCTCCGCCGACGCCTGTAGTGCAAGACCCTTATTGTTGTAAGCCTTCAGCAACAACTGGTTGTCGCCGCCGGCTAATTCGATCACCTTGTCCGCGGAGTCGATCACATTCTTGTATGCTTCCAACATCAGGTAGGTTTCAGTCATCCAGCCGTAGCACTCGGCACATTTCTTTTCGCGCATCTCATTGGCGCGCTTAAAACTCTTCAGAGCGTCGTCATACTTCCGCTGGCGAAAGTAAATCCTGCCCTGATTGATCTCGTCTTCAAAATCCGGATCTTGCGCGGCGGAGGTGCGCGGTGAGTCGAGCAATGAAAGCGGAATCGCCGCCGCTATTAAAACGAGGAACAACGTGAGACGGCCAGTTCGAGTTGTCAGCATGGTCCGGTCCTCCAGGTGATTCGCATCATAGCACCAGTTTTGGTCTGCGTAATCTGCAAAACGGGGTAAGCTATAGCATGACTGAAAATAATCAAACCTGCCCTTGCGGCTCCGGCTCTAACCTTGCTGATTGTTGCGAGCCGATCATCAACGGAACGCGTGAGGCTGAAACCGCCGAACAGTTAATGCGCGCACGCTATTCGGCTTTTGTGACCCACGCGATCGACTTCGTCGTCTCCTCGACTCATGCGCGCACGCGCAAGGACGTCGATCTCGATTTTGTGCGCGAGTGGTCGGAAACATCGACGTGGCGTGGACTGCAGATCTTCGAAACAAAGGTCGTCAATGAGAACAAAGCGTTCGTGTCGTTTGAGGCGCAGTTTACTCAGAAAGGCGAGGACCATACCCACCGTGAACGGAGCCTGTTTGAACGCGAAAACGGGCAATGGAAATTTGTGACGGGTGACGAGTTGAAGAATCCGACCGTGAGGTATGAGGCGCCCAAGCCGGGGCGCAACGATCCATGCCCGTGCGGGTCTGGGAAGAAGTACAAGAAGTGCCACGGGAGTTAGCCACAAAAAGGCACAAAAAGCACGAGAAGGAGTCGCTTGACACGAAAGCGTATGATCTAAATCAGGAGATTTAAATGAAGTACGCAGTTGTAAGAAACATTAATGAAACGCAACCCAGCGACGAAGGGTTGCTCGATGCTTATTCGCGTGCGGTGATTGAATCCGCAGAGCGAGTAAGTCCTTCGGTTGTTTATATTCAGGTAACAGCACCTGCGAATTCCCCGCGGCAGCGGCGGCCGGGTCCGAATGAAGTAACGGGCAGTGGATCGGGTTTCGTCTTCACACCGGATGGTTTCATTCTCACTAACAGCCATGTGGTGCACGGCGCGTCGAAGATCGACGTCACGTTGATGGATGGTCGCAAGTTCCAGGCGCAGTTGATTGGCGACGATCCGGATACAGACCTCGCCGTCATTCGCATCACGGCGCCAAACCTCGTGCCGGCTCAGCTCGGCGATTCACAGTCGATTCGCGTCGGCCAACTGGTCATCGCGATCGGAAACCCGTACGGCTTTCAGTATTCGGTGACTGCCGGCGTAGTCAGCGCTCTGGGACGTTCGCTGCGAGCACAATCCGGACGGCAGATGGATGGCGTGATCCAAACGGACGCGGCGTTGAATCCGGGAAACTCGGGTGGTCCACTCGTCAATTCTCGCGGCGAAGTGATCGGCGTCAACACCGCGACCATTCTGCCGGCGCAGGGAATCTGTTTTGCGACGTCGATCGATACCGCAAAGTTCGTCGCGGGAAGATTGATTCGCGACGGCAAGATCAGCCGCAGCTACATCGGAGTGGCCGGGCAGAACGTTCCCATCCCGCGTCGCATTGTTCGGTTCTATCAATTAGCGGTCGAGACGGCAGTGCTGATCGTTTCGTTTGAGACAAACGGTGAGACGAGTGCTGCGCGCGAAGCCGGGTTGCTGGCAGGCGATCTCGTCGTCGAGTTTGATGGACAACCCATTCGCGGCATCGACGATCTGCACAAGCTGCTGACTGACGAACGCATTGGAAAGAAGACGCCGGTGACGGTGATTCGCGGTGTGCAGAAGTTGACGTTTGATGTCGTGCCGCAAGAGAAGAAGTAGACAGGATTACAGGATGAACAGGATTTACGAGAAATCTTGTTCATCTTGCAAATCTTAGTAATCCTGTGAAATTAATTCCGGAATTCCTGACTCACCATCAATCCGCGCATCCCGCCATCCATCACACCAATCCCCACGCGCCCGAATTCGCGGCGCAGAATATTCGCCCGATGTCCGGGAGAGTTCATTAAGCCGGTGTGGGCCACCGGGATCGTGGGTGCCAGGGCGAGATTCTCACCCGCGGTGATGAAGCGAACGTTCGCGGCCTTCATACGATCAAAAGGAGAAAGTCCTTCCGGAGTGTCGTGCGCGAAGTAGCCGCGCGCAAACATGTCCGCCGAATGCTTTCGCGCAACTTCTGTCAACTCAGGATCTGCTTGCAGTGGAGACAATCCCGCCGCCACTCGCTCCTGATTCACAAGGTCCAACATTTGTTTCTCGAGATCAGGACGAGGCCGCGTGTTTTCAACTTTGAATGGAAGCGTTACGCGCTCATTCGAATCCGGACGAATCGTCAGCAGATTCATCGTGCGCGCAATTGCATCGCCGAAGACGGGTCGTAACTGCCCTTCGAGTCGCTCAGCGTAAACGGCCAGACGATTCACGAGGGCACTGTCACGTGTGCGCTCGCTCAATCCTTCATTCAACGGAATGGCGAGCAGCAGAGCCGACAGGATCGCGACGACAATCAATCCGTTTACAAAACCCGGCACGACGCCAAACAGTTGGTTGACGCGCCGCTCCTGAATGTCCTCGGGCAAACGGCTCAGCAGCAGGTAGCCGATAATCTGAACGCCGATTCCGACCAGCACCGCTATGAGCACAAATGCAATCGGCTGATCCCAAACTTCCGACCACACGTCAATGCGTGGTCCAAGCCACTGCGCGAGCGGCTGGGAATAACGCAACCCCGCGATAAGACTCAGCACCCAGCCTGCAAGATCCAGCACACCATGAATAAAGCCGCGCCGATACCCGTTGAGCACGCTCAATAGGATCACGATCACGAGCAGAATATCTATCGGGTTCATGGTCACGGCTATTCTAATCCACAGATTACGCAGATTCTTTCAAAAATATCTGTGTAATCTGTGGACGATCTGATTCGTTGCAAAACGGTCCAAAACTTCGCAGTTCAAAATCGGCAACACTATTGAGTTTTTGGACTCGATCTCTGGATACCACTTCCGCGTCAAACTTAATTACTGCGATTTTGCGATTGGAACAATATCTGCATCTTCACAACACGCGTTTCTCCCCAATAAATCTATCCATCAATGCGTTGAAAAATCCAACGAATGAAAGCCCGACCAAGAGTAAGGAATCAGGGAGATTTGTTTATGAGCAAACTTAGAATTGGAAGTCTTTCTCTAGCTTCATTGCTAGTGATAACGCTGTTCGCGGTAACCAGTTTTGCTCAGGCAGGCGGCACTACTGTTCGCGGCACAGTGAAAGATCCCCAGGGCAATCTCGTGAGCGGTGCAACTGTTACGCTCACCGATCCCGCACGCAACTTTGCGCGCACACAACAAACGAATCAGGACGGCGCTTACGTCTTCAATGCAATCCCGCCGGGCACGTACCGGCTCGAAGTTGCTGCCACAGGTTTCAAGACGGCTTCAGCTTCAGGTCTCGTCGCACTCGTCGACACACCCACAGTCAGAGACGTGCAACTGGAAATCGGTGCTGTTTCTGAAACAGTCGACGTCACGTCAACCGCAGATGCGGCAATCAACACCAGCGACGCCACAATTGGTAATTCATTCGAGCGCAAGCGCATCGTTGAATTGCCGCTGAATGCGAACAACGTGGTTGGTCTGTTGTCGCTGCAACCCGGTGTCAGTCGCGCTGGTTTCGTGAATGGCGGTCGTGCCGATCAATCGAACATCACGCTCGACGGCGTCGACGTGAACGAGCAGCAGGACGGCCTCGACGTGATCACCGACGAGGCATTTGCAAGCGTGTTGAGAGTGACGCGCGACTCGTTGCAGGAATTTCGCGTGACGACGACAAACCCGAACGCCGAGCAGGGTCGTTCATCCGGCGCGCAAGTTTCACTCGTGACGCGATCCGGATCCAATCAATGGCACGGCTCGCTGTTCGAAACACATCGCAACACCGTTACGACTGCAAACGACTTCTTTAATAACGCCGCCGGCGTCGATCGCCCGCAGTTGTTGAGAAACATCTTCGGCGGTTCGGTCGGTGGTCCAATAAAGAAAGATCGCGCTTTCTTCTTCTTTAACTACGAGGGATTTCGCGAAGCGACTGCGACGTCGGTCGTGCGTGAAGTTCCCCTCCCGACGCTCGGCCAGGGCACGGTGCGCTTCCGCACGGAAAGTGGCGCAAGCGATCCGGGCTGTCCGGCCGGCACTCCGGCAGGCGTGAACTGTCTTACCCCCGCAGAGATCCAGTCGGCATACCAATCATTCAACGGCGATAGCGGCCCGGGAATAAACCCGCAAGCACTCGCGGCGCTCGCAACTGCGGCGCAGCGCTATCCGGCGAACGACACGACTGTCGGCGACGGATTGAATACCGGCGGCTTTCGCTTTAACGCGCGGACGCCGACCGAACTGAACACCTACATCGCCCGCTTAGACTTCAATCTAACGAGCAGCCAGACGCTATTCGTTCGTGGCAATTATCAGAACGACACAGTCACACGCGCTGTTTATTTCTCGTCGGATTGCAGCACGCCGGGCGACAATATTCAGTGCTTCCCCGACACTCCGCCGCTCACCACCTGGAATCATCCGAAAGGACTCGCGATCGGCCACATCTGGACGGTGAATAACGCGATCGTCAACCGTCTCAATTACGGTTTCACGCGCTCCGCATTCACACAGAACGGCGACTCGGAAGCGAACCGCGTTAACTTCCGTTTCATCTTTTCGCCGTCATCGTTCCAACGCACGCTGCGTCGCACAACGCCGGTTCACAATTTCGTGGACGATGTTTCCTGGGTGCGCGGGAATCACACCTTTGGATTCGGCGGCAACGTTCGTCTGATACGCAACAATCGGAATTCGCTGGGCGCGTCATTCGACGAGGCGATTATCAATCCGTCGTACTACAACGCATCGGGCGAAGTGCTCACAGACCCGTTTGGCGATTTCCAAAGTCAAACCGATCTGCGCGACGCCCTCGCATCGGTGATTGGTCGTTACTCCGAATACCACGCCAATCTCGTTTACGACGCGAGTGGACAACTGCAATCCGTCGGTACGCCCACGGATCGTTCATTCGCGACTGAAGAATACGAGGGCTACTTCCAGGATTCGTGGCGCATGCGTCCGAATTTCACTCTGAACTACGGCATCCGCTGGTCTACGTCGACTCCGGTCTACGAACGGAACGGCATTCAGGTCGTGCCGAACGTGAACCTGACCGACTACTTCAACCAGCGAGTCGCGAGTTCGAACAACGGCGTTCCCTTCACCGATCCGATCTCGTTCATTCTCGGCGGCAAGGCTAACAATGCGCCGGGTTATTACAAGCAGGATTGGAACAACTGGGCGCCGTCAGTTGCGTTTGCATGGTCACCTGACTTTGGCGATAACACCTTCGGCAAGATCTTCGGACGCAATGGCAAGAGTGTTGTGCGCGGTGGTTTCCGCATGACGTACGATCGTATCGGCAGCGCACTCGCGGTCAATTTCGATCTCAACAACCTCGCGGGCTTCACTTCCGCCCGTAACATCAACGCAAACACTTTCGATGTGGTTGAAGGCGCGCTGGGACCGGAGTTTACCGGTCTTAATCCGAACGTGCGTGCGCTTGATTTCCCGAACGCGAGTGGTCCGATCCCGACGACGCTGGCCTTCCCGTTGACGGTTCCAGCGGATGAGGAACAACGCATCGAGTCGTCGTTGGACCAGGGAATAACCACGCCCTACAACTACAGCTTCAACTTCTCCTACGGTCGTGAGATCGGCAAGGGATTGTCGTTCGAGGCGAGTTATGTAGGACGCTTCGCACGTAAGCTGCTCGCAACGCGCGACATCATGCAGCTCAACAACATCAGGGATCCGCAGTCAGGCATGACGTTCTATCAGGCAATGAACATGCTGGTAGATTTCCGGAATCAAAACCGGCTGCCGACCGAGGTTCCCGAGATCGCGTTCTTCAACAACCTCTTCCCCAACATGCCGGCATGGTGGGAGGACCTGAGCCTGACTCCGACGCAGGCCGCGTACGCGTTCATCGCACCAAAGGCGGCGCCGTTCAATGGTGGTGGTGTTTCGGACTGGACATTCCTGCAGTTGCTCTGGGACGACAGTCCTGACTGCACTACTTGCCCGTTCGGTGGTGGTCCGGCGAAGTTCAACAACATGTTCTATCAACCGCAGTTTGGAGCGCTCTCCGCGTTCTCGACTCTCGCGCG